>DATJDA010000045.1:0-7915 GCA_035497695.1 Marinobacter sp. | reverse complement strand
ACTATCGCATCTCTTGGCGAGGCTCTGGAACTCGACAAGATCACGGAAATACCGGACGATATCGCTATTGTGACGGTTACAGATATCATAGACGAACCAGGCAACGCGTCGTTGAAATAGTGGCAATTAGAAGTATGGTCGGATACAAGATCCTGCAAGCTGAAAATCAAGGGATATATCTTCTGAAGTTTATCGGAGAGATCCGCCTGAGTTTGTGTCCAACGTTAGATAATCTGGTTGACTCAATTACTCAGGATCCCGAATTTAAAACCGTTGTCATTGATCTTACCGAAACAGAAATCATAGACAGCACAACCCTTGGTCTGTTGGCAAAAATTGCCATGGCAGCCCAGAAACAAAGTCAGTTTTTGCCCACATTAATATCCACCAATCCGGATATTACGCGCATTATTATCTCCATGGGCTTTGACAAAATTTTCATCATTGTCAGGGAGCCCGCCTCGCGTATTGAGGAGCTGGAGGAAATCCCGGTTCTTAAAGCCAGCGAACAACAGGTTCGTGATCAGGTTCTGAACGCACACAAGATCTTGATGGGCCTTAACAGCCGGAATCGGGAGGAATTCAGAAACCTGGTACGTGCGCTGGAATGTGAAGAGCCGGGCTGATCAGTGGCCAGCTCACCTGCTAATACCGGGTTGCCCCGGAAGCCTTATCTGATAAAACCATAAAACGGAATAGCTATGCCGGGAAAAAGCGAGCGTCAGAGCGGTAAAAACAACGGGCCTGTGCGGGACGTTGCGATTCTTGGCGGCGGCAGCTTTGGCACGGCTATGGCAAAGGTTCTGGGCGAGAATGGTCATCGTGTCCATTTCTGGATGCGCAACGAATCACAAGTTGAAGAAATCGCCCGGAGCCGTATCAACAGTCGATACATGCCGGGTATTATACTGGCCGGTGATATTCATCCCACCAGCGATCTGGCAGCGGCCATCAGCAAGGCAGACATTGTTTTCGTCGCCATTCCCAGCAAGGCCTTTCGGGCAGTTATTCGAGAACACAGCAGTGAGTTTCCGGATGGCCAGATAGTCGTCAGTCTCACCAAGGGAATTGAAGAGCGCGGCTTCAAGCTAATGAGCGAAATTCTTCAGGAGGAAATTCCCCATTGCCGGACAGGTGTGTTGAGTGGTCCAAACCTGGCCGGTGAGATCGCCAATCAAGACCTGACAGCAACAGTTATTGCAGCAAAAGATCCGGACGTTCGCAAGACGGTACAGGATTTGTTGGGGTGCGAGTACTTTCGGGTTTATGCTAACGTTGATGTATACGGAGTTGAGCTGGCGGGTGCGCTCAAAAACATCTATGCCATTGTGGCCGGGCTGTCTGCTGCCCTGGGCATGGGTGAAAATGCCAAGGCAATGCTTATTACCCGCGGGCTGGCTGAAATGAGCCGTTTCGCCGTTAGCCTGGGGGCGAATCCCATGACCTTTATGGGGTTGGCGGGAGTGGGGGATCTTATTGTTACTTGTACGTCATCGAAAAGCCGTAACTATCGAATTGGTTACGCGGTTGGTATGGGTAAAAAGCTGGATGATGCCGTTGCCGAACTTGGTCAGGTTGCCGAGGGCATCTATACATTGAAGCTGGTAAAAGAGAAGTCCGCGACCATGGGTATCCAAATGCCACTGGTATCCGGCCTTTATGACATTTTGTATGGCTCGGCGTCTATCAAGGCAGTAATCAGCGGGCTGATGATGGCTGTTCAGAATTCAGACGTGGAATTTATTCTTCCGCGCACCATCAGTCAGTAAAGCGAACAAATGGAGGGTTTGCCCCATGAAACTGCTTATTATGCGTCATGGTGAGGCAGGCTGGCATACGCTCGATCAGCGACGTGAGTTAACAGAAGCTGGTCGATTACAGGTTGCCGATGTAGCCGCTCGTATTGCCAATAGCCCGTACCGGCCCGAGCGGATATGGGTCAGTCCGCTTGTGAGAGCGCAACAAACCGCTGCCATTGTTGCAGAAGTGCTGAATTGCCCGGTGGACGAGAAAATCTTTCTTAAGCCGGAAGACGACCCCGCACAGTGTCTGGATGCACTGCTTCAGACTAAGATTTCACCTCTGATGTTAGTTTCTCACATGCCGCTCGTCGGTAGTCTGGCGACTTTATTGGTTGACGGACACCGACGGGGCATTCCATTTATGACAGCTCAGGCAGTGCTGTTGGACATGCCAGTGACGGGCCCTGGCTGTGCCGACCTGAAAGCACAGTTTTTACCCTGACACCCATACTCGTTATAAATTTTCACTGCAGTACTTTCAGGCCGCTATGGTATGAGCCAGACTCCCGACAAACTTGCCAAATACGCAACAGAAGCGACAAAGAACGTCCAGCATCCTCCCCTGGACAAGTGGCATCCTGAACTGTCCGGTGACATGGACTTGCTTGTTACCCATGACGGGCAGTGGTTGCATAAAGGTGATCCTATAACCCGGGAGGCGATTGTTCGTCTTTTTTCAACCATATTACGTCGCGAAGAAGATGGCGGATATTATCTCGTAACCCCTGTAGAGAAGTGGCGTATTCGGGTTGAAGATGCACCTTTGCTTGCACACTCCCTCGCAATAGAAGGTGAGGGTGAGTCTCAGATTGTCAGCTTAACGACAAACGTCGGTGAGGTGCTGGAAGTTGGAAAGGAGCACCCACTTGAGGTGGGTACATATCCTGGCTCAGAAGAGCCGCGCCCCGTTATACACGTTCGCAACGGTCTTGTTGCCCGGCTTGTAACCGCAGCCTATTACGATCTGACGGCAAATATGGAAGAAAAATCCCTGCACGGTCAGTTGTTTTTCGGCGTTTTTAGCAAAGGTGATTTTTATAAAATTGGCCCGGTTGTCTGACCGCGCACGCCGGCCCATAAAAATCCGGGTGGAAAGTGCAGTACATCACTTGTTAAACTGCGGGTTCGTACTTGTTATGAGCCTGGCTCTCAAACGAGGCCCGGTGGTCGTTAGTTCCTCGGTTCAGCTGGCTGTTCACGATCACTTTCGATTGCCTAAATTCAATTAAACAGTCATTGCGACACGCAAGGAGATCACATGGCCCAACCTCGTGTTGTCACCATCCATTACACGCTCACGAATAACGCGGGTGAGGAGCTAGACTCATCACGCGTAGAAGGCGGTGAGCCGTTAGCCTATCTGGAAGGTGCTCAAAACATTATCGGTGGACTGGAAAGTGCGCTTAGCGACAAGGACACAGGCTATCAGGCCAAGGTCTCTGTAGAGCCGGCTGATGCCTACGGTGAAATAAATCAGGAACTGGTACAGCCGGTACCCCGTTCTGCATTTGAAGGTGTAGAAAACATCGAACCAGGTATGCAGTTTCAGGCACAGACTCCTGGTGGTCCCCAGATTGTTCGTGTGGTGGAGGTTAACGATGACACCGTCACTATCGACGCCAACCATCCGCTAGCAGGTGAGACTCTGCACTTTGATGTTGAAGTGATTGAGACTCGCGAAGCGACAAAAGAAGAACAGGAACACGGTCACGTTCACTGATTCATGAAGAAAAAAAGGAGTCAGAACTTTAGCTCTGACTCCTTTTTTTATGGGGATTAAGATTCTAACCCCCATTTTATTACATATTCGGATAGTTGGGGCCGCCGCCGCCTTCCGGTGTTACCCAGGTAATATTCTGGGCGGGATCTTTGATGTCACAGGTTTTACAGTGAACGCAGTTCTGAGCGTTAATCTGGAATCTCTTGCCACTGCCATCTTCGGCATCTACAACCTCGTATACACCCGCTGGACAGTAGCGCTGAGCAGGTTCATTGAACTTTGGCAGGTTATCCTGAATCGGAATTTCCGGGTTGGTTAACAGCAAATGAACCGGTTGATCTTCCTCGTGGTTGGTATTGGATACAAACACCGAGGTAAGGCGATCAAAGGTTAACTTGTTATCCGGTTTCGGGTAATCGATTTTTTTCGATTCAGATGCCAGCTTCATGGTGGCGTAATCTGGCACCGTATCGTGAAGCGTGAACGGTAAGCTGCGGCGCAGAATATTCTGCTCGAAATACGCTAACGCACCGCCGATCACATTGCCGAACTTGTGCATGGCCGGACTAAAGTTACGTTCGGTGTAGAGCTCTTTGTATAGCCAGCTATCTTCAAACCGTTTCTGGAACCCGGTAATTTCTTCTCCGGTTTTGCCGCCTTTCAGCGCTTCAAATACAGCTTCTGCTCCGAGCAGGCCAGATTTCATGGCCGTATGTGAGCCTTTGATTTTAGAACTGTTCATGGTTCCGGCGTTGCAGCCCAACAACAGACCACCCGGGAAGCTCATCTTTGGCAGAGAGTTGTAGCCACCCTTCGCCATTGCGCGGGCACCGTAAGAAACGCGCTTGCCGCCTTCCAGGTATTTTCTGATTTCCGGGTGAAGTTTCAGGCGCTGGAACTCATCAAATGGACTCAGGTGGGGGTTGCTGTAGGAAAGATCAGTAATCAGACCAACGTACGCCTGGCCATTTTCCAGGTGGTACAGGAATGCACCGCCGGTTGTCTTGGTCTCATTCAGCGGCCAGCCCGTTGTATGAACAACCAGGCCTGGCTCATGTATGGCCGGGTCAATGTCCCACAGCTCTTTGATACCAATACCGTAATGCTGCGGATCTTTGCCCTCATCCAGTTTGAAATCCTTAATCAGGCGCTTGCCTAAATGGCCTCTGCAGCCTTCCGTAAACAAAGTGTATTTGGCACGTAACTCCATGCCGGGCATATAGCTGTCTTTATGAGAGCCATCACGGGCAACGCCCATATCACCGGTAATGATCCCTTTAACCTGGCCATTCTCCATAATGATTTCAGAGGCAGCAAACCCTGGATAAACTTCCACACCCAGTTGTTCGGCTTGTTCGGCCAGCCAGCGACAAAGGTTCCCCAGACTGATTATGTAGTTGCCATGGTTGTGCATGTTCTTTGGCACAAAGATATTTGGAATTTTCGTTGCTTTGTCCTGGGTTCGCAGCAGGAAAATATCATCACGTGTAACCGGAGTGTTCAACGGTGCACCTTTCTCTTTCCAGTCTGGAAAGAGTTCGGTGAGGGCAGTGGGCTCAAATACGGTACCGGCTAAAATATGTGCGCCAATTTCAGAACCTTTTTCTACCACGCATACGGTCAGTTCTTCACCCGCTTCTTTCGCCAGTTGCATGGTGCGACAGGCGGCTGCCAGACCAGCCGGGCCACCGCCTACGATCAGAACATCAAATTCCATTGATTCGCGTTCCACGTTGGTCTCCTCACACTTCTTTAATGAATGTTATGTGCCCGCAGGCTAAGGGGCCTAATGATACCGGTAAAGTCGCCTGTAGACGACTGTCAGACACTTGGTTGGCCCATTTATCAGCCTGAAAGGATAACGCATTTTAAATTTCAAACAAACGTTTGTTTGAATTTCGTGTCATCCTTTGGCATTGTAACCCGTAGCGGGAAGATAGTGTGTTCTGAAACAAATTTTAGTATTGTTCTACGTCAGAATGGGCTCACACCCCGTCCATTTGCTTTATTAACACTTCTCGTGCGTCGAACGGGACTATTGACCCGTTTAGCCTTTGCCTGCAGTATTGGTCCGCCGAGGCAGCAGGCCCCGTGTGTAAAAGCGTAAATTTTTTTGTAACATTCGGTCTGAACGCTGGTAACTGAGGCGTTACACCGATACGGCAGGAATCAAGAATGCTCTGTTCATTGCTATCTCCGGATTTCTGGAAGAGCATTTCTGATTGCGAGTCTTTAAACCCATCGTAGAAGAACGAGGAATCTATGAAGGTTCTGGTCGCTGTAAAACGAGTAATCGACTACAACGTTAAGGTGCGTGTCAAATCTGATAACACCGGTGTTGATCTCGCCAACGTTAAGATGGCAATGAATCCATTCTGTGAAATCGCTGTTGAAGAAGCGGTTCGCCTGAAAGAAAAGGGTATTGTCAATGAAATCGTAGTGGTTTCCATTGGTGCCAAGGCTGCTCAGGAGCAGATTCGTACTGCCTTGGCACTGGGTGCTGATCGTGGTATCCATGTTGAAACAGACGAAGAAGTTGAGTCGCTCGAAGCGGCCAAGCTGCTGAAAGCTATCGTTGATAAAGAACAGCCAAAGCTGGTTATCCTCGGCAAGCAGTCTATTGATTCAGACAACAACCAGACTGGCCAGATGCTGGCCGCACTGGCTGGAATGGGGCAGGGTACGTTTGCTTCCGAAGTGGTCGTAGATGGTGACAAGGTTAATGTAACCCGCGAAGTGGATGGTGGTCATATGACCGTTTCTCTGAGTCTGCCCGCTGTTATCACAACCGACCTTCGTTTGAACGAGCCGCGTTATGCGTCTCTGCCAAATATCATGAAAGCCAAGAAGAAGCCGCTCGAGTCTGTGAGCCCTGCGGATCTTGGTGTTGATATTGTATCGCGCCTCTCTACCTTGAAAGTTGAAGCACCAGCCGCTCGCAAAGCGGGTGTTAAAGTAGCTGATGTCGCGGAACTGGTTGATAAACTAAAGAACGAAGCGAAGGTGATCTGATGAGCATCCTTGTAATTGCTGAACATGACAACAGCAGCCTGAAGCTGGCTACCCTGAATGTTATTGCGGCTGCCAAGGCCATCGGCGGGGACATTGATGTCCTGGTTGCTGGTGCAGGTTGTGGTGCCGTTGCAGAAGCCGCTGCCAAGGCCGAAGGTGTCAATAAGGTATTGGTTGCTGACAACGCGGTTTATGGTCACTTTCTGGGTGAAAACCTGGGCGAACTCGTTGCTGAACTGGGTAAGGGCTATAGTCATATCCTGGCGGCTGCCGGCACCACTGGTAAAGATTTCATGCCACGGGTTGCAGCGTTACTGGACGTTGCCCAGATTTCTGACATTATCCGCGTTGAGTCTGCTGATACATTTGCCCGTCCTATCTATGCGGGTAATGCTATTGCTACTGTGAAAGCAAGCGACAGCATTAAGGTTATCACCGTACGTCCGACTGGCTTTGATCCAGTATCGGCGGAAGGTGGCTCCGCATCCGTTGAACAACTGGATATTGTAAAAGATGCCGGTCTGTCTACGTATGTGAGCGAAGAGAAAGCGAAGTCCGACCGTCCGGAACTGGCCAGTGCCAGTATTGTTATTTCCGGTGGCCGTGGTATGCAGAATGGCGAGAACTTCAAAATGCTGGAGAAGATTGCGGATCTGTTGGGTGCTGGTATGGGTGCATCCCGTGCGGCCGTTGACGCTGGTTTTGTTCCCAACGATATGCAGGTTGGTCAAACTGGCAAAATTGTTGCGCCCCAGTTGTACATAGCTGTTGGAATTTCCGGTGCGATCCAGCATATCGCTGGCATGTCTGAGTCCAAGGTGATCGTTGCGATCAACAAGGACGAAGAAGCTCCAATCTTCCAGGTTGCAGATTACGGCCTGGTTGCAGATCTGTTCGTAGCCGTTCCGGAGTTAGAGGAAGAACTGAAGAAGGTTCTGTAACTTTCTGATGAGCTTTAAAAAAGACACCTTCGGGTGTCTTTTTTATTTCGTATTAACGTTAACGCACACAGAGCGAAACCGAACCTTACTATCTGTTGGACGCCTTGCCGATGACCTGTACACCCTTTACTGCTCTGGCGTGCCCTCTGGATGGGCAAGCCCTCATTCACAATGAAAAGCAATGGTATTGCGAGGCCGGTCATAGCTTTGATCTTGCCCGGCAAGGGTATGTTCATCTATTACCCGTTCAAAAAAAACGAACGAAAAGTCCGGGTGACAGTAAGGAAATGGTGGCTGCCCGTCAGCGCTTTCTGGCGTCAGGGTTTTACAAACCGATAGCAGATGCCGTTAATCTGGCGGTGCTGGATGGGCTGGCTTCAACGGAAAGTATCTCCTGCCTGGATGCAGGCTGTGGTGAAGGCTACTACCTTCATAAACTG
>DATJDA010000044.1:0-3498 GCA_035497695.1 Marinobacter sp. | reverse complement strand
GCGTCAATTGTCACTGGCTACCACGGCCATGTCCGGAAGTCTGGGGGTGGTGCTCAACCCGTGCCTGCTGATTGTCGTTGTCGCCGCTTTGAACAAGGAAGTAACCACCACAGAAATGTACAGTTGGGGGTTCTGGGTATTCCTTATGTCTGCCACCTTGTTCACCCTTATCGTCTGTAAAACCGAAGGTAACTGGAGGCCAAGGCCGGTACCGGGCGCGTTCCAGGCCTCACTGGCTCGTCTCAGGCCGTTGCTGCCGTATGTGCTGGTCGCCGCTGCAGTCATTCTCGGAATCTGGGGCTTTCTCGGGCTGAAGTTTAACGAATACAGCGCACCTATGATCTTGCCACTGGTGATGTTGGCACTGGTGATACTGGATGCAGGCAAGAACAACCGGGCAGATGAAGAGTCGCGCATGCAGGCATTCTGGCACCGCAGTGCCTCTGCTGCTGGCGACTCTGCCGTGCATATAGGCGCACTGCTGGCGCTGATAGGGTTTTCAATCTGTTTGGGGGGAATTCTTGAGCGTTCCGATATTGTGCAAATCCTGTTCCCGGAACATCTCACCAGCCCGTGGGTGGCCATGCTGGTAATCGTACTCATGCTGACGTTTATAGGTATGGTCATGGACCCATTTGGTGCTGTGATTCTGGTATCGGCCACCATTGCCCAGCCAGCTATTAAGCTTGGTCTGGATCCGCTGCACTTCTGGATTGTATGTCTGGTGGCTTTTGAACTTGGCTATCTGAGCCCGCCTGTGGCTTTGAATCACTTGTTAACACGGCAAGTAGTCGGGGAAAGCGAGGTGCTGGCTGCAGAGCGCACCGGTTCTTTCTGGCACAGATACGAACGTCTGCTATTGCCTTTGGCAGTGATGGGGCCAACCTTGCTGATTGTTGCTTTCATACCTCTATTGTTCTATGCGCTTTAACATGTGATCAGCTATCTTTAGAACCATCGACAGAGTGATCTTTCGATGGTTTTTTGCGTTTGGAAGACAGGTTTTTTTTACCTGGCCATACCCGGGGATAGCGCTTGGCTGAAGGAAAAGTCTGATCGCCCATGCTTGTTGCCGACACTTTGGGAGTTTGTGAATTGGATGCAGTAGGTAAACAGGACCGGGGGTTGGGAGACGGAACAGCCCTTGTAATCCTGATGATGTTTGTTCTGACGGGGTGCGGTGGAAACTCTGGGAGTGCAGAATTACCGATATCGACTAATGTTGCCCTTTCGGGAGTGATCGACATTGAGGCCGGCACGCGGGTAGACAAAGATAATGCCGATGCCCTGTTGTACTCCAGGCCCGCCCAGAGTGCCCAGGGCTTACCTGCAGAATTTCTGCTGGCCGGGTATGTAAGTGGCAGTGAGGGAGAATATCCGGGTGACCGGGGGTGGGCATTTAATTATTTTTTTGATCCTGTTGACCGATACACCTTCCCTTTCAGGCCGGGCTTTGAAGTTAGTTTGCAAATCTTCGAGACTCGCGCGGGCTTTACTTCTGACATTACTCTGAGACTGACAGATGCCAGCGGTGCGCCGGTTACAACGGAAACTGCGAACCGGTCTGGTGCACGAGTAACGATCAGCCCTGAGAATATAGCGGAGGGCAACTATACAATCTCTGTCGAATCTGCCGGAACCGCACCGATGCTTTACATACTTTCGGCCCAGCGGACGGAGTCTTCCCTTGCCCGGTCATTTCGTTGGCCTGAACACGATTACGTGCCTGGCGAAGCCATTGTCAGCCTGAAAAATCGGGCCCAAACCTTCGGCGCTCCTTCGTCATACACCACCCGGTCCATGGCACAGGCTGATCGTGAACTGGCACCCGGGGTTTGGGTGTTTAAACAGCCGGCAACGACCAGCAGGCTTTCTGCAGGCAAAACTGCTGATACGCTGTCCTGGATTAACACGCTGAGTAAAGATCCCTCTGTAGACTGGGCATCACCGAATTACCGAACTCACGCCCTGAATACGCCAGTAAGTGAACCTTTGTATAATTCGAGTGTGCTTGGACAGCAGTGGCATTACAGTCTGATAAATGGTCCGGTAGCCTGGCAGTTGGCTCCTGGTGGCGGTAGCGGCGTAAAAGTAGCAGTCATGGACACCGGGCTGTTTTATAACAGAAGCACGAGAGCATGGCACAGCGATCTGAACGGTAATGTTGGGCCGGGGTATGATTTTGTTGATGGCGAGCAGCCGGAAGACCCAGGAAACGCCGTTGGCGGGAGTGTTTTTCACGGCACCCATGTGGCCGGAACCATTGCAGCAGAGGTAAATGGCAGAGGGGGAGCGGGGATTGCTTTCAAATCAACGCTGATACCGGTTCGGGTACTTGGCGAGGGTGGAACAGGCTCGCTTGCCGATCTGATTGAAGCCATGCAATGGGTTGTCGGGACAGATCAGACGGCAGCGAAGGCCGATATTGTAAATCTGAGTCTTGGCGGCCTGCCCTGTAGCGGCCCTGCAGTACGTGGAAAAAAAGGCAGCCTGCAGAGTATTATCGAATACGGTGCAAAAACTAAAAATATGTTATTTGTTGCGGCCGCTGGGAATTCTGCAACCAGCGAACGATCCTGTCCGGCTGGGTTAGATTACGTCTTTTCGGTATCTGCAACGGATGGTGCAGGCAGGCTGGCCAGCTACTCCAACTTTGGCGCTACTATTGATATTGCTGCCCCGGGTGGCGATGCCAGTCGCAGCAGCAGTGGTAGTAGCCAGGGAGATTTGATAAGCAGCACCAGCGCTGCGGTAATCAATGGTGAGTTAACCGAGGTCTATCTTGGGCTGCAGGGAACCTCCATGGCTGCGCCGCATTTTTCCGGAGTGCTCGCATTGATGAAAGCGGCCAATCCGGATCTGAAGTATGACGATGTCCGCGGGTTTCTGAACAGTGGAAATTTAACTGCCTCCCCCTGCGACTTTCCCTGCAAACGCATAGATAGCCTTGGCTTCGGCCTGCTTGATGGTGGTAAAGCCATGCAGGCCGTTTTATCTGGCAGTGTGCCTGAGTTGATAACAGCATCGCCTGCGGTTGCAAGCCTTGCCACAGAGGCTGGGGTGGCTGGAGATACCTTTGTGGTGATCTCTCCGCTAGGCAGTCATAGCGCCGTGATCGAAAATATTGCAGCGTCAGATTTATGGTTTTCTGCAACGCCTGAAACATCTTTGCCATCCGGGGTGGATACTAACGAGACGGCAATTATTAAATTGACACTGAATCCTGAAAAAATGAACCCTGGCATCTCATACCGAGGGCGCCTGGACATTACTTATAGCACGAGTACAGAGGCCTCTTCCGTGCTCACCGTTCCCGTGATTGGTCAGCAGATTACCGACAGGCAGGCACGAGATGCGGGCCGTCACTTTGTGCTTCTGGTTCATCCCGACCCCGACCCAGAGGGCGATGTTTACACCACAGTGGCACAAACTACCGCTGTTGCCGTAGACGGACAGTACCAATTTGCATTCTTGCCTGATGACGGAGTGGCTCCAAGG
>DATJDA010000043.1:0-4555 GCA_035497695.1 Marinobacter sp. | reverse complement strand
GGTTGTGGTTGCCAAGTGGGATCCGCACACTCACCCGATTATTGCCGAGGTAGAAGGCACCGCCAAGTTCGTCAATATGGATCAGGGTATCACTGTCCAGACCCAGACGGACGACTTGACCGGCCTGTCTACCATGGAGGTTATCGATCCGAAGGAGCGGCCTGCGGCTGGCAAGGATATTCGCCCTGCCATTCAGGTGGTGGATGATAAAGGCGAAGATGTGGAGCTGCCAGGTGGTGGTACTGCTATTTACTTCCTGCCTGCTCATGCCCTGGTAACCATGGCTAATGGTGCCCATATTACGCTTGGTGATGTGGTTGCACGTATCCCCCGTGAAAGCTCGAAAACCCGGGATATCACAGGTGGTCTGCCTCGGGTCGCTGACCTGTTTGAGGCTCGTCGCCCGAAGGAGTCGTCTATCCTCGCAGAGATCAGTGGCACCATTTCCTTCGGTAAGGAGACCAAGGGCAAGAAGCGTTTGGTCATCACGCCGAAGGACGCGGATCCCTATGAGGTTCTGATACCAAAGCATCGCCAGATGAACGTATTTGAAGGTGAAACGGTTGAGAAGGGTGAAGTTGTTTCCGATGGCCCATCTAACCCTCACGATATACTGCGCCTATTGGGTGTGGTTGCGCTGGCAAAATACATCACCAACGAAATACAGGATGTTTATCGACTGCAGGGTGTTGTGATCAACGATAAGCACATTGAGGTTATCGTTCGTCAGATGCTGCGGAAAGTGGAAATCACTGATCCGGGCGACACGCCATTGCTGTCTGGCGATCAGATTGAGATCACCAGACTTCTGGAGGCGAATGAAGAGGCGGTCAAGGCTGATAAAGAGCCTGCGCGGTTCACCCGCTTGCTGCTGGGCATCACCAAAGCGTCACTGGCAACAGAGTCGTTTATTTCTGCGGCATCTTTCCAGGAAACTACCCGGGTACTCACCGAGGGAGCGGTTACTGGCAAGCGTGACTACCTGCGTGGCTTGAAAGAAAACGTAGTGGTCGGACGACTGATTCCAGCTGGAACCGGCCTTGCTTATCACGCTGAACGTCGTCGCAGACGGGAGTTGGAAGCGCAGGGTGTTACGGCAGCGGATGTAGAAGAGGCGCTGAGCGCTGAGCTCAATCGCGGAAGCTGAGTTGAGAAGAAGTGCCGCCCGGGGTGATTATCTGCCCTGATGGTGGTTAAAAAGAGATCAGTCGTCTTGACTGGCAGGGGGCGCAGGCTTACACTTGCGTCCCTTAAATTTTACCCCCTTCGCTGGGGGTAAGTTTCATAGAAATGGGTTTTGGAGTTTGCTTACATGACAACGATTAATCAGTTGGTGCGTAAGCCTCGTAAACGTAAGGTAGCCAAGAGCGACGTTCCTGCTCTTCAGGCATGCCCGCAACGTCGTGGTGTGTGCACACGTGTGTATACCACAACGCCGAAGAAGCCGAACTCTGCATTGCGTAAAGTATGCCGTGTTCGTCTGACCAACGGTTTCGAGGTTTCCTCATACATTGGTGGTGAAGGTCACAACCTTCAGGAGCACAGTGTTGTGCTTATCCGTGGTGGTCGGGTTAAAGACCTTCCGGGTGTGCGTTATCACACTGTTCGCGGAACACTGGACACCCAGGGTGTACAGAACCGTAAGCAGGGTCGCTCGAAGTACGGTGCAAAACGACCCAAGTCCTGATGTTGTGAGTGGTGTCTTTTATCGTTGCTTGCCAGAACGATAAGAGTAAGGCTGAGTAGCATGTGCTATCTCAGAGATTCCTGAAGACCTTTAAGATAGAAGGGCTTATCGATGCCTAGAAGAAGAGTTGCAGCAAAGCGGGAGATTATCCCGGATCCTAAATTCGGCAGTGCACGTCTTGCCAAGTTCATCAATCATGTGATGGAAAGTGGTAAAAAGGCTGTTGCGGAGCGCATTGTTTATGGCGCACTCGCTATTGTTGCCGAAAAATCTAAAGAAGAGCCAATCGACTTGTTTGAAAAGGCCCTGGAAAATATTCAGCCGATGGTCGAGGTTAAATCCCGTCGTGTTGGTGGTGCTACTTACCAGGTGCCTGTAGAAGTGCGGCCTTCCCGTCAGAACGCGCTGGCAATGCGCTGGCTCGTAGAATTTTCACGGAAGCGCGGTGAGAAGTCCATGGCGCAACGTCTGGCTGGTGAAATTCTTGACGCCGCTGACAGCAAGGGTGCTGCTGTTAAGAAGCGTGAAGATGTACACCGTATGGCAGAAGCCAACAAGGCGTTCTCTCACTTCCGTTTCTAAACAGCCGAGGTTTATACAGTGGCACGTAAAACTCCTATCAAACGTTACAGGAATATTGGTATCGTTGCGCACGTGGATGCGGGCAAAACCACCACGACCGAACGTATTCTTTATTTCACCGGTCGCAGTCATAAAATGGGCGAGACCCATGATGGTGCTTCCACAACAGACTGGATGGCGCAGGAGCAGGAGCGTGGTATTACTATCACCTCTGCTGCCGTTACCGCTTTCTGGCGGGGTATGGATAAACAGTATCCTGAGCATCGCATAAACATCATCGATACACCGGGGCACGTAGACTTCACCGTTGAGGTGGAGCGTTCACTGCGTGTTCTCGATGGTGCGGTTGTTGTGTTCTGCGGCACCTCAGGTGTTGAGCCTCAGTCTGAAACGGTCTGGCGCCAGGCTAACAAGTATGAAGTTCCTCGCATGGTGTTTGTTAACAAGCTCGACCGTGCCGGTGCCGACTTCCTTCGTGTTGTTCGTCAGATTCGCGATCGCCTTGGTGCAACAGCGGTTCCCATTCAGTTGCCAATTGGTGCAGAGGAGCAGTTTTCCGGAATTGTTGACCTGCTCCGGATGAAGGCGATCTACTGGCACGATGCTGATCAGGGTATGACTTACGAGACACAGGATATCCCTGAGTCTATGGTCGCTGCTGCAGCGAAAGCTCGTGAGAATATGGTCGAGGCTGCGGCTGAAGCCAATGAAGAGCTTATGGACAGGTATCTTGAAGAGGGTGATCTGAGCCTGGAAGATATCAAGAAAGGCCTTCGTATTCGGACCATTGCCAACGAAATCGTCGTTGCTTGCTGCGGTTCTGCATTCAAGAACAAAGGTGTTCAGGCAGTACTGGATGCTGTTGTCGAATTCCTGCCGGCGCCTGATGAAGTTAAGGCCATCCGTGGTCTGGTTGACGATGAGGGCACAGAAGAAACCCGTGCAGCCGACGATGATGCTCCTTTTTCCGCGCTGGCGTTCAAAATTGCTACCGACCCATTTGTTGGTAGTTTGACGTTCTTCCGCGTGTACTCCGGCAAGCTGGAATCCGGAAACGCGGTTTACAACTCTGTGAAGCTGAAGAAAGAACGTGTAGGCCGTATGGTTCAGATGCACGCCAATGATCGCGCCGAAATCAAAGAGGTTTGGGCGGGTGATATTGCTGCAGCAATCGGTCTTAAAAACGTTACCACTGGCGACACCCTGTGTGACGAGAATCATAAGATCGTTCTTGAGCGTATGGACTTCCCAGAGCCGGTAATTTCTGTCGCTGTTGAGCCCAAGTCAAAGGCTGACCAAGAGAAGATGGGTGTTGCTCTGGGTAAACTGGCTCAGGAAGACCCTTCATTCCGCGTGCGCACAGACGAAGAGTCCGGGCAGACTATCATTTCCGGTATGGGTGAGCTGCACCTGGACATTATCGTTGATCGTATGCGCCGTGAGTTCCATGTGGAGGCCAATATTGGCAAGCCGCAGGTTGCTTATCGCGAGTGCATTCGCAAGTCGGTTGATGTTGAAGGTAAGTTTATTAGGCAGTCTGGTGGTCGCGGTCAGTATGGTCACGTCAAAATCAAGATTGAGCCACTGCCGCTTGATGTCGAAGATGGCGAAAACTTCATCTTTGTGAATGGAATCGTTGGTGGTGTTGTTCCAAAGGAATATATTCCAGCGGTTCAGCAGGGTATTTTTGAGCAAATGCAGAATGGTTGCCTCGCCGGCTACCCGTTGCTGGGCATCAAGGCTACCCTGTACGACGGTTCGTATCATGACGTTGACTCTAACGAGATGGCGTTCAAGGTTGCTGGTTCCATGGCCATGAAAAAGGGCGCACTGGAAGCAAGTCCGGCGCTGCTTGAGCCAATCATGAAAGTTGAAGTCATGACGCCGGAAGATTACATGGGTGATGTTGTTGGTGACCTGAACCGTCGTCGCGGTGTCATTCAGGGCATGGACGACAGTCCGGCCGGTAAGATCATCCGTGCAGAGGTTCCATTGTCGGAAATGTTTGGTTACGCCACTGATCTGCGTTCTGCAACGCAAGGCCGGGCGTCTTATGCGATGGAGTTCTCTCGCTATATGGAAGCTCCATCGAACATTGCCGAAGCGATCATTAATAAGGGTTGATCCCCAGGACTTAAGAAAACAGGAAGAGGTGTAACCGTGTCTAAATCTAAATTTGAGCGTAGTAAGCCGCACTTGAACGTGGGCACCATTGGTCACGTTGACCATGGTAAAACCACTCTGACCGCCGCCCTTACTCGTGTATGTCACGAAGTATGGGGCACT
>DATJDA010000042.1:0-2148 GCA_035497695.1 Marinobacter sp. | reverse complement strand
CGTTGTCTGTAGTGACCACTGGCTGGCCAGGGAAATCCATCACCGTTTCACGGCGATCAATGCGGATTTCTTCGGTGGTGGTGGCGTGATATTCATCACCCAGACGCAGGTAGCGAATCATGGTGATCGGTCGCGGCTTCTCAATGAACGGAATAATAATGTTTATGCCGCTTTCCAGAACCCGATTAAATGAGCCAAGGCGCTCGATAACAATGACTTCAGACTGGCGTACGATAACCAGTCCTTTGGCAATAATAAAAATGCCAATAGCAACAACAATCAGGCTGAGCACAAGCCCTGGTGTAATGAGTGATTCCATACTTACTGTTCCTTGTGTGTGATCGCGTCGACGACGGCCGTGGTGCCGTCAAAATACCTGAAGATAACCTCAGTTCCCTCTGGGAGTTCTGTGATATCCGTATCTGTGATATTC
Source organism: Marinobacter sp. (assembly GCA_035497695.1). Classification (GTDB taxonomy): domain Bacteria; phylum Pseudomonadota; class Gammaproteobacteria; order Pseudomonadales; family Oleiphilaceae; genus Marinobacter. The sequence continues at coordinate 1,715 of DATJDA010000042.1, read as the reverse complement.
AGGCGATAAAAATCACCGTTTATCTTGATGCCAGTGGCGTCATCAAAGTCCCGCCTTATCGTGCGGTAACGCTGGCCCTGCTCTACGCCAGTGCCCGTTGTGCCGTAGGCGACCCCTTTTGGAGAGAATCTGGGGTGTATCCAGAAGACAGCAATGGGAACAAACAATCCCGAGAACACACCCATACCGACCAGTTGCCATTCAAAATGTACGCCAAAGAAGGCAAGTAGTGCTGTCATTGCTGCGGCTATGCCTAGCGCCAGCAGCAACAGTACACCTGAGGTGAGTTCTGCAAGGCTCAGAACAAGAGCGAGAATCAGCCAGAAATGTGTAAGGCTCCATTCCATACGAAATGTCCGTTTATCCAGAGTAGAAGGCAGTTGCCGGGGGAATTGTACCCAAATCTGAATGACAGTGTCAGAGGGTGGCCGTAATGCCTGAAAGGTCCGCTTGTTTTAGCCATGTTCAGAGTGCCAGCACCTGCTAGAGTATTTACTTTAATAAAAACGAAAAGAGATCCTGAATCATGAAAAATCTGAAGAATAAAGTCGCTGTTGTTACCGGGGCCGGCTCAGGTATTGGTCGGGCTCTGGCGCAGGCTTTGGCTACCCGTGGTTGTCGGTTGGCGCTGTCAGACGTTAACAAAGCGGGACTAGCCGAAACTGTAGCAACTCTTAAGGGTTTGGATGTAAAAAGCTATACACTGGATGTGTCAGACCGGGATGCTATCTACGCCCATGCGGACCAGGTGGCGAAGGATTTTGGCCAGGTAAACCTGATCATTAACAATGCCGGCGTGGCGCTATCGGCGTCGGTACGGGAAATGACAGATGAAGACTTTGCCTGGGTGATGGACATTGATTTCTGGGGAGTCGCCCATGGGACCCGTGCATTCTTACCTCATCTGATTGCCTCTGGTGATGGCCATATTGTTAATATTTCAAGCGTTTTTGGCTTGATCGGTGTGCCCAAGCAAAGTGCATATAATGCTGCCAAGTTTGCGGTTCGGGGATTTTCCGAGTCTCTTCGTCAGGAAATGAAACTTGAAAATCAACCCGTGTCGGTAAGCTGTGTGCATCCGGGAGGTATCCGGACCAATATCGCCAATTCTGCGCGTATGGGTAAGTCTGAAAATGGCGAAGCACAGCGCAAAGGGTTCGACAAGCTGGCAATAACAACGCCGGAAAAAGCCGCAGAGATCATTGTGAAAGGCATCATCAAAGATGAATCGCGAATTCTTGTTGGTCCCGATGCCTGGGGGATTGATGTCATTAACCGGTTATTGGGCTCTGCTTACCAGCCGCTGGTTCAGCGGTTCTCCAAAAAGAATTTATATATTTAACTGACAGAGTACAGAAAGCGGGCAATAACGCCCGCTTTCTGTACGTTCCATACTCAGTAAAAACACCCTATACTTGCTGTTCATCAAGGATAGAAACGGCATAAGTTATGTCTGAAGTCACGGATCTGGGAGCGACTCTTGAGCAGAGCCGCTCCGGCCTTCGCGACGGCGACCGTCGCTCGATTATGCGGCTCCTGTTTACTGTGACCGGATCCGCTCTGGTAGTTTTTGCTTGCCTGCAAATGCTGAATGGATACTGGTGGCTGGCAGCTACTGAACTTGCAGCAAGCGCTGTGCTTTTCTTTGGTGTTTTCCGGTTGCGTAACACGGCTTGTTTGCAACAGTGGGTATACGCCTATCTGGTTACTCTTTT
>DATJDA010000041.1:0-3581 GCA_035497695.1 Marinobacter sp. | reverse complement strand
GGGGCAGTTCACAAACAATTGGCTGGACCCGAAACCCGTATTATCTGGACGCGTTCACCAGTACGCCAGTGTCTTCAGCCACTGGGCCAGATCGGGTGGTTAGCGGCTATTTCAGCGCCGGCAAGGCTATTGAGCTGCTTGCGTCTGGCAAGAACCTCAAGCGCGGCAGAACTCTGGAAGAGCACTATGTTTCGGTGATTGAAATTGACCTCTTGCGTAAAGACGGGTTCAGCCTGGCCAACATCAGCGGCAATAGTTATAACACTCTGTATTTCGCGGCCCGTTTTAACGATAACCCATCTTCTGCTCCCCCACTGGTGATTGAGTCCGGGCTTGGCGAATGGCAAACGGGCAATGGCGCGGTCAACCAGACCTACACAAGCCTTCAGCGCAATTCGGATGGTACCGTTGTAACGGATGATACCGGCGTTCGCTCAGAATCCTGGCCGGTTACTCGCCGGCCTTCAAGATTGTCGTCTGCAGACGTTTACAACGGCCGCCTGAACCTTGATATAGGTACTGCTTCAAATTCAAACCAGAAGCCGGATCTGGGTATTGGCGCCAGCACACCTGATGGCAGCCTGATGGCCTTTACTCTGGACGACAGCCCTATGGGTGACGGCATTCTGATTGCTGCCAGACAAACCTCCGGGACAGCACCTGGCAGTGGTCAATTTCGCCTGCAGGGCCTGGCAATGGGGCTGGGTGCCGACACAAACCATCTGAAGCATTTTGATAACGGCGTGCTCACGATTCTGTCTGGCTCGTCGGCACGTATTAACGTGCCTACCCTCAACATGATCCACTCTGTTAGCGGGGAAAGCGTATCTGCGCCTGAGTTGCAGGCTGGCACTGATACCAGCCTTAGCTATGCATCATCCGGTAATGGCGTAGTCTCATTTGAGAGCGGCAACCTGAAACTTAACGGTTTCTTTACTCCCGACAAAGATCAATTCTATCTTCGGTTGCAGGACACGCAGGCTGGTGAGAGTTATCTCGGCCTGATACTGGCAACCCGGATTCCCTGAACAACTGCAGCGGTTCAACCGTAGGCGAGACTCACTCGTATAAACTGCTATAATCCTTGTCATATCGATTTTAGCGAGAGAATTTATGTCTGCAGGTATACGGGCGCTGATGTTTTCGTTGCCCCTGGCGATATTCGCACTGGGCGGAAGCCTGTATATACCAACTAGTGGTACGGGCGGCGGCCATGCCGGAGAATCCGGATCCGAACTTGCCTTGGCCACACTGCCGCCATTGCCAGAATGGGCTAATGACCCCCTTCCCGATTTTTCCGCGATTCGTGACACTACTGAGAAAAAGGCCGCTTTTTTCTCGTTTCTTTATCCTCGTGTTGTATTGGCTAATTCCCGCATTCTGATCGAAAGGGATTATCTTGATAGTCTGTCAAAAAAATCAGATCTGACCATTAAAGAAAAAAACTGGCTTGCTGCTCAGGCTGATCGGCTAAGAGTAGATGCAGATGTCGGTAGCCCAGAGCAGTTCGCTTCGCTGCACAAGCGCCTGGATGTGATTCCACCTTCATTGGTTCTTGCCCAGGCCGCTAACGAATCAGCGTGGGGGACATCGCGCTTTGCCGTAGACGGAAACAATTTGTTTGGTCAGTGGTGCTTCTCCAGAGGTTGTGGTTTGGTGCCGCAGAGTCGTCGGGAGGGTGCCGTTCACGAGGTCGCCAAATTTGCATCGCCCTACCGCTCAGTGCGAGCCTATATTCAGAACTTGAACCGTCATCCGACCTACCAACTGATACGCGACATTCGTCTCAAAGACAGGCGCTCTAACAATCCTCTCTCTGGCCTGGAGATGGCAGAAGGCCTGCTTGGCTATTCAGAGCGTGGTGAAGACTACGTTCAAGAGATCAGAGCACTGATTCATTACAATAATCTGGAGTTTTATGATGATAGCTTCCGCACTGTAATTAACAATCCAACTCCCGCCAGGCTCCAGCAACTGGTTTCTACCGATTCAGATACCAAGCTGCTACCAGGCTCACAAGCAACTACCTCTGGCTCTGCCGAGGGCTAATTTAAACATTAACATTCAGACTTCAGAGATGTTTCGGCATGCTGTACTTTCTGCCTGCGCCACTAAAAGGTACTTTAGCGGTCCTGCTTATACTCTTGAACACCCTTGTGCTATTCCCGGTTCTGATGGTGTTTGCAATAATCAAATTAATCATTCCCATCCGGCCTATCCAAAAGGGCTGTACTGTTGCTCTCAACAGAATCGCCTGGATCTGGATTGGTTTTAATAACCTTCTTATCAATATTCTGCACAAAATTGAGTGGGATATTCGTGGTGTAGAGGGATTAGATAAAAAACAGTGGTACTTCGTCACTTGCAATCACCAAAGCTGGGCTGACATTCTGGCCATTCAGTATGTACTCAACAATCGCATACCATTATTGAAGTTCTTCCTGAAGAAAGAACTGATCTGGGTACCCCTTTTGGGCATAGCCTGGTGGGCGCTCGATTTTCCATTTATGCACCGCCATACCAAAGAGCAAATAGCCCGGCGGCCAGAACTGAAGAGTAAAGATATAGCCGCTACCCAGGCTGCCTGTGAAAAATTCCGGTACACGCCCGTTACTATTTTCAATTTTATGGAAGGCACGCGCTTTACGCCTGCCAAACATCAGCGCCAGAACTCTCCTTACCAGAATCTTCTCAAGCCCCGCGCTGGCGGAACTGCCTTTGTTTTTGGCGCTATGGGTGAGATGATTCAAACCATGCTGGACGTGACGATTGTTTATCCTGCGGGCAATCCACAGTTTTGGGATTTTCTGTGCGGTAAGGTCAATCACATTATTATCGATATACGTGTTCGGGAAATACCACCACGGTTTCTGGGCATGGATTACGAAAATAACCGCGAAACACGTATCGATTTCCAACGCTGGATAAGTAAGATCTGGGCCGAGAAGGATGCGCGTATCAGTGAACTGAAGGCTACTCTAGAGTAGCCCTAGCTCTCTCGCACGAACGGTGGCCTGAGTGCGGGATTTGACCTCCAGCTTGGCATTGATACGGCGCGCGTGAGTTTTCACAGTGTGCAGCGAGATGTGCAGTTGATCAGCAATTTCCTGATTCGAAAGCCCCTTGGCGATCAACTCCAGAACACTCTGTTCGCGCTCACTAATGGGCTCCGCCAGAACTCCCACCGTATCGCTGACAGGCTCTACGCCATACAATTGCCCCAGTGCGGTTTTGAAGTCACTGTCTGGCAGGTAGCCGAAGGCTTTATCCATTAACTCCTGCAGTTCGCCCCTCAGCTCTGCGAAAGGGCTGAGGAAATGTTCACGTGACGCTTCGGCAACTACCGACGCCAACATTTTTTGGGCCACGACAATACCTTTATCTTCGTGCGCCAACAGCGCTGCCAACAGGCGGATATGCAAATCGACATCTAAAGGTATGGCGTCTTTATAACGCTGGCGAACAGCCTGCAATGCTCCTTGCGCACGAACATAGTCTCCGCTGGCAATATCCACTCTTACCTGCAGACAATCGAGCAAGCCCGGCATCATCGGAAACAGCTCTGGCACACACCCCGCCTT
>DATJDA010000040.1:0-4139 GCA_035497695.1 Marinobacter sp. | reverse complement strand
GCCAAGATTCAGGATTGCCCTCAGACCACCTTCCCGCTCATCTTTGGCAACGATGTCGGCTTTGCAGGCGCAAGAGCGAAAGATTGCCTCTCCGATCAGATCGGTGTCCAGAGCGATCAGACGATCCATATTTTCTTCAAGCCAACCCAGAAAAGGCAGGTCCTGAATCAGGCCATACTTAATCACTTCTGCAAGGCCGGCAGACACTTCCCGCTCAGGTAAGGAGCGAAGCGTGTCGGTATCAATAAGCACCGCTTCTGGCTGGTGAAAAGCACCAATCATGTTCTTGCCAAGCGGATGATTAACACCGGTTTTTCCGCCTACTGATGAATCTACCTGGGATAGCAGGGTTGTTGGCACCTGAATAAAGGCAACTCCACGTTGATAACAGGCGGCAGCAAAGCCTGCCATGTCACCAACAACTCCGCCACCCAGCGCGACCAGTGTTGTCTTCCGAGTGTGCCTCGCTTCAAGCAATCGATCAAAAATCAGATTCAGGGTTTGCCAGTTCTTGTGCTCTTCGCCATCCGGCAAAATCACAGCATCCACTGTTTTGCCGGGAAAGCTGCCCTTCGCCTGCTCCAGATAAAGCGGTGCCACCGTATCGTTGGTGACAATCATTACCTGACTGCCAACAACGCATGGCGAAAGATCAAACTCACCTAAAAGTTTTCGGCCAATGATGATTGGATAGCTTCGATCTCCCAGATCAACAGTGAGCTTATGGTGAACTTCAGACATGATTCCGACCTTCCTTCCGTATCTGTCTTTTGTGACGGGGCGTTCTTGGGTTTATTCTGTTAACAAGCTGGCGCACAACCAGGCGTGGGCTCTTGCGATCAGTGTGCATAATGATGTCAGCCAGTTGGGTGTATAGTGGATCCCGTATTGCAAAAAGATTTCTTAAAACCTCTTCCGGGTTGTCAGTTTGTAATAATGGCCGGTTCCGATCTTTGCGAGTACGCTCAACCTGCTGCTCAAGTGAGGTTTTCAGGTACACCACCAATGCATCATGCTTTAACGCTTTGTGATTCTCTGGCCGCATAACCGCACCACCACCAGTCGCCAAAACAGTTTGGTGCTCGTGCGAAAGCTCCTCCAGCATGGCAGACTCCCGCTGACGAAACCCTTCCTCGCCTTCAACATCGAAAATCCATGGGATATTGGCACCGCATCGATCTTCAATGACACGATCAGAGTCCAGAAAACGATAGCCGATTTCTTTTGCAAGCATTCGACCAATAGTGCTTTTCCCGGCCCCCATCGGACCAATAAAGACAACACGTTTGGGCAAGGACATAACTTCTGCTCAATTGGATTCAGGCGGGTGAGAATAGCACAGGACTGCAAATTCCATAAGTTTCACTGTGTCCACGCATAAAATTCAGGCACAAAAAAGCCGCCGGATTTCACGCGGCGGCTTTTTTTCTTCTGAATTACTTGATCAGGTCGCCTTTCACAATCTTTGGCGTAATAAAGATCAGTAGTTCACTTCGCTCGTCGATGTGCTCTGTACGTCTGAACAGAGCCCCCAGGTATGGGATATCACCTAAAAACGGAGTTTTGGTTGTCTGAGTGGCAATTTCAGACTGGAAAATACCACCCAGAACGACGGTTTCCCCATTACCCACCAGTACCTGAGTCGTTACCTCGTTGGTATTGATAGATGGGATGCCGGCGGTTACTTCGCCACGGGAATCCTGGTTAACCAGCAGATCCATAATAATTTTATCATCCGGGGTGATCTGTGGAGTCACCTCCAGAGACAACACAGCCTCCTTGAAGGATACTGATGTGGCCCCGCTGGATGACGCTTCCTGATACGGAATCTCCTCACCCGACTTGATAGACGCTGTCTGACGATCTGCCGTTACGACGCGAGGCTGGGAAACCACTTCTGCCCGACCATCACTTTCAAGAGCGGATAGTTCCAGATCGACCAGGAAGTCACTATTACTCCAGCCTAGGGCGAACGAAGATGCCCCGTCGCCGGTCACACCCAGATCAACAGCCAACGCGCCTGGGAAGGATGCACTGCCAACGCCACCTGTACGGACCTCACCAAGAGTTCCCTGAGATCCACCAACAGTGACGTTGTGGTGCTTACCGGTTTTAATTCCGGCACCACCCCAGCGAACACCCAGATCTTTACCGACATTGGTTTGCGCCCGGACAATCCGGGCCTCGATAGATACCTGCCGCACCGGCACGTCCCAGGTGGAAACAAGCCGACGGACCTCTTCCAGCTTCACCGACGTCTCGCGGATACTAATGGTGTTAGTGCGAACATCGGAAGACACGAAGCCACGATCAGAAATCAGCTCTTTATCAGCTTTGATCAAAGCAACAATATCGCCGGCCTTCGCATAGTTAACCTGAATGATATCCAGACGAACCGGTGCCAGCTCAGCAATCTGTTTGGTGGTCGTCAGCTCAAGCTTTTCACGGGCGGCAATTTCCTCAGCCGGCGCAACCAGCAATACGTTACCGATCTGACGCTTATCCAGACCTTTGGTCTTGAGAATCAGGTCAAGTGCCTGGTCCCAGGGCACATTCTGCAGGCGCAAAGTAATACTTCCATTGACCGTATCACTGGCAACCAGATTCAGGCCGGTAAAGTCTGCAATAAGCTGAAGCACGGAGCGTACTTCAATGTCCTGGAAGTTAAGGGACAGCTTGTCACCTGAGTATGGGAATTTCTCTTCCCGACGGGATTCAGCTTCCTGTTCGGTCAGTTTTTCTACACTTACTGTAAATTCACGGCCCGATTGATAGGCAATGTAATCGTAATTCCCTTCAGGGCGGATTTCGACCACTGCCTTTCCGTCTTCTACGAAGGTATCAATCCGATTAACCGGAGTGCCAAAGTCGGTCACGTCCAGGCGACGACGGAGATTTTCCGGCACCGACAGGTCAGCCATTGTCAGGCGAATTTTACCGCCCAACTCAGAAAGGTCGACTAATGTGCTCGCACGCCCAAGATCCACGATAACCCGACCTTCACCGTCCTTCCCGCGACGGAAGTCAACACCCGCCAGCGCGTTTGATGACGCTGATGCTGAGGGCGTTGCCGGGGCAGATTGAGGAACAGAAACGGTGGCGGAGGCATTACCTTCACCACCAATGGTCAGTACCAGTGAATTCCCGCTACGAACGGTATTGTAAGGAACAAGCTGCGCCAGATTGAAAATCAGCCGCGTGCGATCCTTGGTTTCAACAACCGTCATACTCTGAGCATTTCCAGAGCCTAGCGGAATACTCCGGCTGTCAAGCCCGCTTGAGGTACCTGCCAGATCAACGGCAATGCGCGCCGGACGCTCAATGGTGTAACCCGTAGGTTCCGGTGGCTGGCCATCAAAGGCCAGAGTTACTTCCAGGCGCTCACCCGGCAGCGATGAAAATGACACGTTCTCCAGAGTGACCCCATAGGCCATTCCGGACAACAGCCCAAAAGCAATCACGCCGATGTATACATTGAGTTTTCTTAACATCGCTAGCCTCGACCCTGAACTTTTTTGTTCGTGCATGTTTCTTTCAACTTTCATGATGCCGCTCCCTTAGCCTTCATCTTCGTTAAGTGTTAGGGAACGTGGACGTTCAACCCATCCACCTCGGCCATTAGGAACAATTTCAATCAGTTCTATACGCGTTTCATTAACACCGATAATGCGGCCATAGTTCTGCCCAATATAGTTACCGGTATGCACGCGATGAATACCACCGGTGCGATCCTTGATTAACGCAAAGAGATTACCAGACGCACCCTGTAACGTACCCACCATATTCAAATCCTTAAGGTCAAAGTTCTCAAGAACTTCTCTGGGCCGATCCAAGTCTGGCTCTACATTACTTATTGGCTGTTGATCAACCATTGTTAACTGAGCATCTACCGGCGGTTCAAATGGCGAGCGTCGGTCGGCCGCTGAGTAACTGAACGCTTCATACGCCTTGAACTCGGGCAATGGCTCCACATGTCCACGCGGTTTCGCACGGGTGTCGGCCATAAATTTGTCCAGATCCGAAAAACCGCTGCCCTGGGAGCAGGCGGTAAGAAGAGACACCAGACACACTCCCAGCCAGGCTCTTCCTGCATGCTTTATTCTCATGCTCATTCTCCAGCCCGGTAGCGGTACGTACGG
>DATJDA010000039.1:0-9693 GCA_035497695.1 Marinobacter sp. | reverse complement strand
CGTTCTGCAGTGGCTGTACGGTGAAGGGCAGTGAATAGATTACGGAGGCAATCACCAGCCCCTCGAAGGTAAACGGCAAAAGTCCGATTCCCAGTTCGGTTGTCAGCTTACCCACAAAGCCCTGTGGCCCCATCAGAATCAACAGATAGAACCCCAGAACGGTGGGTGGCAACACTAAGGGCAGGGCCACAATCGCCCCAATGGGCTGGCGTAGCCAGTGGCGACTACGGGCCAGCCACCAGGCTATAGGTGTACCAATAACCAGAAGTACGGCAGTTGTAACGCCCGCAAGTTTTAAGGTGAGCCATACAGGCTGCCAGTATATATCCATGGTGTTAGCCGGGTTGGTGCTCAGTGTCCGGTTTCATAACCGTAGGTTTCGATAATTTTTCTGGCTTTCTCACCCTGTAGGAATTTTAACCATTGGTGGGCTGCCTCGTTGTCTTTGCCAAAGGACAGAAGAATAGCCTGTTGATCAATAGGTGAGTAGAGGTTTTGAGGAATCAGCCAGAGCGAGCCTTCCTTCCTGGGCCAGGCGCGAACCTGAGACAGCGCCACAAAGCCCGCTGCGGCATTGCCAGTAGCTACGAACTGAAAGGTCTGTGCAATGGAGTCGCCCCGAACCAGGCGTGGCTGTAGTGGCTCCCAGAGGGATAGCCCGGAGAGCACTTCCTGAGCTGCAAACCCGTAAGGTGCTGTTTTTGGGTTGGCAATGGCAAGCCGTGCAAACGTTCCGGAGCTCAGCCAGGCCGTTGGATCACTGAAGGTGTCGGGCTTCGGGCTCCAGAGTACCACCTTGCCCCGGGCGTAAGTGAACCGGGTGCCTGCTATTCCCAGCCCATTCTCCTCAAGAAGTTCTGGCCGATGGCTGTCTGCCGCAAGAAGCACATCAAAAGGTGCGCCATTCTCAATCTGGGCATACAGCTTGCCTGTAGACCCAAAGCTCGCAGATGCTTCCAGGCCGGTTGCATTCGCAAATGCTTCAATCAGTTCCCGGGTGGTATCGGTAAAGTTTGCCGCTACGGCAATACGAACATCAACAGCCTGAGCGAAACTGCTTATGATCAGAGCCAGAAGCAACGTCGTCAGTTGGAGGCACTGTCTTTTAAATTGGCGCATGAGTTTATAATCCCTTATATCCGGTTGTATATAACGACGCAAATAGTATAGACGCTTATGAGCAGAAACAAGACCGCCTGTGTTTTTGTTGACCGGAGTCAGATTTTCTGGGAATCAGCGTCTTTTAGCATGGCGCACAAAATGCTCAGCTCAGGACATTCAAGCACTGCCTTTTCATAGCTCCGGTAGATCTCCAGAGCTTTCAGACCTTGCTCGGAAAGTTCCGCGCCGCCACCGTGAGTACCTCCGGTGGCGGTGAGCACCAACGGCTGTTGAAAGCAGGAGTTCATGGTGTTCACCAGCAGCCAGGCACGGCGGTAACTCATTGCCATTGCTCTGGCTGCTGCGGAAATAGACCGGTGCTCCTGGATCAGTTCCAGCAGTCTGGCTTTGCCAGGGCCCAGTGCAACAGCGTCACCGGCTTTCAATCTCAGCCTGGGTATCAGTTGCGGGTGTGTACCGGGCATCAGCCTGTAACCTCTGATTGTGCCTCTGCAGGCGAGAGATACTGGCTTAACAGGGAATACACATAGCTCCATACTTCCTCAGCATTGAGCTCGTTCAGCATTTCATGCCTTCCCTTATCAAACAGTTTTAACGTAACGGTGTGACTGCCGGCCTTGCGGATACTCTGATAATGGCGGCTGACGCCTTCACCCATTTCCCCAACCGGGTCATCTGTGCCTGCAAACAGGTGAACGGGCAAATCTTTGCGCCACTGTGAAGGGGCGATTGTCAGCATACCGTTAATAAAGTCATGCCACAGACCTGTTGTGCATTCAAATCCGCACAGTGGGTCTGCCACGTAGCGATCAACCTGAGCAGTATCGCGGCTAAGCCAGTCACACTCTGTACGGTTGGGTTTGAACTGGTTGTTAAATCTCCCAAAACTCATTTTGGCAATGGTTGGGCTGAGGTGGTGATTGCCGTGCAGCTTGCGGATGCCGCTTATCAAGAGCCGGGAGACGATGAGCGAGGGGCGATGAATGCGGTTGGTGGCACTCAAAATCAGTGCGTCCAGACAATCGGGATATTGCTGGGCACAACTCTGGGCGATAAAGGAGCCCATACTATGCCCCAGGAGCACCAGGGGAATGTTGGGAAAGTGTTTTCGGGTATCCAGTAACACCCTGTGCAGATCGTCAACGACCTTTGCCCAGCCATTCTGGTCGCTGTAATGGCCGAGCTGATCTTCCGGGCATTGAGGCCCGTGCCCTCTGTGATTGTAGGTAACCGCAGCAATGTCGCGTTTTGCCAGCCAGCGGGCGAAGTCTGCGTAGCGGCCTGCGTGCTCGGCCATACCATGGGCGATAACAAGCACTGCGACCGGGCGCTCAGGGCAGAACATGGTGCCAGAGATGGTGTGTTCATCCTGGCTGGACAGGGTTAGCGGGCGCTCTTGCATGATAGACCTCAGGAACTGGCGGTGTCGGGAGTTTCATCCCGATAATGTTCATACAGATTACTCAATATTTGTAGTTGTGGCTGCCATGCTTCCAGCCAGGGCCGAATGTCCCTCGGGATTTTATTGGGCTTTGGCCAGGGTACCGGATATTGATGTGGTTGAAACAGTGGCGCAAACAGGGCGGCTGCAGTGAGGTCTGCACGGGAAAATGACTCACCTGCCAGAAACGGCTGGCTGCGATAGGCACTGGCCAGTTCTGTTAGCAACCCTTCCAGAATGATTCGTGAATCTTCCGAAGTCTTTTTGTTTATTTTCATCCACTTGCGCATGGTCTCGTCAACGCGGCTGAAGGCCAGACTAAGTAATATCCGGTTATAGAACGGAGTGCCTGCCGCCAGCATAGGTATGACAACTTTAGGTCGCTGCAAAAAATGATGATAGGAATAACAGCGAACGGCGGAGCCAGCCTGTTCATCAAGACGCGCTTCCCAAGCCAGAGCCTGATTACGCGCCTCGGGATCTGCGGGTGTTAATGGCCGTTCGGGAAACGTATCATCCAGGTAATCCAGTATCGGTGCCGATCCCTGCACAATATGTCCGTCATGATCTATTACCGGCACAGAAGAATCTTTACCTGCCGTAAGGGCCCGAATCGTTTTTATATGCTGGCCCGGCAACAGATTTACAGCACTGTAGTTCAGCCCTTTATAGTCGAGAGCCCAGCGCACCTTCTCGCAGTAATGGGAAATGGCGAATTGATAAAGCCTGATAGCCATAAGAAGTCTCCTGATTTCAGGACACTAGCATAATTGTCACGGAACCGGATAAAAAGTCCGGCGTATCTGATAGCTTCGTTACGACAATAGTTTTTTGGGCCTCCCAACCATAGAATGGGACAGATGTATTCAGACAAGCTCAATTGAGCTCAGACAAACAGGGGATTTATTTATGTACCCAAGGCGAGCTTTGCTGCTGTCGGTTGTTTCCGCTGCTGGTCTGCTGGTGGCAGCCTGCTCATCGGTACCTGAATCCGGTGTATCGGATGCCGGTGTTTACGCATGTGGACAGCTTAATATCAAGACCTCGATGACGGATGACAGTAATCTGCTGAGGGTTCGTTATCTGGATAAACAGCTTCTGCTGAAGCCCGAAGTGAGTGCGTCAGGTACGCGGTACGTTGCGCCTGGCGACAGCAAAACCAGTTTCCAGAGTAAGGGCGAGCGGGCAACACTGATAATAAACGGGCAGACCTATCCTGAATGTCTGCAACCTGGAGCCATTGAAATGCCGTTTCGCGCTCAGGGCAATGAGCCATTCTGGCATGCTGAGGCAGACAGTACCCGCCTGGTACTGACTCGTCCCTATGAAGAGGGCGGGGTGCTCTCGCTGCCAATAGAGTCGGTTGCCACCAACCGACACGGTAGCAAAGTGCTGGCCGAGGGAGAAAATTTACGGGTTATCCTGACCGTTGCAAATCAACTGTGTGAGGACACCATGTCTGGTGCACAGTTTCCCAGTCAGGCCCGGCTGAATGTGAATGGCAATGTATATAGCGGTTGTGGCGGTAATCCCGAACGCCTGTTCCGGGGGGCAGAATGGGTATTTGATGATCTTGCCGGTGGTGGCATTATTGATTCGTCCAGAATTTCCCTTCACTTCCTGGAAGACGGCCGGGTTGGCGGAGGGGCCTCTTGCAACCGGTACAGCGGCAGTTATGAGTTAACGGGTGAGGGCGGGATAACCTTTGACTATCTGGCAGTAACCCGCATGGCCTGCGCCCCGGCACTGATGAACCAGGAAGATCGCTTCCTTGATCTGCTGAGCCGGGTGGCCAGTGCCAGGATAGGTCGTCATGGAGAGTTACTGCTGCTGACTCCTGAGGGTGATACCCTCAAGGCTTTTGCTTCAGATCATGACAGCCGGTAGCAATACGGAATGCTGCTTCTTCTGCAAAAGTCAGTTTGAATAATTATTGCGTTCTTCCGAGGCCGGTACGGGCACAAGCGCCCGTGTCAGGTCTTTCATATGTAACTCGCCTACCTGTTCGTCATTTCTGATTACCTGGTATACCAGGCTGACATCGCCGTCTGATTTGGACAATACGGTTTCAAGATTGTCTGTTTCCAGGAGATCGCCGGCGTAACTGACGTCATCACTCGTTGGCTCAACCATAACCGAGCGTACGCGGAGCACGCGGGCGCGGTTGATATCACTGATGAAGTCGATGATATAGGGGTCGTTTGGATTCAGTAAGATGTTCTGCGGATCGCCTTGCTGAATCACGACGCCATCTTTGAGAATAACAAGGTGATCGGCAAGCTTGAGTGATTCATCCAGATCGTGAGTGATGAACACAATGGTTTTCCTGAGTTCGCCCTGAAGTTCAAGCAGCAGATCCTGCATGTCTGAACGTATCAGTGGGTCGAGGGCTGAAAACGCTTCATCCATCAGCATGACCGGAGCGTTGGAAACCAGTGCCCGGGCAATTCCTACTCGCTGTTGCATGCCGCCTGAAAGTTGATGCGGAAACAGGTTTTCATTGCCCTCCAAACCTACCCGGCCCAGCCACTTTTTCGCTTCGTCTTCAAAATCCCGGGTCTTGAAGCCCCGTACATCCAGAGCCATGCCTGCATTTTCCAGCACGGTTCGGTGCGGCAGCAGGGCAAACTTCTGAAATACCATAGACATACGTTCACGGCGAAGGGTGCGTAACTCGGCCTCGTTGTAGCTCAGTATGTCTTCATCACCAAAATGGATTTCCCCCGCCGTAGGCTCTATCAGCCGATTCAGGTGCCGGATAAGTGTCGATTTGCCAGAGCCGGACAGGCCCATAATGACGGTAATCTCGCCATCGTTAATATCAACGTTAATATCCTGCAAGGCCAGAACATGGTTCTGTGCTTCGAGCAGTTCGGTCTTGCCCATGCCCTGCTTGACGTATTCCAGTGCCGCCTCGGGTGTTGGACCGAAAATCTTATACAGGCTTTTAATGGAGATCTTTGCGGTTCTTGGCATGTGCTGTTCCTTACTGCTTTTGGGTGGCATTGATACGTGCCAGTGAAGCTTTGGTTACCCGATCAAGAATTACCGCCAGAATAACAATACCAAGGCCAGACACCAGGCCAACCCCCAGTTCCAGGCTACGTATCCCGCGCAGAACCAGTACGCCAAGACCAGGTGCCGAGACCAGCGAGGCGATAACCACCATTGCCAGGCTCATCATGATGGTCTGGTTAACGCCTGCCATAATGTTGGGTAGCGCCAATGGGATTTGAACCTTGAACAATTTTTGTCGTGGGGTCATGCCAAAGGCATCGGCGGCCTCAATGACGTCTTCGTCCACCAGACGGATGCCCAGATTTGTCAGCCGAATGACCGGAACAATGGCGTACAGAATGATGGCAATGCCGTAGAGCTTGGATTCGGTAACGCTGAACAGAAAAATCAACGGAATCAGGTACACAAATGGCGGCAGTGTCTGGAGCATATCCAGCACGGGAATAGTCAGGCGCTGCATCAGGTCGCTCCGGGCCATGCCTATGCCAATAGGGATTCCCAATAGCACACACAGAAACGCACACACAAAAATGATGGCAAGTGTTTGCATGGCATAGACGTAGTAATCAATGAATGCCAGACCAATAAAACTGATGGCAACGAAAAATACGTGTTTCCAGGATTTTGTAACAAAGAACACGAGCGCCAGAAGCACCGGAATGACAATCCACCAGGGCGTGGTAACCATGGTGTACAGTGTGCCATCGAGCGCCCAGCTCAAAGGCTGGGTAATGGGGTCCAGAACAACGCTGAGACTATCTTTAATAGCCAGAAAGCCCTGTTCCAGCCCTTTGGTCAGTTCCCGGGATTGCGGGAAGGCTGCGCAGGATTCGTTTAATGCGTCCATGGACGGAAAGGGCAGGTCCCAGAGTGACTGCTCAACCTCGCCGCCCTTTGCCTTGGCCAGTAGAGCCGCCATAGACATGGGTGCATCACTGTGGCTGCTGGAACACCATTCTTCCAGACCCAGTGATGAAAAAATAAAGTCGTAGGTTGCCATGTGCGTTCAGTCTCTTTTGCGCGCAGGTCGTAAAAACGGATGGTCAGAACGTGGCCCGGGGCCATAAGTTGAGCACCCGGGCAGAGAAGATTGTTCAGTTACTAAGAATGGCCGCCAGTTTTCCCCGGGCAGAGTCGTTCAGCCAGGTTGACCACTCATCGCTGTTGTTGCTGAGGAAGTGCACAGCCGCCTCTTCACCGGTGGCATTATTGCTATCCATCCAGGCAAGGAGCGAACTCATGGTGTCAGTTTTAAACGTAAGCTTGCTGAGCATCTCGGCAACTTCAGGTTCACGATCTTTAAAGTCTGTGGTTACTGAGGTCAGAATGGTTGCCGCCGGAAACTCGGAAACGCCCGGGTTTTTTGCATCAGCGGTTTGATTTTTCTTGTGCACTTCCGGCTTGTAGTCGCCCAGCTTTACGCGGGTCATATCAAGCTTGCCAAGAGGCACGGTGGGTCCCCAGTAATAACCAAACCAGGATTCGTTGTTCTGTACAGCAGAGGCCATGGAGGTTGCCAGAGTTTCGCCAGAGCCGTGGTTGAATACTTTGATACCTGACTTCTCAAGGTTGAGTGCGCGGATCAGATTATCGTTAACCACACGACAACCCCAGCCGCTGGGGCAGTTGTTGAACTGATTATTGACCAGTTCCGGGTTAGCCATGATGCCTTCAATAGTGGTCAGTTCCGGGTGTGCTTCTGCAAGGTAGGTTGGAATCCACCAGCCTTCAACACCGCCGGGTGTCAGAACTTTGCCTAAACGCTCAATCTTGCCTTCTTCTTCAAGCCGTAAGTAGGCCTCGCCTGCAGAGTTCAGCCAGAGCTCAGTCACAATATCCGGTTCGCCATTTTCTGCAACAGACGTGACTGCCGGTACGGTGTCGGATGGCACAACGGTAACGTCGCAGCCATACCCCTGTTCCATGATGAATTTTGCAACGTTGGTGACAACAGTATTGGATGCCCAGTTCATTTCAGTGATGGATACTTCACCACAGTCAGCCTGTGCCATGGCTGGAATTACGAGGGCACAAAGCAACGCAGCTGATTTAAGCTTACGCATGGTCACTTCTCCTTTTTGAGGTTGGTGATTCGCGGGATGTACTTCGGAATGGAATGGTTGCGGTCACAATGGACCGGCGAGATTGTTGTTTTTATAACGTTTATAACGTTGAAAATACCAAACACACTATAAAGTCTCGGTTATTACGAATTATTCAGGATAAGGATCCTGAGCGGAGTTACAAGGAGATCGCTGAATAAACATGTACTATTTTGATAATGATCTTCTCAGGAGTGTTATTATTTTCTCTGCAAAAACAGTAGCATGAGTTCGCTTTGAAGAGTCTTTGGTTAATTGTTAATGGTTGCTTGACGCAACTCTTTTTTCGCGGCAGTCTCAGGTAACGTTATTTCCGGGAATGATTTCCCGGTTTTTCAAATCGGAGCTAACAATAATGAAAATTTACCAGACTAAAACGGCCCCTAACCCCCGCCGGGTTCGTATGTTCATGGCCGAGAAGGGGCTGTTGAACAGCGTGGAGTTCGTGGAAGTTGACATACAGAAGGGTGAAAATCTTACGCCTGAATTTGCGGCTCGTAATCCGATGAAAAAAGTTCCGGTGCTGGAGCTGGATGACGGCACCTGCATTTCTGAAACCAGGGCAATTTGCCGGTTTTTCGAAGAGAGTTATCCCGACTCACCACGCCTTCTGGGTGATAACCCTTTGGAGAAAGCCCAGCTGGAGCAGTGGCTGTGCTGGATAGACATGTTTTTCTTCATGCCCACCGGAATGTGTTTTCAGCACACCTCCGGCTACTTTAAAGACAGAATGACACCCATTCAGGAGTGGGGCGAAGAGTGCGGAAAGAGTGTTGAGAAGTTCATGCATTTTCTCAACAAGCACCTTGAAACCAGGGAGTACATTTGTTGTGACCGGTTTACCGCTGCCGATATTAATGCCTTCGTAACCGTTGCTTTCGCACGTGTTGTGAACATACGGATTAAACCCGGGCACACGAATCTTCAGGCCTGGTATGACCGTATCAAGTCCCGGCCGTCGGCTCAGGTGTAAGACTGTCAGGCTGATGCTCTGGTGTAACGGAATCGGGCGCCGCCAGGGCTTCTACCCGATTCCGGCCATTGCTCTTGGCCAGATAGAGCGCATCGTCTGCCCGATTGATGGCTTGTTCGATTTCGTCATGACCGTAGCAGTCAGCGACCCCCAGGCTGATTGTCTGCTCAATCACGTGGCCGTTTGCCAGAATGGGGGTGTCAGAAAATGAGCAGCGGACTTTTTCGGCAACAGTCAGGGCGCCATCCAAAGTCGTATCTGGCAACAGAATTAATAATTCCTCACCGCCCCAGCGGCACAGGGCATCCTGAGCCCGCATATGGCTGCCCATCCGGCGAGCCGTTTCCTGCAGCACGGTGTCTCCGCAGTTGTGCCCGTAGGTGTCATTAACCCGCTTGAACCGGTCAAGATCGCCAAGAATAATGCTAAAAGGACTTCCGGAGCGTCGGGAGCGGCTATGCTCGCGCAACAGGAGCTGATGCATTGCACGGCGATTTAGCAATCCAGTCAGCTGATCGGTAGTGGCCTGCTCTTTCAGTTGTTCGCGGGCCAGAAACTCACTTGAGCGCAACTGCCTGAGCGCCTCGCTCATAACCATGCCAATAACCATCATCACCAGCGGGTCGATCAGAAACGGCAGCAGCTCGGAGAGGCTAAGCCCGAGTATCCGCACCGCAATGGCAAATAATATCAGTGGCAAAACAAAGAGTAGCCACCACTCTCTTAGTCCCCGTACCGCCAGAACAGCGACCCCGAAAAAACTGATAACCAGCCCGCTGGAAAACTGGTAAACATCGTCAGGCTGCCCGTTGTAGTGGAGGAGAAACAGTGAAAGGATCATAAACATGACCGACAACCCCATGGTCCAAAGCAGATGGCGGCTTTGGCATGAAGGTTTGCCCGTGTAATGGGAAAACAGTGTAAAAACAGCACTGATAAGTGCGGGTGTCCGGAATCCGAATTCAGCCCACCAGAGGTCAGACTGCTGGGAAAGTCGCAGTTCGTGGGAGAACTGGTAAAAGATAATGGTGATCAGA
>DATJDA010000038.1:0-11514 GCA_035497695.1 Marinobacter sp. | reverse complement strand
GCTGGCGCCCCCCTCTCCTTTAAGTGCGCGAGAATAAACTCCCGGCTCTGGATGGGGCTATCGTATTTTTCGGCCTCACGACTGGCGTGAGGATCCTGTTTGTTTTTCTTCCTGGAAACCATTCGGATCCTTGTTCTGATACGGTGCCACAGTGGCAAAGTTTAATTCATATACTGCGGAGTATAACGTTGCTATGGAGTGACTGCCTAACCGGGTGGTTATTTATAAGCGTAAATACCTGTTAATCATTTTATAAAAAAAGATTTGACAGCCTTTCCGGGAATTATTACAGTACGCGCCACTGAATAAGGGTAACCTTGTCAGTGGCAGAAACGCCCAGTTTTCAATAAACTAAGAGTCGTTCTGCAGATCGCCTGCCGAGGTGGTGAAATTGGTAGACACGCTAGCTTCAGGTGCTAGTGGGGGCAACCCCGTGGAGGTTCAAGTCCTCTTCTCGGCACCACTTTCCTCCAGGAAAGTGTAGCTTCGCAATTCATTCTTCTCTAAAACCAATCAAAAATAAACATCTGCTCACTCTGCAGAATTGTCGCTTTCCATTGCAAACCAACACGTTATAGATCTTACACTTACACTCTATAGCTGTTGTAGCAAAGCGGGCTGCTGCTTATTGCAGCAACCCGGTGAGATATTCCGACAAGTGCTGATATTGGTATACGACCCGCGCGAAGTGCGACGTGGCTCTATCATCAAATTCGTTGCCACAGTTACCTGCTCCTGCATACGTATTCAGATAAGCCTCGCTGATAAGATTTGGCTGGCTGGCCACAAAGCCGGTCGCACTGGGCTTTGGATAAAACATCCGCCACTCAAATCCCCGCTCTGCAGTTACATCCGGCAAACTCGCCATACTAGGATCGAGGAAGCCGTATCTCAGCAGACGATTGCGGTTATCGGTTTTCTCATCCGCCCCATCAAAGTAGCTGAACTCCCGGGTATCAAACTCCAGAGCCAGGTCAACAAAGTTGATTGGCTGGGGCTCGTACCCTGAGAAGGTATAGCTCTGGCTGGCACTTACCACCAGATCAGCCTCCAGGGCCTCGTCCGCTATGGTGCAGGAAGTAAGGTTTTCGCTAAAAATCAGCGCTTCCAGCTCCGTGCCATTTTCACTGTATCTATAGCCGGGAAAATCTTTGGTGGCTTTTGCCAGCTCCAACGTTAATTTCCGAACAGCGCCAGATTCCTGAATTGTGGCAACCAACTCTGTCAACACGCTGTTCCCACCGCTCCAACTGTAAACAACGGCAGGAGGCCCACCCAACTCGGTGGAACCTGCCTGAATACCTTCATGCTCATGGCACGTTGTTGATGTTTCGAATTCGATACGCTTGTCACCCCAATTAAAAGTCAGGCGCTCGTCAATGCCGTCATTCTCAAGATTGATCGCACTTTGAGGGGAGAGCACAGCAGACGGCAACCACTGGGTGCCGAGTTTCGCCATGTAACCATCCGCCTTGATCAGGCGTGCCAGTTCGTGCATTGAAGGGGCCAGGCAACCGTCTGCGGAAACTGAAAGCAAGCGACCATCTTCGCTGTAATCGAAAGCAAGTTCCGCAGAGACCACAAGATCTCCGCGACTTGCCGGCAGGTGGTTTCCGTTGCGCCTGGACTTGGCAAAGATACGCTGGCTCGTTAGCAACACCGGATCACTGAGTTCTAATGGGACCTGGGGCAAAATCAGCTCATCAATATTTACGTTGGCATAGCTACCACCCGGCCCGACCGCATCATCAACTACTGCAAAAACATCCGCGGCATTGTGAACAACAGAAACACCAAGCAGGAACGCTGCCTGCACACTCAGGTAGCGCTCAGTGCCATCACTTCCTGGCTGCTTGAGCGCATTGTTATAAGCTTCCGGAAACTGGCTCGCCATAAAGCGCGCCAGCGCACCCGCATAGGCATGAGCCTGATCGTCACGAGCCAAAATATAATCCTTCAGCAGATTAACACCGCCAAAGCCGGCTGTTGGATCAGCTCCGGGGCCCGGAAACAGTAGAGTCTGTGCGCGATAACGAGCCAATGTTGTGAGGGGTGTTATATTTCGGACACCCGGCGAGGCGGACATCAGGTAGCCACTGCTGACGGGCACACCACCATAGCGTGTCTCTTCCAGAGTCTTACCGGGAATGGCCAGAGCATACAGCGAAAAATCCTCTGGCTTCAGACTAGGCCCTACACCGGGATCAACTTTCAGCTCTGAAATATCAAGAGAGAATTTCCCGCCAGCGCCACTCATAGCGGTGGGCTCCCCCGAAGGCAAAGTGACTGTGTTGCCATTTTTAAGCGTGATGGTTAATGGGCCGGGGGTATACTGACTATCGCCATCTATATCCAGCCATACCCGCGCATTTTGCAGATAGCCATCAATTACCTTACCGGTATAAGGTGCCTGCGCACTGTACCCAACGCCGTCAAAATCCCGGCCGTCCACAGGCAACTGGTCGGACTCCTCTCCACAACCGGAAAGGGTAAAAATGAGCACAGATAAAGACAGGGGAATAAAACGTTTCATCGCGGCAACCATTTATCCTTGTTAGAGGTTGTGCCGACACTTTAGGGGATACTTGGAAAGGAGACCTTGATAGGTTTGGCAATTTGTAAAGTTTAGTAACGGAACAGGCCTTTTCAGGCTCCGAAAACGGATATTCGGAGCCTGAAAAGTGTATTACCCGTTGTTAAAACGAACGGGCGACGATTTCTTTCATGATTTCATTGGTGCCCGCATAAATGCGCTGCACTCTTGAATCAGCCCATGCCCTGGCAATGGGATACTCCCACATATAGCCATAGCCGCCATGTAGCTGCACACACTCATCCATCACCTTGCACTGTAAATCTGTGGTGAGCTGCTTAAGCATGGCCGCTGTCGGGATATCGAGCTTTTTATCAAGATGAAGTTCCAGGCACCGGTCCGTGAACACTCGCGCTGAGGTAATTTCCGCCTTCATTTCAGCCATTTTGAAGCGGGTATTTTGAAACGCGATCACTGGTTTGCCGAATGCATTACGCTCTTTCACATAATCCAGCGTCCACTGCCACGCGGCCTCGGCGGAGGCTACAGCACCAAGAGCTACCTGCAGGCGCTCAGAAGCCAGCTCCTGCATCAACTGAAGGAAACCCTGGCCTTCGCCCGGCCCAATCAGATTCTTTGCAGGAACTTTCACATCCTGAAAAAACAGCTCAGACGTGTCCTGGGCCTTCATGCCAACCTTTTTCAGGTTCTGGCCTTTTTCGAATCCTTCCCAGGCCGTTTCTACTACGAACAAACTGATGCCTTTAGCTCCCTCTTTTGGGTTGGTTTTCGCAACCACTACAACGAGGTCTGCCAACTGACCATTGGTGATAAAGGTTTTCGAGCCATTGAGCAAATAATGGTCACCCTGCTTGATTGCAGTGGTTTTCACCCCTTGTAAGTCAGAACCTACTCCCGGCTCTGTCATAGCAATGGCGCCGATCATCTCGCCACTGGCCAGCTTGGGCAAGTAGTGATTTTTCAACTCATCGGAGCCGTAGTTCTGAATATAAGGCGCCACAATATCTGAATGCAGGCCCCAGCCAATGCCGGACAAGCCTGCTCTTGCCACTTCTTCAATCAACACGGCGCTGTAACGGAAATCAGCGCCAACGCCACCGTATTCCTCCGGCAGACGTGGACAGAGGAAGCCCAGCTCACCAGCCTTATTCCAGAGCTCACGGCTAACCTGGCCGTCCTTTTCCCACTGCTCGTGATAGGGCACGGCTTCCTGTTCAAGAAACTTTCGGACGGAGTCGCGAAATCCTTCGAGATCGGCGTCGAAGAGAGTACGTGGAATCATGGTAGACCTCAGTGTGAAACTTGCATTTGTCGTTTGCCCAGTCTCGGTTGCGACGACCTTTCGCTCAATGATGAAAAGCATCAATCGAGCTGGCAAAAACCACCTTCAATAGCTTACTCAATCAGCGAGTGCGCTTGTCATCAGCACGGGCCTCACCCCAACGCGGCATGAGATCCTGAGGAATACCAAGGTGGTCCAGCAGGCGCGCAACCACAAAATCGATCAGATCCTGCACGGATTCCGGATTGTGATAAAACCCGGGACTGGCCGGCATGATAACAGCCCCCATACGGGCCAGTTTCAGCATATTTTCCAGGTGCACTTCAGAAAGCGGTGCCTCCCTTGGCACCAGAATGAGTTGCCTGCGTTCTTTAAGAGCAACATCGCCGGCTCGCTCTATGAGGTTGTTACTGGCGCCCGTGGCAAGTGCGGATAACGTGCCTGTGCTGCAGGGGCAGATAACCAGCGGAGCTTTCTCACCAGAGCCTGAAGCCGGGGGTGCAAACCAGTCCTCCCGCCCGAACACCACTATTTGGCCGGGTTCTGCTTCGGCCCACGCCGTCAGTGTTTCCTGCATGGCGGGCAGGTTGCCTGGCAGTTTCAAATCCGTTTCGGTGGCAATAACGACTTGAGCTGCACGGCTGATCATGACATTCACCCGGCACCCGGCAGCCGCCAGGCATTGCAGAAGGCGCAAGCCATAGGCCGCCCCCGAGGCTCCCGTTATTGCCAGGTTGATGGTTCTTGGTTGGCTTGCGCCACTGGCCGTCTGTGCCATCATAAATTCCCTGCCGCAAAAAATAAAAGATCAGACACTCAGCTCTGAATTCGTTCCAGCTCGGCAACGAGTTGGCCCTGAATGCCGCCAAACCCACCGTTGCTCATGAAAACAATGTGGCAAGGACTGGGCAGGTCGTCCAGCGCAGCATGAATAAGCTCCTCCACACTGGTACCGACCGAATGCTGATCAGATCCGGGGTGGTTTGACTGCCAGCCTGCTACCAGCGATGTCAGCCACTCCATATCATTCAGGTTTGCCCAGTGTACCCGGTCTGCGGAGGCCGCACTTGGCAGCAGGGTGTTCTGGTGAACACCCTGCTTCATGGTATTTGAGCGAGGCTCAATCAACGCAATAATAGGTTCATCGCCCACTTGCGCACGCAGGCCCTCCAGCGTTGTTGCGATGGCCGTTGGGTGGTGAGCAAAGTCGTCGTACACCTTCACTCCGCCCATATCCGCCAGCAGTTCCATACGGCGCTTCACACCGGAAAAACGACACAGTGCAGCTATTGCGTGATCAGGCGTCACCCCTGCGTGACGCGCTGCAGCGATGGCGGAGAGTGCATTTCTGACGTTATGCATGCCCGTTTGTGACCACTTCAGAACAGCCACGGGCTGCTCATGGTGGATAACCATAAACCGGCTGCCGTCTTCGGAGAGCAATTCCGCCCGCCAGTCCGTAGTCCTGAGTGCCTCACTGCCAATAGAGGTATCCTGAATCTGGCTCCAGCAGCCCAGCTCCAGGGCATTATCAAGGTGTATATCGGTTGCGGGCCGGATAATCAGCCCCTGGGATGGCACAGTGCGCACCAGGTGATGAAACTGGCGCTCAATGGCCTCTACGTTTTCAAAGATGTCCGCATGGTCAAATTCCAGATTATTGAGAACAAGAGTTCGTGGCCGGTAATGGACGAATTTTGATCGTTTATCAAAAAACGCGCTGTCGTATTCGTCTGCCTCAATAACAAAAAAATCATTAGTGCCCAGCCGTGCTGATACCGGAAAGTCGGCGGGAACGCCGCCAACAAGATAGCCCGGCTCCAGGCCCGCCTGTTCCAGTATCCAAAGCAACATAGAGGTAGTTGTGGTTTTACCATGAGTACCCGCTACGGCCATAACCCATCGATGCCGCAACACCTCCCGAGCCAACCATTCAGGGCCGGACATATAATCGATATTCCGATCAAGAACCGCTTCCACTTCAGGATTGCCACGGGACATGGCATTGCCAATCAGCACCAGATCAGGCACTGGTGTGAGGTGATCAGGGCTATAACCCTGCATCAGACTAATGCCCTGAGCCTCCAACTGAGTGCTCATGGGCGGATAGACACCCTGATCGGAACCTGTAACAACGTGCCCCAGTTCTCGTGCCAGAACAGCAAGGCTGCCCATAAACGTGCCACAGATACCCAGAATATGAATGTGCATTCGGCGAACAACCTCTGAATTGAAACCTGCCAAGCCTCCCTTATACGCCCCGGAGCGTCAAGGCCGTTACTAACTGAAATCCTGCTCATGAAAACTTGCGCCGTTTAACGTATTATCAGCGCCATCGTTGATTCAGCAGGAGGCGCCACCCAAAGATGGCCATCAAGAACGCATTCTACGCTCAGTCCGGTGGTGTTACCGCCGTTATAAACACCAGTGCCAGTGGGGTTATTCAAACCGCACGCAAGCATCCGGACAAGATTGGTAAGGTTTACGCAGGCCGAAACGGAATTCTCGGCGCTCTGCGAGAAGAGCTGATTGATACCAGCCTTGAGAGTGACGCAGCCATTGAGGCGTTGATACACACCCCCGGTGGAGCATTTGGCTCGTGCCGTCACAAGCTGAAAAATATTTCCGAGAACCGGCGGGAATATGAGCGACTGATTGAAGTGTTTCAGGCTCATAATATCGGCTATTTTTTCTATAATGGCGGCGGAGACTCTCAGGATACGGCCTATAAGGTATCTCAGATTGCCGACAAAATGGGCTATCCGATTACCTGTATCGGGATTCCCAAAACCGTAGACAACGATCTGCCGTTCACAGATTGTTGCCCGGGCTTTGGCTCAGTGGCCAAATACATCGCCACATCTACCCTGGAAGCCAGTCTTGATATCAAGTCCATGTGCGAAACCTCTACCAAGGTTTTCATTCTGGAGGTTATGGGGCGCCACGCGGGCTGGATTGCCGCATCTGGTGGTCTGGCGGGTCAGGGTGAGGGTGAACCCCCACACATTATTTTGTTTCCGGAAATTCCGTTTGATCGCGAAGCCTTTCTTAAGCGTGTTGATTTCTGCGTAAAAGAATATGGCTACTGCGTGGTTGTCGCCTCAGAAGGCGCACAATACGAAGATGGCCGCTTCCTGGCGGAAGCCGGAGCTAAAGATGCCTTTGGCCACACCCAGCTTGGTGGTGTTGCCCCGGCACTGGCTAACATGGTCAAACAGGCGCTGGGCCATAAATTCCATTGGGCAGTAGCGGATTATCTGCAACGCAGTGCACGGCATATCGCATCCGCTACCGATGTGGAGCAGGCTTACGCCGTTGGCAAGGCCGCCGTTGAAATGGCCCTTGCCGGCAAGCAGGCGGTAATGCCCATCATCATTCGTGAGCAGTCCAAGCCTTATATCTGGAAAATTGGCGAGGTACCGTTAAGCGAAGTGGCCAATCAGGAAAAGAAGATGCCCATTCACTATATTACCGATGATGGCTTTGGGATTACGCAGGATTGCCGGGATTATCTGGTGCCACTTATTATGGGCGAAAACTTTCCACCCTTTGATAATGGCCTGCCCCGTGTTGCAAAACTGAAAAACCAGTTGGTTGAGAAAAAACTGAAGACAACGTTTGAACTCTGATAAACAGACGTTGCCCAAAAAAAGCGCCCGGCATACGTTGCCGGGCGCTTTTTTATATTCAATTCTTCGCAATATCAGCTTTTACTTGTGGTTTCCTGGCTTCGGACAAATGCAAAAAAGTCATCGCTGCCACCAATATATTTATCACCCACCAGAATTTGAGGGACGGTGTGCACCGGTCGGCCGATTTTTTTTGCGACGTCTGCCTTGGTCAGACCCTCAGCCACCATATCAATCCAGGTAAACGGAATCTTTCTGGTTTCACACAGGCTTTTCGCCCGCATACAAAATCCACAACTTGTGCGTCCGTAAATAGTCACCCGTTCCACAACCGTCTCCTGAGTAAGCGTTACTGATACATCTGAATAGCTAAAACCGGCGCATCATGATGGCATGAGACGGCGCTAATGAAAATTGAAGGTTTGCATCGTGATGATAGGCAAAAACCGACCCTACGCCTTCGGGGACGTGCTGGCCGCGGCAGTACCCGAAGTCTCGTCACCATAAAGATACTTGCGCAACAACGGCTCGCCATTAAACTCGGAATATAAAACCGCTATAAAAGTATAAACACCAATCAGCTTCCGGTTTAAAAACACAAACTCTTTGGGCGGTACCCGGAAATACCTGCTAATGGCAGATTTTGCCGCCTGCCGGGCCACTCTGGTGGGCAAATCACTTTGCTTCCAGCGATACTTGCCGTTCTCATTCACTGCGTAATCAGGCCACTCACTTTGATCTTTAGCCAGCGGTTCCAAAACCGACATGCAAACCTGACCAAATTTTTCTAACACATCCTGCGGCCAGTTCACACTCATAAAATTCAGCCGAACCCCGCCTTCGATGACTGCCTGCAAATCATTTTCATAAGATGCACGAATCATTTGTCTTACTGGTATCAGGAACTGGTCTGAATAAGCCTGCACCGCTCCGAAATCCAGTAACACAATGCGATCATAATCAGCACCCTCACCTTGTTCCCCGGCGATCCGAATACGGTAATTGCCAAAATTGGGGTCGGTCTGAATTTCACCCCATACGAACAACTCTCTGAAAAACAGCTCAAGCGCCGCTTCACCAAGCGCATTCCGGCGCGGCAAGGGTAAGTTCCTGACAACTTCCGAGCCTACCGAGTGGCCGTGCTCGTAAGTGGAAGCAATCACATGGCTGCTGGAATACTCCTTCAACACACGGGGCACAATAAAGCGTGGATCTGCCTTCAGCATCAATCTGAATTTTTCAGTTGTGCGGGCCTCCAGCCGGTAATCCACTTCCCGGTGCATCATGTTTCGAACTTCTTCCAGCCAGTCATTAAACTCAGGTCCAAAACTGACCAGCCTGGCAATTTTCAACAATTGGGCAACTGCGTTCAGATCGCTGTCTACTGCGTCGGCAACGCCGGGATACTGGACTTTCAACACCAGTTCCAGACCATCGCTGTAGCGCACGGCTCTGTGCACCTGACCAAGAGACGCTGCACCTATGGGCTCATGGTCTATGTCCAGCTCCGCCAACCGTTCGGCTCCCAGATCTTCCTTCAAAACCTGCTCAATGGCAGGCCATTCCAACGACGTTGTCTGGTCTTCGAGAGTGTGCAGTGCCTCGGTGACCTCCTCTGGCAGAAAGTGCTCCCCGTACAGGGCCATAACCTGGCCAATTTTGACCACGCTTCCCTTTAGCCGGCCAAGCTCTTCTACCAGCAGGCGTGACTGTTTGGAAAGCATTGCCCGGTGCTTTTCTTCTCGCGTTTCCTTATTACTGAACCAGTTGGTTGCCATGTGGGAAGCCACCCGTGTACCGGCAAACAAACCAGCACGGGTTAAGCTCAGCCGACGTTCAAAGCTGCCAGTTTTGATGCGGGAGACGGTTTTCTTTGTGTCCTTGGATGCCATGACGACCTGTTGGGATCAGAAAATTTAACGATAATCGGTAATACTGCCCATTATACGGATACTACAGTGCCCTGACCTCACCAATTCGACTCGGCTTACCTGGCCTTGAAGCCAATGCGGCTGGCTGTTTTAAAGGTTAAACATACATTCTGCGTTAGTTTGCGCTTCTTATACAGTCGCCTTTGGAAAATCTGGCCAGGATAAATCGCAGCAATAAGATGAACCGTTATTGTTATAAGAACAAAAGTTGATCATGCCCCGTAGACCGCGAGAAGCTCCGGATGGGAAATCATCCCAGTTTCGTGTAGCTGGTGAGATCCCAGTTCCTGCTCTGATCAACTGGCTGACAGCGGGTGCTGTTGTCCTGTTGTTTTTTTTCGCATGGCGATCGGCGCTGCATGGTGAATTACTTGTACCCTCCTTGCTTTTCGGCTTCGCCATACTGCTGGGAGCCAATAGCGCACTGTTCTGGCTGATCAGAAATACCGCCATACAGCGTTGGAGCTTTATTGTATTAGTGACCATGCTGTTCACGTATATTGCGGTGCAGGCTCTGGAAGATGGATCTGCGATTATCTGGCTGTTCGCCTATCCACCGGTAATATTTTACATTAGTGAGGCACGCATTGGCGTAATCGCCTGCGCCGGTGGCTGGATTGGTCTTATCTTGCTGTTCAGCCCGCTTGGCGATGCCTTTCTTGCAACTCCTTACAGTTCCAATTTCCGACTGACCATGATTGCGGCTTTCGGGTTTGAAATAGTGACCTGCTACATTCTTGATCAAAGCCGCAGACGCAGCAAATTGGGGCTAATCAGATTAGCGGCTGATTTTGAATATGCAGCCAAACACGATGCTCTGACCGGGCTGGCAAATCGCCGGGCAGCTTTGGAGCAGCTTGATACCGAGCACCAGCGCTACCTTCGTAATGGCCGTCCCTTCTCAGTGCTACTTATGGATATTGATCTGTTCAAAGCCATTAACGATAACTACGGCCACCATGCCGGTGATGAACTGATAAATCTGGTTGCCCAGACTCTGCGGGAGCAATGCCGGAAAATGGACACGCTCGCGAGGTGGGGTGGTGAAGAATATCTGGCTCTGTTGCCAGAAACGGAATGTAACGAAGCGATGCAAATGGCAAACCGTATCCGGGAAGCCGTTGCAACCAGTTCGGTTGTGGTTAACCAGCAAACAATACGGGCCACAATCAGTATCGGAGTTGCGGAAATACAGAGTGTCGAGTCGATTGACCGCTTGTTACAGAGGGCCGATGAGGCTCTTTATCGTGCCAAAACGCTGGGCCGGAACCGGGTATGCGGTGGCGAAGAACAACATCTGTGCTGATCCGCGGATCAGCACTACCAGCCCTCATGATACTCTACCGCAGAGAACTTCAGACCGGTAATCAACTGAGAAACAAGTTGCTTTTCTATACCTGCAATGTCCGTCTCCGGAACAAAATCACTGATCTGACACATTGACAGCCCCGCATAGCCGCACGGGTTGATACGCTGGAAGGGCTCCAGATCCATGTCGACGTTCAGTGCAAGACCGTGGAATGAACAACCACGCCGGATTCTCAGCCCCAGGGAGGCAATTTTAGCAGCTCCCACATAAACCCCCGGTGCATCGGCCTTTGCGCTGGACTCAATGCCCAGCCCAGTCAGTGTGCGCACAATGGCTTGCTCAATTTCTGTTACCAGGGTGCGAACACCCAGCTTCCGGCGGCTCAGACTGATTAATGGATAAACCACCAATTGTCCGGGGCCGTGGTAGGTAACCTGCCCGCCACGGTCAACCTGAACAACCGGAATATCTCCTGGTGCAATAATATGCTCCGGTTTGCCCGCCTGCCCCTGAGTATAAATACGAGGGTGCTCCAGGCACCACAGCTCATCGGCAACACTGTCATCCCGCTCGGCTGTAAATGCCTTCATGGCATCCCAGGTGGCCTGGTAAGATTGCAGGCCCAATGAACGGACAATAAGATCAGCCATATCGCTCACAACACCATGTGCACGCGGCCACTGGCTTTCAGATCTTCAAACAGTGCTTTTAGCTGGGGCTCCCCGGTTGCTGAAATTGTTAGCCGAACAGACGAGTACCGGCCCTTGCTACTTTCATTTACTGAAACGTTCTCTTCACAAATGCCCGGC
>DATJDA010000037.1:0-4998 GCA_035497695.1 Marinobacter sp. | reverse complement strand
GGATGCGATAATTTACAGCGCCAGAAACGCCATGGCTGCGATTAAGGAGCAAGGGGGTAATGATTACCGGCACTTTGATCCGGGAAGTGACGAGGCCTTCGATGACAGGCTGGCGCTGGAAACCTCATTAAGACACGCTCTGGGGCGGAACCAGTTTCAGTTGTATTACCAGCAACAGATCGACATTGCTTCCAGGCAGGTTGTAGGGCTGGAAGCCCTGCTGCGCTGGCACCATCCGACTCAGGGTGTGATTGTTCCGGATCGCTTTATTCCTTTGGCTGAGAAGACTGGATTAATCGTCCCTATTGGCGAATGGGTACTGCGCGAAGCCTGCCGTCAGGGGGCTGCTGCGCCGGGGCTGAGAATGGCTGTGAACCTGTCTGCCCGACAGTTTCATCAGAGCAGCCTGGTTGGTGTTATCCGGCAGATTCTGGAAGAAACCGGTATGCCGCCAGCCAGACTGGAACTGGAGATCACGGAAAGCGCTCTGATGTACGATGTTGAGTCGGCTATTACTACGATGACGGAGCTGGCCGGTTTGGGTGTGAGCATATCCCTGGACGATTTTGGCACAGGCTATTCAAGCCTGAGCTATTTGAAGCGCTTTCCGATTGATACGCTCAAGATAGACAAGTCCTTCATCGCAGAAGTTACAACAGACCCGGGCAGCAAAGTCATTGTTAATACTATTATCGCCATGGCACACAGCCTGGAGCTTAAAGTTATTGCTGAGGGCGTGGAAACCGAGGCGCAACTGGCAGTGCTGTGCGAGCGCGGTTGCGACCAGGCCCAGGGCTACCTTTTTGCCCGGCCGCTGCCTTATCGGGAGGCAATAAATACAGGGCGGTCCTGATCACCTTGTTATTTATTCAACATCGCCGGTTCAGGCAAAGTCATATTCTCCGCCTTTTTCAAGTGCACTCCGGTAGGCAGGCCTGGTGTGCACGCGCTTCACCCAGGCGGTGATATGAGGCCGGTTGTTGCCAACGATACCCCGGGCCACCGAGGCTTCCAGTGGGAAGCTCATCTGGATATCCGCTCCGCTGAGCTTATCCCCAAGAAACCAGGTGTTCTTCGCCAGGTGAGACTCTATAAAATCCAGATGCGTTTTGATCATCGGGCCGATGAAAATTTTATTGGTTTTGTCCGCAATGCCTTTTGCCACCGGCCTGATAAAAAACGGCATCGGACTGGTTTTTACTTTCTCAAACACCAGGCGCATAAGCAGCGGAGGCATCAGAGAGCCTTCGGCATAGTGCAGCCAGTAAGTGTAATCAAGCCATGCCTGGCCGCCGCTCTCTGGTAGCATGGTGTCTTTGCCGTAGGTGTGAGCAAGGTATTCCACAATAGCGCCAGATTCCGCCACCACCAGATCGCCGTCGGTGATTACCGGTGATTTGCCCAGCGGGTGTATTTTTTTGAGGCTTACAGGCGCCAGCATGGTTTTGGCGTCGCGCTCGTAGCGCTGGATTTCATAAGGCACTTCTAACTCTTCCAGCATCCAGAGAATGCGTTGTGAGCGGGAGTTATTAAGGTGATGAACTGTAATCATTCAGATACTCCGATTGCATGAAAATCCGGGGCCATTAGTGCAGCCGCATTAGCCAGCAAAATGGCCGTTTCGCCATGAAATATTAATTCACCCCATACTGCCGTGGCCGTTCAAACCGATAAAACCCTTCTTTTTCTTCCCGGGCAATGGTCGGTGCGGCAATACCAAAATGCTTTTCTCGCAATTCGTTCAGGGCCGTGTCGCGGGCTTCGCCAGACAAGCGTTGCATCAGTGCGTCCCGTTCAACCGTATAGGCTTTGCCCGCTTGCCATTTCTCTTCCCGGGCCTGATCTTGTTTTGCCATTCGCTCTACGGCGTCTTCAGAGTATCCCAGCTGAAGCCTGAGGTCATTAACGGCCTGCTGGCGTCGCTCTGGAGGTAACTGTTGTAGCTGGGCCTGCACACTATCCAGGCTGAACAGGGCGTGTCCCAGTGCGCTGGAGCCGGCGAACTGCAGGGTTACGTCACCACCGTAAACTTCTTTGGCACTGGTTTGTAGTTGATAGGCAAGTTCCGTTAGTTGCAGCTCACTGGCCTCGTTCAGGTGTGCCACCTTTTGCTGGAAGACTTGTGATTTTTCTTCCAGATAAGACTTTTCATCGGCCCATATCTCACTTGCCAGGGTTCCGAAGATGGCTTCCCGCTGTTGCCAGAGTTCTACTTCCTGTTGAAGAGTGGGAAGTGCCTGCAG
This sequence comes from Marinobacter sp., assembly GCA_035497695.1. Lineage (GTDB taxonomy): Bacteria > Pseudomonadota > Gammaproteobacteria > Pseudomonadales > Oleiphilaceae > Marinobacter. The sequence goes on along the minus strand of DATJDA010000037.1, from coordinate 2,755 downwards.
GCGAAGCTCCTGATTATCCAGCCACTGGTTATAGCGATCGAGGTTGTTCATCATGGCCAAAATCTGGCCGTGCAATTCCGGGAATGCCTTTTCAATGGCACTATCAAACAATTGGGCACCGGATTCTGGGTATTGCTCCAGTAGTATTCGGCGTTCGTTATACAGGCGAGCCTGGGTTGCCGGCTCAGATATGGTGTTTCCATAGCGCTCCAGGTACTGCACCGCCAACTCTATAATCCGTTGTGATAAATCTTGCTGAGTAGCCTCCACAACCGGTGATTGCTTCGGTGCAGCCGTGTGCCCGGGTGTGCTCATAGTTTGCGCGGCCTGATTGGCTGGCGATTGCAGGTAAAAATAACCACCGATTGCACCAACAGTCACAATAGCGGTCAGAAATCCATAACGTATTTTTGAGCCCATTATTTTGCCTTTGAAGGCTGGTGGCCGCGAATACGGCCACCAGATTCCGGTTACTGTCAGAGCAGGGGTTGAAGCTTGGGCCAGATCAGGTCTGCAATTTTCAGCGACCCGCTGTCAGCCGGATGAATGCCATCAAAAATAATGTCCCGGTTATTGATCACAGAGCGAGGGTCAACAAACGTACAGTTCAGCACCGAGTTTTCGCATGCCCGGATCAGGGTGGCATTGCCATAATCGACGGCCTCTTTCATATCTTTCAGGGGGAACAGGCCGTTCTTGGTGTAGTAATAACCAACAAGAATACCGTGTTTGACACCGGCTCCGGCCATTTCGTTAAGGAAGTCCACGCCTTCGACATAAATATTGTCAATGAAGTCTTTACACTTCTGGCTCAGTCTTCCGAAACGATACCAAGGGGTTTTGCAACTGTTCGAGTTGAACGCAATTGCGGGAATCAGAATATCGTTGCCGCCGGCGTCACCCACCATAATGTCGATATCCGGGTTGTCTGAAACCGCCTCCCGGAACTGATCGGGAATGGAGGGCGCAATCAGCGCTCCGGAAAGCTGAGCGCCAGAGACCGTGTAACGCCGGAACGTTTCGTTAGCCCTGGACTCAAGTATGTTCTGTATTTCACCAGACAATGCGAAGATTGAGTCACCAACAAAAACGACTTTGTTGTTATCTGCATCCGTCACTTTGTCGTTACTGAGCAGGTAGCCCAGATCGGTACAGCCGGTGAGTAAAACCACTGCACATATCGCGGCCACAGACCGCAAGCGCGCAGAGCGTAGTGCTGCCTGCACCGATGTCCATTTTTTATGATTGTTATTCATTGTTGCAACTCCGTGTGTAAGGGAATAGGTGTTCTTACTTCAGATACTGCGCTATGAATAGTGGCGTGAATCGGGTAATTTTTGAAACCGAAGGGCTTGCTTCGGCGTGTCCTAAGCGGCCAGTTACAAGCAAGTGTGAGCGGGGTCACACAGATCAGTCTGAGTGTAAAGAAAAAGCAGGGCTTAACAGCCGGGTTTTAAAAAAAGCAAAATGTTTATAAACAATTGCCGGTTGCGGCCGATACTTATTCAGGAGTGACGATAGCACTCGAGCCACGCTATAGAACAAAACATCGGGGTTTACTGAGGAAGTATTATGTTCATTACGCGTTCTGGCGTATCCAAATGGATTAATGTGTTACTTAGTGGCCAGCTTGGCGACAACTACCCAGGTTGGCTGGAGCCTCTGGTGCAGGAGTTTCAGGCTCAGCAGAAGCGTGAACTCGAAGTGATTAATGCCGCTAACGGAGTAACCCGGGATGTTTCGGGTTTGAGTGCTGGCGCGCGTGAGTTTGAGCAGCGGGTAGACCACCTGGTGGAAAAAATTCAGGTGTTGGCTGCTGCAATAGAAGAAATGTCAGCGAGTGCCAACGAGGTTGGCGGATTAGGCCGGAATGTACTGGAACAGGCCGAGAGCGTAAGGGCAGATACTCAGGAATCACTCGTAGCACTTGATGAGATGGAGCATCACCTGAACGAGGTAGACACTACTCTGGCTTCAGCAAACAACCATATGGATGAGTTTGTTACCAAAACCCGGGAAATTAACACCCTTACTAAAGCGGTTAATGAAATCTCTGATCAGACCAACCTTCTGGCGCTGAACGCTGCGATTGAGGCTGCCCGGGCAGGAGACGCAGGCCGTGGGTTCTCGGTTGTTGCCGATGAGGTCAGAACACTGGCTGGCCGCAGCGCCGAAGCTGCCAATGAAATCAACAAAATCGTTGCACTGATTATAAATGGCTCTGAAAACGTGCAGATGGAGCTGAAAACGTCTCTGGACGCAGTTCATAACTCAGCGTCAAGCAGAGAGAAAGTTGCCCAGATGGTTCGCCAGTCTGGAGAGTCTGCAGGCCATAATCTGGACGTAGCCAGCTCTATCGCGTCAGCGGCGGAAGAGCAAAGCCAGGTATCGGGCGACATGGCCCAGCAGGTTAGCGCAAACTCGGAAGATGCAGATCACTTGTCCAGAATTTTTGGCTCGTTGATGGCGATTATTCCCGAACTTCAGAGCCAGATTCAAAAAGTGCTCGATAATGTCACACACCAAAAGCGATAAGCCGGGCGGCTTTTGCAGAATTCGGTCCCGTATGCTTGTGCATGCAGGGAGCCGAAGTTCTTAACAGAGTTTTGATATGGCTCAGAAGTTGTAGCCCAAACCCAGTGTATAGGCCCAGGCTCCGTCGTCCTGAAATGCATCAGTTGCATCATTGGTGCTGCTGAAGAAGAACTGATACTCGACGCGAGCGAGGAGGTAGGTCTTTGGCAACACATAGTAC
>DATJDA010000036.1:0-11598 GCA_035497695.1 Marinobacter sp. | reverse complement strand
CGCTTTGGTGTGCACGATAAACCCACTGAAGTCGATGGGCTTCTGGAGCACTGATATGTTACGAGTCGTCGCCTGTATTGATGGTTCCCGTTCGGCACCTGCAGTGTGCGCTTATGCCGCTTGGGCAAGCCAGCATATGGATGCCCCTGTAACTTTGCTGCACGTGCTGAATGATGAGCGTTATCCGCCAGAGCCAGACTTGACCGGCAATATTGGCATGGGGAGCCGGGAACAGCTTCTTGAAGAGTTGGTGGAGCTCGATCGCAGGCGGGCCAAGCTTGCTCTTGAGCATGGTCATCACATGTTGGACGAGGCTGAACAATGGGTCAGGGCGGCGGGCGTTAGTGACGTCATCAAGCGCCAGCGGCACGGTAATCTGGCCGAATCAATACTCGCACTTGAAGGTGAAACCCGACTGGTTGTGATGGGCTTGCATGGCGAAAGCAGTTCTGATCGGGATACTCGCATTGGCAGCCAACTGGAAACGGTGATTCGCAGTGTGCACCGGCCAGTTTTACTTGTTCCGAACGAGTACACCCAGCCACGCAGTGCCATGCTGGCGTTTGATGGCAGTGCTACAGCGTTCAAGGGTGTGGAACTGCTCGCCGGCAGCACGGTACTCAAGGGCATGCCATTGCATTTGATTATGGTCGGACAAGAGACCAGCGAAGGCTGGGAACAACTGGAAAAAGCGAAACACATGCTCGCAGGGCTCGGTTCTGATATCACCCTGGCCATCCGCGCCGGCGATGTAGAGTTAACTCTGCATAAATATCAGGAAGAGTTGGCCGCCGACATAATGGTTATGGGGGCGTACGGCCACTCTCGAATTCGTCAGTTTTTTGTTGGCAGCACAACAACAAACATGCTGAAAACTGCGAAAAAGCCATTAGTGATTCTTCGATAGCAGTTCGTAATTACCGTAAAGCACTTCCGCACCTCTTCAACAAAAAAGCGAAATACGCAGATACCGCTTACAAAATGTTACCTTTCTCGTTTGAAAAAATCGGATTGTCCGACAATCGTTTTTCCTATTAAAACAATGAATTACGTTCATTTTGTGACTTATTTCATGCTTGTTAAGTAAATTGATCGTACCGGTTCACAGTTTCCGAGAATAGTTCTTCGTCCGTACGTAACAGTCTGTAACTTAGGTGACATAAGTAGATTTTATCGACAGGCCGGTAGTTCTGGTTCACCGGTCGGTTTCTTTCGGAAGGAGTAGCCATATGACCCATGCACTGTCCCCGGATGCCGGGATTCGATATCGGGAACACCTCGTGGAGGGCGCTAGCCAAGAGTTGATGAAGCGCTATGGGTATCAGTCCAGTGCTTACTTCACGCTGCAGGCGGGTGCTGGCAGATTTGGGATCGAGGGAGTGGGTTTTGTGGCTTATGCACCAGTCAAAACCTTACTGGGCAGAGTTAATGTGGTGTTTGCCAATCCGGTGTGTGACGACCGGGGCCGGCGGTGGCTTCTGCAGGAATTTCTGAATAATGTTCCTGGGCGGGCTATTTTTGTTGGTATTGATAGCGGGGTAGCAGCAGATCTTCGGGCACTGGGTTACGCCATTAATGAAATGGGTACGGAGTTTTCCTTCCGGATCCCTGGATTTAGCGTTGCAGGAAAAAGTAAAAAACAGCTTAGACATGCGGCAAACCTCGGTTCACGACAAAACTTAACGGTTGTTGAGCAGCCCGCAAAAGACGTTGATATGATTGCTGCACGCCGTATTTCGGCTAACTGGCGCTTGAGTAAAAAAGTGAAGCAGCGAGAGTTGCGATTGTTGACACGCCCGCCCCAGTTTGATGATGAGTGGGGAGTGCGTAAATTCTATTGTTATCAGGATGGCCAGTTACTGGGCTTTGTTTTTTTTGACCCATTCTTTAAAGATGGCAAGGTGATCGGGTATACGGCCAATGTTTTGCGGCAAGATATTGAAGTCAGCCCGAGCGGATTACTGGATTATATTATTCTGGAGGCTATGAAGGTTTTTGAGGCAGAAGGCATTGAACAGCTCTCTCTCGGGATTTCTCCCGTTTATAATGTTCAGGCCTGTGCAGGAGATAACACAATATTAAGGGGTATTTGTCGATTACTGTACGCAGCCGGTAATGGTTTCTACGCTTTTAAGGCGCTGAGTTATCACAAGTCCCGTTACCGCGCCAAAGAAACCAAGTGGTATTTAGCCACGAAAGACACACCGGTGCTTACCGTCCTGTGGACGATTCTTCGAGGTACAGGCATCCTGGGCCGCCCGCCTTTGGCTGTATCTGCCAGTGAACACCATCCGATTCCACAAATACCGGTATCCGTTCCAATGTCACAGGTGACGGCTGAAGCCCATGGTGTTTCCAAGTAGCCAGTAAAATTTTCGATGCTTTCCAGCCCGTCGCTGGATATTGCTGCGGAGAAGGATAGCAGGTGTGGCTCACGCATCCAGGCCCGCAGCCACCCCGGATGCCCAGGCCCACTGAAAATTATGCCCGCCCAGATGTCCGGTAACGTCTGTTACTTCACCAATAAAATACAGGTTCGGATGTTCCTGAGTGGCCATGGTTTTTGATGAAAGCTGGCGGGTGTCCACGCCGCCGAGAGTCACTTCCGCCGTTCGATAGCCTTCTGTGCCCGCAGGTTTGATTGTCCATTTTTCCAAAGTGTCGGCTATTTTTTCAATATCGCTATTTTTGCAGGCCTGAAGTGGACCAGACCATCCGTGCAGGTCGGTAAATGCCACTGCAAAGCGCCGGGGCAGGTGTTTTGTCAGATAGTGACCGATGGTGGCCTGGGGCGTACTTTGACGCAGGCATTGCAGATCTTCCAGAACGGTGCGCTCCGGAAGCAGGTTAATGGCCAGGGTATCTCCCGGTAGCCAGAAACTGGAGATCTGCAGCATTGCCGGGCCGCTCAACCCCCGGTGTGTTACCAGCATGGGCTCGCGGAAATGCTGGTTGTTACAGTGGGCCTCTACGGGGCAGCTAACGCCGGATAGCGGTGCCAGTTGTTGCTTGAGCTCCGGGTGAAGCGTAAAGGGCACAAGGCCGGCACGGGTGGGCAGAACATTGAGTCCGAACTGTCTGGCGATCTCATAGCCAAAGCCGGTTGCACCCATGGTTGGAATGGATAAACCGCCAGAGGCAACAATCAGAGACTCACAACTCAAGGCGTCAGAACCAGTGGCTACGTGATAACGCCCGGCCTTGAACGTTACCTTGGTAACGGAGGTCTTCATGCGGATTGCTGCACCGGCCCATTCACATTCGGCCAATAGCATGTTGAGAATGTCTTTTGCGCTGTTTTTACAGAACAACTGACCGGCCGCCTTTTCCTCATGTTCTATGCCGTGGCGCTCTACCAGCTCCAGAAAGTGTTGGGGCGTATAGCGTTTCAGGGCCGATATGCAAAAGGCAGGATTATCTGAAAGAAAGTGGGCGGGCGTGCTATTGAGGTTGGTAAAGTTACAGCGCCCGCCACCTGACATCAAAATCTTCTTGCCCGGCTTGTTGGCATGATCCAGTACCAGCACTTTCCGGCCACGGTAACCGGCGGTGGCCGCGCACATCAGCCCTGCTGCGCCGGCACCAATAACTATTACATCAAAATATGAAGCCATGAGGAACCGGAGTTGCGATGGTTAACCTGCTTTCAGGGTGGCAATATCAATCACGAATCGGTATTTAACATCACCTTTTTTCATGCGCTCGTAAGCTTCATTGATGTTGTGGATGTCCAGCATTTCCACATCGCAGGTAATATCATGCTCGGCACAAAAATCGAGCATTTCCTGAGTTTCTGGCAGGCCGCCAATCAGCGAGCCTGCCAGCATCCGGCGCTGGGTAACCAGAATGCCCGTTTTCAGCGGCGTTTCCAAAGGCGCTAACATGCCGACCATAATATGGATGCCATTGTAAGCCAGGCAGCTCAGATATGGGTTTACATCATGTTGCACCGGAATGGTATCGAGCAGGAAGTTGAATGTTCCTCTTACCGCTTTCAGCTGTGCCCTGTCTGTGGAGATAATCACACGGTCAGCGCCCTGGCTTTTGGCTTCGGCTACCTTGTCCTCTGAACGGGTGAAGATGGTCACCTCTGCGCCAAGAGCCTTGGCAAACTTAACGCCCATATGGCCTAAACCGCCCATGCCGATAACGCCAACCTTATCGCCAGGCTTGACACCGTAATAGCGCAGTGGCGAGTAGGTGGTGATTCCGGCACATAAGAGAGGTGCTGCGGATTTGATGTCGAGCTTGTCGGGTATGCGAACCACAAATCGTTCACTCACAACAATGCGCTCTGAATAGCCGCCAAAGGTAATCGACTCGTCGTGTCTGTCCGTAGCATTGTAGGTGCTCGTCGAGCCCTCCGCACAGTACTGCTCCAGACCGGCTTCACAAGCAGAGCAGGTGCGGCAGGAGTCGACCAGGCAGCCGACGCCAACAACATCGCCCACTTTAAATCTGGTCACATCTGGTCCGACCGATGTAACCCGGCCAACTATTTCATGGCCAGGGACAACCGGGTATCGGGTAGAGCCCCAGTCATTATCAACATAATGAATATCGGTATGGCAGACCCCGCAATAATCAATATCGATGGATACATCGTCAGCCCGGGGGGTGCGTCGCTCAATTGAGTGCGGGGCAACGCCTGAGGTTGGTGACTGTGCTGCAAAAGCTTTTGTTTGTGCCATTGGTTTGTATCCTTTTCAGGCCTGGTTTGTTAGTTACGGAATGGATGCCGTTTTCACCACGGCCAGATAGCCTGAGCTGGTGCGCTCATAAAACGATGTCCTGGTCGGAAAGCGGATCAATCATAACGCCCAGTCCAGCCGGTCTCAATGCAGGAATTAGCTTAATGGATGAGCCAATCTGTCAGATCAATGTTTAACTGACACAATGTCATTTTGTGACAACTTGTCCAATTGGCTCTGGCAACCCCTTTCTTATTGCTTGCGTTCCGGTTTAGACTGGACCTTGTCTGGTTAATTTTTGTCCGCTGTTTGTAATCCATTAAATTATAAAAATCGAACGACAGGAGGCAGTTATGACCATCAGCCGTACGCCCGAGGGTGTGTCTGTTGAGCCCCGCCATATTCGCTTTGATGTGAGCGAAGAGCTGAAAACATACTGGCATGGTAACGATGCTTTCAGGACGGCCTTTTTCAATGCGCTCTCCCTGCAATTTCCCGAAGGTGAACAACAGTTTATTAATGCTGTAAGGCTGTATCGCGACAGAATAGACGATCCAAAGCTGAAGGCGGAAATTCGGGGATTTATTGGCCAGGAAGCGCTCCACAGCCGCGAACACAAGAATTATAACGAAGGGCTCAGAGCCCGCGGTTACGACATAGACGCAATCGATCAGCGCTTTAACAAACACATGAAGTGGGTGGGGAAACTGTCGCCGGATCGCCAGTTGGCGGGCACCTGTGGTGCCGAACATTACACGGCGGTGTTGGCTAACGCGATTCTGAAACATCCGGAGTGGATGGAGAATGCCGCGCCTGCCATGGCAAAACTCTGGCGCTGGCATGCCATAGAGGAAACCGAACACAAATCTGTTGCTTTTGATGTGTATCGTCAATGCGTAGGTAACGAGCGTTTGCGTCGCATTATATTTTTGTTTGTCACTTGGAACTTCTTTAAATACACCTTCCTGAACACCTGTAGCCTGCTTAGAACTGATGGTAAATTATGGAGCCTTCGCACCTGGCTGGGTGGTATGAATTTTCTTTGGGGTAAGCCGGGCGTTATACGCCGGTGCGTGCCGGAGTTTCTTGCCTACTTCAGAAAGGATTTTCATCCCTGGCAGCAGGATAATCGGTACTTACTTGAGAAGAACCTGAAGGAGCTCGAGGTTGCTTATAAAAGTGACGCACTTTGTTAGTTGCGCGTGAAGTCGCGGAAATTTCAAATGGGTTGTGCAAAACTGGAAGCCCTAAAAAAAATAATGAAATAAAAGGGCCCTTCCCATTTTGCGGGGAATAGCCCGCAGCTGGAGATATTTCCCATGCAAGTTGGTTTAATAATAGATTCAGCGTGTGACTTGCCTTATGAGTTCACCCGCAAAAACAATCTATTTATCCTTCCGGTAACGGCCATCATAGATGGGCAGACTTACATAGATGAGCACGACCCTGTCAGAACCCAGGAGTTCTATCAGAGCGGGCTGTTGAAGAAAGGTCATCATGCTGAGACACGAGCCTTCACATCTGAGCAAATTTATGACCTGTTCATGGAAAAGATTGTCACTCAGTTTGATATTGCCTTCTGCGAAACCGTTACCCGTACCCGAAGCCTGATTTACCAAAATGCGACTGAAGCCATGAACAGTGTTATGGCAGACTACTCGAAAGCCCGTGAGGCGTCTGGCCGCAAGGGTAAGTTCTCTATGCGGGTGATTGACAGCAAACAGATTTTTGCAGGGCAGGGGCTTCTGGCGGCACATACCCTTAAACTGATTGATCGCAAGCTTTCTAAAAATGCCTTGCGGCATGAAGTGGAAGTGTTTACAGATAAAATATACACCTGTGTGATTCCCCGGGATCTGACTTACGTTCGTGAACGTGCGCGCAGGCGTGGCGACAGAAACGTATCGGCATTAGCGGCGTTTTTGGGTAAGACCCTGAATATTACGCCGGTTATTTTTGGTCAGGGTGTGGAAGGGTTGCCTGTGGCGAAAACCCGCAGCTTTGATGTGGCTGTTGAAAAAGTAATGAACTACGCCACTGCTCGTGTTGAAGCAGGGCTATTGACACCTTATGTCAGCTTGTCCTGCAGTTTAAGCTGGGCAGAAATTGAAGAGATGCCCGGTCTTGATCGGCTGCGAAGAGCCTGTGAGCGCAACGGCGTGGAGCTCTTGCTGTCGCAGATGGGCATTACCAGCTCCATCTACGTCGGCCCTGGCAGCTTGTGTCTGGCGCTGGCTGCAGAACCTCACAACTTCAATGACCATCAATAATAGTTAATGGCTTGCGATTGTCGTTGGGGCCGCCTGTATTACCAGAGTTTGCCCCACCGCATCTTTTGTCCGGTATTTTTGGCGAACCTCTTTTTGATGTCTTCGTGTTAGCCTCATAGTTATTCTCCGATAGTTCTTTCGGTATCAATTTTCTTAACAGGACACAGCACCCTATGACCAGCAGCGATCAGAGTCTTGCCACCGTACTGCTGGAGCAGCACGTAAAGTATGAAATGGCAGCGTTAAAGGGAGCGAAGCTGAACAAGTTTGTCGGGCAGGAAGTGCAGGAGCTGTTCCGGTATGCAAGTGCGATCACCCTGAGCCGGATGTCATCGGTAGATAAAGTAATGGGCGTGATTCATCGTGTCGTGATGAATATGGAGCTGGATGCTGGTATCCCTGAGCTGGCGGCTGAAATGGCAACCGAAGTGCTTAATGCGCCAGTGCAAAAAACAACGAAACTTAGCGATATTCTCAGTCGGGAGCAGGCAACCGGGTTTCTTGAAGAAGCTTTGGAGTTGCGTCAGCAGCGCGAACGAATAATCAGTGAAATTATGGCGCACCCGGTGTATCAGGAGCTGGTGTCCAGTGTTGTGTACGCTGGCCTTGTGAATTACCTCTATGAGGACAATCTGATCACAAGGTCAGTGCCTGGTGTTGGTTCCATGATGAAGTTTGGTAAGCGGATGGCCAACAAGGCAATGCCAGGCCTTGATGAAACCCTGGAACGGCGCATCAAGGCGTGGCTCTCAGATAGCTTGCCCGGGCTTATCATTCGTAGCGAACAGTTTTTGCACAGAGCGCTTACGGATGACGAACTCAGAGACAGCGTAATGGCTGCATGGGTTTCTGTGGAAGACAGCACCATAGCCGATTTGTATGAAGGTTTGGGAGATATCCAGTTGCAGGAGTTTGTAGTGCTGGGTTATGAGTTCTGGCTACGCTTTCGGACAACACCCTATTTTGAGGGCTGCGCGCGGGCGGTTGTCGAGCATCTGTTCGTGAAATACGGTGACAGGCCTGTTATTGAGCTGCTCAATGACGTAGGTGTTACCGAAGAAGTGGTGGTGACGGAAGTTATCGCCGGTATAGTTCCGATTATTGATGTTCTTCGGGAAGAGGGTTATCTCGAGGCGTTGGTGCGCCGCAGGCTATCGGGCTTTTACAAGTCGGCAGCAGCCCGCAAAATTCTTGAGTCTGGTCCAAAAAATAAGGCTTGATAAATAAAAGCCTGGCAAATAAAAAAGGGAAGTCACGAGGCTTCCCTTTTTCGCTTTCTGCATTCAGCGCACCTGAAATGCAGAGCAGATTTTTTACTTTTTCAGATGCTCAAGTTTGTTTGGCACGCCATCCCACTTTTCAGCATCTGGGTAGGGATCTTTTTTCTCGGTAATATTTGGCCACTTTCCAGACAGATCCGCATTGATCTCAATAAAATGACGCTGATCTGCCGGCAGCTCGTCTTCAGAAAAGATAGCCTCTGCCGGACATTCTGGCTCACACAGAGCGCAATCAATACACTCATCCGGCTCAATTACCAGAAAGTTCGGGCCTTCGTAGAAGCAGTCTACCGGACATACTTCAACGCAGTCCGTATATTTACAGTTGATGCAGTTATCAGTAACGATAAAAGCCATAGCCAGTTCCTGATTCCAATGGTCAAGCTCATCAGTGACTTGTAAGCGAGCCCCAAAAGTATATTTTAATGAGCGGTATTGTAAGGAGCGCCCCGCACACCCGCAAGTACCGTGCTGATTTTCCCTATTACTTAGGTCAAATTTCGCGTATTTCCCTGTTATTTGTTAAGCATATCCTGAAGGGCATAAAGCTGATTCAGCGCGTCCTTGGGGGTAAGGTCGTCCAGCTTCAGACCCTTGAGAACATTTTCTACCGCGCTTGGCTCCAAACTTGCGAACATATCACCCTGCATAGCTGGGCTGCTTGCGCCGGGTACAGTCTGGAGTGGACGGTTTAAGCTGGTGTATTCTTCCGGCTGCAGGTGTTGTGCCGCCGGAGATACGCTGCCTTCAAGAAGCGCCAGTTGCACTTTAGCGTTGCGAATGACCTCCTGGGGAACCCCCGCCAGCTTTGCTACCTGTAACCCATAACTCTGGCTGGCAGGACCTTCGTGCACGTTATGCAGAAATACAATGCTGTCATCATGCTCGGTAGCTGTCAGATGCACGTTTACTGCGTACTGAAGTTTGTCTGCCAACTGTGTCAGCTCGAAATAATGAGTCGCAAACAGGGTGTAACAAAGGATATGAGTGGCCAAATATTCTGCAGTGGCCCAGGCCAGAGACAAGCCATCAAAGGTACTGGTGCCCCGGCCCACCTCGTCCATTAAAACCAGGCTGTGTTCGGTGGCGTTGTGAAGGATATTGGCCGTTTCGGTCATTTCCACCATGAATGTGGAGCGTCCTCCGGCTATGTCATCGGAAGAGCCCATGCGAGTGAAGATGCGGTCTAATGGCCCAAGCACTGCCCGATTGGCTGGCACGAAGCTACCAGTATAAGCAAGCAGTGCAATAAGCGCGGTCTGGCGCATGTACGTTGATTTACCACCCATATTCGGGCCAGTGACAACCAACATGCGACGCTGGGCATCCATCAGTAAATTATTGGGTACGAAGGGGGCATCCAGAAGTTGTTCAACAACCGGGTGCCGGCCTTCTTCAATTTCCAGGCCTGGTGAATTACTGAATTCAGGCGCTGTAAAGTGCAGAGTAGTTGCGCGCTCGGCAAAGTTGCTTAACACATCCAGCTCGGCCAGTGCCTGTGCCGCATCCTGAAGCGGTGCCAGTTGTGCAGCCACCGCCTCTAACACCTCGTCATAGAGAGCTTTCTCTCTGGCCAATGCGCGGCTTTTTGCGCTCAGTGCCTTATCTTCAAATACCTTGAGCTCGGGAGTAATAAAGCGCTCGGCATTTTTCAGAGTCTGGCGGCGAATATAATCCACTGGTGCCTGATCAGACTGGGCCCGACTGATTTCAATGTAGTAACCGTGTACCCGGTTATAACCGACCTTGAGTGTGCTGATGCCCGTGCGTTCCCGTTCCCGGGTTTCTACATCCAGCAGGTATTGTCCGGCGTTTTCACTGATATTCCTGAGTTCGTCCAGATCGGCATCAAACCCGTCCTTGATAACGCCGCCTTCCCGGATAACAACGGGGGGGTTGTCAATAATGGCACGCTCGAGCAAAGTGGCCAGTTCCGGGTACTCACTGATCGCGAGAGCAAGTTTTACGACATGGTGTGACTTAACGGGCTTTAGTGCTTTTTGTAGTTCTGGCAGTGCCTGAAATGCATCACGAAGGCGTGCCAGATCCCGGGGCCGGGCAGAACGAAGGGCGACGCGAGCCAGTATCCGCTCAATATCACCAATGGTTTTCAAAAGATTATGAATTGGCTCGTAGTGAAATTCGTCAAGGAGAGCAGCGACGGCCTGCTGACGTTGACTGACAATCTCGACATTCCTTAATGGCCGGTTCAGCCAGCGTCTCAACTGACGCCCACCCATAGAGGTAGCGGTTTTGTCCATAACCCAGGCAAGGGTGTACTGGTGGCCGCCCATCAGGTTAATATCAATTTCCAAATTGCGCCTGCTGGCGGCATCCAGAATAACGGCGTCGTCCTGTCGTTCCCGTGTCAGTTTTCGAATGTGGGGCAGGGCGGTGCGTTGAGTTTCTTTCGCGTATTGCAGCAAACAACCTGCCGCACAGATGGCCAGGGTAAGATCTTCACAGCCGAACCCGGTCAGATCGCGAACCTGCAGTTGCTGGTTAATAATTCTTCGGGCTGAGTCTGCCTCAAATAACCAGGGGCCCTGGCGACGGATGCCCGTGTAGCCCTCAAGAACATCCGGGAAGGGAAAATCTTCACTAACCAGAATCTCTGCCGGGTGCAGGCGCTGGAGTTCTCCCTGCAGCGCATCCAAACCTTCCAGTTCGGAAACGGCAAAGCGGCCACTTGATATGTCCAGAGAGGCAAAGCCGAACTGTTCATGTCGGTTAAATATGGCCACCAGCAGGTTATCCCGGCGGTCTTCCAGATATGCATCGTCAGTCAGCGTGCCAGGGGTAACGATTCGTACTACCTGGCGGTCTACTGGCCCCTTGCTGGTGGCCGGATCGCCGATCTGCTCGCAAATGGCAATGGATTGACCCGCTCGCACCAGCCGTGCAATGTATCCTTCGGAAGAATGGTAAGGAATGCCGGCCATAGGAATCGGATTGCCACCTGACTGGCCTCGGGCTGTGAGGGTAATATCCATCAGGGCGGATGCCTTTTTGGCATCGTCGTAAAATAGCTCGTAAAAATCCCCCATGCGGTAGAACGGGTCGGAGCAGCGCGGGGTGACCAGCACCGCATCCGCCCCGATCGCGCCGACGGAGCGGAAGATCGCGCCGACGTTGGTCGGGTCGGCGACGTTCTCGAGCACGACGACGCGGCGCGCATTGCGCAGCAGCGCGGCGGGATCCGCCAGGTGCGGACGGTCCATCGCCGCGATCACGCCGCGGTGCAGGATGTACCCGGTGAGGTCGGCGAGCACCTCGCTTGGCCCGGTGAAGACGGGCACGTCCTCGCCGACCAGCGACCGCGCCGCATCCACCCAGCCGGGCAGCGCGAGCACGGAC
>DATJDA010000035.1:0-7876 GCA_035497695.1 Marinobacter sp. | reverse complement strand
GACGGCGACCGTCGCTCGATTATGCGGCTCCTGTTTACTGTGACCGGGTCTGCTTTGGTTATTTTTGCCTGCCTGCAATTTATGAATGGGGCCCTGTGGCTACCGGTTTTTGAGCTTGCTGCGAGTACTGTCCTTTTTTTTGGCTTCTTCCGTCTGCGTAATACGGTGAACCTGCAGCAGTGGGTGTACGTCTACCTGGTTTCTCTCTTTAGTTTTTTTCTGGTTATCATGCTGCTGCCGCAAGCGTCAGTAACGGCGGTTGCCTGGGTGCTGATCATTCCGGTTCTTGCGTACCTTTTACTGGGCAAGCGTGAAGGCTTGATTTTGAGTGTGCCATTTCTGATTGCTGGTGGTGTGATTTTTTACGGGTATCTTGGTGATGTCGGTAATCCGGGTGTGCTGATTGATTTATTGAACATGGTCCTTTGCGCTGTGCTTATGCTGGTATTTATTCATTTGTACGAAGTACGCAGAGAAGAAGCGGAAAATCGCCTGGTGGCTATGGCGCAGACAGACACCATGACGGGCCTGGCTAACCGCAGTTGCTTCCAGAGCACTCTGAGCCGGACTATAGCCGAATGCGAACGCAGCGGTACCGGCTTTGCTTTGGTGATAATGGATATAGACCACTTCAAACTGGTTAACGATACCTTGGGCCACGACGCGGGCGATCATGTTTTACGACATATTGGTGGCTGCCTGACTGAGCGGTTACGTGCGACAGATTCCGTTGGCCGTCTTGGTGGTGAGGAGTTTGGATTGATCCTGAGAGACGTAAAGCCGGCCGCCGCGTTTGAGCTGGTCGATGAGTTACGCAAGCGTATTGCCCAGTGTGAGCTGGCCTATGGTGAGGCAACAATTCGGATAACCGCATCGTTCGGAATTGCCCAGTGGCCTGATCATGGCCGCCAGGCAGATGAGTTGTTTCGGGCAGCGGATCGTTGTCTGTATCGCAGCAAGCGAACTGGCCGAAACCGGATAGTGCGTGCTGGTGGCAAGGCAGATCCTGCGCATGTGTGAATTACTGGCCATGAGTGCGAATACCCCAACCGATCTTTGTTTCAGCTTTACCGGTCTGACCCGGCGAGGCGGCGACACAGGGCCCCACAAGGATGGTTGGGGCGTGGCGTTTTATGAGGGCAGAGGCGTTCGTGCGTTTCACGATGTCGATGCCAGTGCCAACTCTCGGATTGCCGAGATGATCCAGACCCATCCGATCAAAAGTGAGGTGGCAATTTGCCATATTCGCCAAGCAAACGTGGGTGAAATCTGCCTGGCAAATACGCACCCGTTTATGCGTGAACTCTGGGGGCGTTACTGGGTATTTGCCCATAATGGTCAGCTCTCTGACTTTCGGCTCAGCCCCGGTTTTTATGAGCCTGTTGGCAGCACAGACAGCGAAGCCCTGTTCTGCGATATGCTAAATCATCTGCGAAGCTGTTGTGGCCATAGCATAGCGACGGATGAGGTTGTTGAGCACCTGGTTGAACTCTCCCAGGCCTATGCCAGCCAGGGGGTTTTCAATCTGCTGCTGAGTAATGGTGACTGGCTGTTTACTTATTGCACCACCAAGATGGCAAGCATTACCCGCAGAGCTCCGTTTGGCCCTGCCCGATTGAAAGACGCCGACGTTATTATCGACTTTGAATCTGAAACCACACCGAATGATATCGTTAGCGTGATTGTTACCGAACCGCTAACAACGGATGAGACATGGGATGTGTATAAGCCCGGGGAGTGGCGGCTCTGGTACAAGGGTGAAATCATCGAGCAGGGAATGGCACAACCGGCATGACTCTGGCAGGCGTCATGCCGGTTGCAATCTCAGGCCATCATTATTGAAGTGTGCGGCGGTTACCTTTTTTGTACTGTGGGGCGATATTGTCCTGAATCTGCGCCTTGAAGCGGGCAATCAGTTCACTGTTATCTTTATCCCACGGGTGAAACCCCGGCTTAAAGTAAGTCAGCCACGCCGGAATCAGGCTTGAGAAGGTGCCATTTTTTCCCCACATGCGCCACATACTCTTCGCGCCAGCTCTTACCGAAAAGTTCTTTCGATCTTTCACAACCATTCTTCCGGTGAACCAGGTAACAACAATGCCGAGCAAAGCCGTACTCAGCAGCTGATAAAATACCCGCTCCCCGTAGGTGCCGCCAACCTGCTGAAATACATCAAACGCCACCGCTTTATGTTCGGTTTCTTCAACAGCGTGCCACACCCAGAGCGGGCGCATGGTTTCATGCATATCCTCGCGTACGTCGTCCCGCTCAAGCAGCATGTCGGCCATCATTGCGGTGATGTGCTCCAGAGCACAGGTAACGGCCAGTTGGTGGCGTTTCGGAAACTTGCGAGCAAAATCCAGCAGGGCTTTTACATGTTTTTCCATGTTTTCAACGGGCATGCCTCGGTCGCGCACGTGCTGATTCATGGCAGTGTGCTCCAGCGAGTGCATGGCCTCCTGGCCGATAAAGCCTCGCACATCCTCCTTCAACTGGGGGTCGTGAATCTGGTCCCGGAAAGCCCGGACAGCGTCCACAAAAAATTGTTCCCCTTCCGGAAACAATACCGACAGGGCATTCATGGTATGACTGATCAGATAATCATTGCCCAGCCAGTACTGCGGTGTTTGGTCAGTGAACTCAAAGCCCATGCGTTGAGGCTTGATGGTTACGTGCGCCGGTGTATGAGATGCCTTACCGGTGGCTTTTATTAACTGCTCGGGTGTCTTGGCACTCAGCATTTGCGTACTCCTTACTCTGGCTGATGTTATGACGCTAGTCTGGAAGAAATGGTGCAAGGATTGAATGCGAGAAGAGGACGGCTGTCGCTCAGGATGGGACAAAGTGCGAAAGTGAATTGGCTATGGTGACGCAGGTGTACCTGCAACCCGCCCCACTGTGGTGCCTTCAGGGTTTTGCTACAGTCGGGTTATTGCTTTTGCAATTGCTTATAAGGATGCCTCTATGACACAAACGGGACAGGATAAAGAGCGGCAAATGCTGGGGTTGTTCCTGGTACCGGGTGTATACATGCGAGTATTGGCTGAAACCGTACGAATGCTGGGTTACAACGACCGCCCGCTTTATGAGGGTATGGCATTTACCGCGGACGATCTGAAAGCCAATAACAGCCGCGTGTTCGTTACCGACGCTATTATCATGGCCGAACGGGCACTGAGCCTGGCGGGCCAGCAAGGACTTAGCTTCACCCTGGCCAGAGAGTTGCGGCTGACTATTCACGGTACCCTGGGCTTTGCCGCACTAACCAGTCCTACCTTTGCAGATGCCTTGCATTCAGTGCGGCGCTATCTGCAGTTACGAGCGCCTTTCCTGAGCATGAGTTTGTCAGAAACCGAAGACCAGGTGCTGGTAAAGCTGTGTACTGAATTTGATGTGCCCGGGTTGTATCCGTTTCTGGCAGAAACAGTGAGTGCCACGCTCATTCTGCTAACTGAGCAGTTACTGGACCGAAGTGATGCCAAAGCCCGCGGCTTCACAATGACAGATGGCAGGCTTCCCGGTGTTACCGTGTGCCTGAGAGCGCATGAGCCGCCCTATTACCGTGGATTTGCAGATCAGTTGCCAGCGCCGTTTGAGTATGGTCAGCAGGACGAGATGCTGGTGTTTCCGAAGAAGCTTCTGGGTGTTCGTATGCGGCTGGCCGATGCAGAAGCTTCACGCATGGCCAGTGAACAGTGTGAATTTGAGCTGCAAAAGGCTTTGAAAGAACAGGGTGATATTTCATTGGCAATCGGCAATCTGCTGCGCATGATGCCGGCACCTATGCCCTCGCTGGAATCCATGGCCGAGCGGTTTTGTGTGTCTTCAAGAACCTTGAAGCGCCGGCTGGCAGAAAAAAATACCAGCTACCGGGAAATTACCGAGGCCGTTCTGAAAGACAGGGCCATTCAGCTTTTGCGATACACCAAGCAGTCGGTTAGCGAGATTGCATATGAGCTGGGTTACGCCGATCTTTCCAATTTCAGCCGCGCCTTCAGGAAATGGACCGGGAAGTCTGCCAGCGAGTTTCGTGAAGACGGGCCAGACCCGGCTCCGGAGGTGGGGCCCTGACCCCCTTGCAGAATCAGAATTCATACCCCATAAATAGAGTAAATCCAGCTACCCGGAAAACGCTATGACTCCAAGACCAGATACGCACAGCAAGCTCTTTGGTTATTTACTCTGGATATTCGGATTTCTGGGTTCTCATCGTTTTTATTACGGCAAACCGATCACAGGAACCATCTGGTTCTTCACATTCGGCTTGTTTCTGATTGGCTGGATCGTCGATTTCTTTCTGATACCGGCAATGGATGAGCAGGCGGATATGCGTTTTCGTGCCGGCGAGGTCGATTACAATATTGGCTGGTTACTGCTGACATTTACCGGTGTGTTCGGCTTACACCGGATGTATATGGGCAAGTGGATCAGCGGCATTATCTATTTACTTACCGGCGGCCTGTTCCTGATTGGCGTGCTCTATGATTTCTGGACACTGAACAGCCAGATTTCCGAGCGAAATGGACTGGTGAAGTTTGGCTGACTGTGCCTGGATTAGCCTTCCAGTACTATCAGGCCATCTTCCAGATAGTCCAGCATACGCTGCAGGCTGGGTAATGTGCGGCGGCAGCCAATCAGCCCGAACTCCACCTGATCGTTGTAGCTGGTCAGGGTCATGTTCAGTGCCAGGCGGTCCATGGCAATGGACACCGGGTACATGCCTTCCAGTCTGGCGCCATTCCAGTAACGGGCTTCTTTGGGCCCTGGAACATTTGAGATCACGACATTAAACGTCTGCCAGGCGGGTGCCATGCCGGTCAGCAGATTGAAGGCCGCGGGTGCCAGCGTCAGAGCCGTATAATTGACGATCTCTTCCGGAGACATGTTGGCGTAGCGAGCTTTGGCCTCCTGCATGCCCTGGTGAATCCTGACCAGTCTTGTACCGGCATCGCTTTCATCGGTGTGCAGGCTGGCCAGAATAACACCCACCTGATTGCCATTGTCGTTGCCCGCCATTGCGCTGTCATTCCGGCGTAGCGAGATCGGCACCATTGCTATCAGGGGGTTGGCGGGCAAAGCATCCAGGCTGATCAAATAGCTACGCAAGGCGTGTGCGCACATCGCGGTGACCACGTCATTTACGGTAGTGCCGTAAGCCTCGCAGACTTTGCGAATTCGTTTCAGGCAGTAGGACTGGGCCGCGAACCGGCGAGAACTAGTAATTTTCTGGTTCAGGATGCTGCGAGGTGCATGGAATATGGAATCGTAGTCCGGGTTTTTGCGGGCTGCGTTAATAGTGCGTAACAGTTCCCTGACCACGGTCGGTACTGTGCCCAGTTGTTTTCCGGATGCACCCAGCAAATACGCCATGCTTTGCCACAGTGACAGAGCGCTTGTGCTATCCCGCGGGTCGGTGCGCTCTGGCAAATTCCACACCGGCGGCATGTTTCGCTGGCCGGCATCCGTGGAAAGCATGCGCTGCGCCATTTTCATTGCCGACATGCCATCCATCAATGAATGGTGAACTTTTATGTAAAGTGCAAACTGTCGGTTTCCCAGCCCTTCGATCAAATGGAATTCCCACAGCGGTCGCGCTCTGTCCAGCAGGTGTGAATGCTCAGCAGAGACAAACGTCAGCAACTCCCGGATTCGTCCAGGTGTTGGCAGTGCCTCGAAGCGAAAGTGATGTTCAAGATCCAGGTGCTCGTCACGGACCCACACCGGCTGGGCAAGTTTGCTATCGAGCCGGCGATCAAACGGCGGAGTTGCCCTAGTGTGGTTGCGGAGCTGGTCTGCAAGTTGGGCAACGTAGTTATCTGGGGCACCTTCAGGAAATGAAAATAGCTGCAGGCCACCTACATGCATGGGTTGCTGGCGCTTTTCCAGCCAGAAAAACAGTTGGTCGGTGGGGCTGAGAGGTGTCACGGGCTCATCCTTGTATATGGCGTTGTTGTGATCTTACCCCGAGGTTTGCCTCGATGAAATTGACTCAAAGCTACCTTGTCACACCACGCAGAGCCTTTACACGTTGTTCAAGAATTTCTGCTGAAGCCTGCTCCGGAGCCAGCGGCTCACCCGCCAGCAGTGTAATCCGTGACCAGAATCTCCGTGGCCAGTGCCTGAGTGCCGGCCCATCGCAGTGGCTGAAAAAACTACCCCATAAACCCTGCAGCGCAAGTGGTACGACGGGCACAGGGCGGCGTTGCAAAATAATTTCTACCCCACTTTTAAAGGTGTTTATTTCTCCATCCCGGGTAAGTTTTCCTTCGGGGAAAATACACACCACCTGTCCGGCCGCAAGATCCTCATCAATGCGTTCGAAGGCAGCTTCATAGATATCAGGTACTTTTGCCTTGGGGCCAATAGGAATGGTTTTGGCCAGCCGGAAAAATCTGCCTATAACAGGTATTGAGAAAATCTGATAATCCATTACAAACCGCACGGGGCGGCGTACTGACCCGGCTATCACCAGTGCATCCATAAATGAAACATGGTTGCACACCAGCAGCACCGGCCCCTGCTCCGGAATTAGGTGCAGATTCCGGTGATTAACCCGGTAAATAGTATGAGACAGTACCCAGATCACAAAGCGCAGAGCAAATTCCGGCATCTGGCGGTACACATAAGCCGCTACCACCAGGTTAAGGATGGCCAGTATAAGGAAGAATTCCGGAATACTGAGCCCGAGTACGCCCAGCACCAGCATGCCCATAAGCGCACTGGCAACCATAAACAGGGCATTGAACACGTTCAGGGCAGCAATGACACGAGCACGTTTATCCGGTGCTGTTTCTTGTTGTACGTAGGCATACAAAGGCACGATAAACAACCCGCCAAAAATACCGATGGCCAGTAAATCAATGGCAACCTGACGGTAGTATGCATCGGTAATGATCATCCACCAGTCTGATGGAATGGGCGCAGTCGGCGTGCTGAAATAGAGGTCGATACCGAAAACGCTCAGGCCCAGTGAGCCAATAGGTACAATGCCCAGCTCAATCCGGTGGCCAGACAATCGTTCACAGGCAACAGAGCCAGCCGCAATCCCAATAGTAAACACAGCCAGCAATATGGTAACAACCGTTTCATCGCCCAAAAGATCAAACTTTGAGAAGGCAGGAAACTGGGTTAAATACGCCGCGCCGAGAAACCAGAACCAGGAAATTGCCAGAATACTCAGAAATACGTTCTGGTTTTCCCGGGCGATAGCCATTAACTTCCAGGTCTCTTTGAGTGGCCGGAAGCCTATCTTCAGCTCAGGTGCAGAACTACCGGCTTTTGGTATGCGAAATGCGGCGACCAAACCGACAAGAGCAACAATGGCAACCGCAACAGCAACGATTGGGCCAGGCGCAGGAGTTTTCATCATTACGCCGGCCATCAGAGTGCCAAGTAAGATGGCCACAAAAGTGCCCATTTCAACCAGTGCATTGCCGCCCACCAATTCGGTTTTTCTCAATGTCTGAGGCAAAATCGCGTATTTCACCGGGCCAAAAAATGCGGATTGCACACCGGTGAGAAACAGCAGCAGCAACAGTAACTCGTACCAGCCAAACCAAAGCCCTACTGCGGCGAACCCCATAATGATGACTTCGGCAAACTTGACCCAGCGAATAACCGTGGCCTTTTCATAACGATCGGCCATTTGGCCGGCAATCGCAGAAAACAGAAAGAATGGCAGGATAAACAGCAGTGCTGCCAGGTTCATCACGATATCCAGTGGCAAACCCAGCAAGCCCCCTACGCTGTATGTAACTAATAGCAGCAGCGCATTTTTAAAAAGATTGTCGTTGAACGCACCGGCAAACTGGGTGATGAAAAAGGGCAGGAATCGTCGCTCGGTTAATAGGCGAAACTGGCTGTTATCTTTCATTCT
>DATJDA010000034.1:0-14143 GCA_035497695.1 Marinobacter sp. | reverse complement strand
GAAGTCGTCCTGGCCTGGTTTGCACTGCTAAAGTGTGAGCCCTGTCGAATGTCTGCCGAAGGGCTGTCTTAGCGGGCAGTGGTATTCTGATACGTGCGGCAATGGCATCAGCCTGATGATAAAAAGCCCCTGCCAGGGCAGAGGCTTCGATTTCAGAGCGGGGCCGGATTACAAACCAGCATTTTTGAGTCGGTTGGCGTGTTGTCTGAACACGGCCTTTGGGCTGGTTTCAAACAGGCTGTGCAGGCCGAACAACTGGTTGACTTCATCCAGATGATTCATGAAGTAGTTATCACGAATCACCTTGCCAAAATGACTGCTGCAACGTCCGACAAGGCCATCATTAGCGCTGAATCCAAACGTTAGACTGGTCGTGCCAAGCAAAGCATCGGACAGATCAAGAACATTGGTGAGAACACCGGTGCCGCCCCAGGAGTAGAACTTCATGCCATTGGAAGAATAAGCGCCTTCCCCACAGGAAGATGTCGGGATGCCTGCGGGCGCAAACCGGTTAAAGGTCGCGCTTCCATTGCTGGTGAGGGATACAAGGCTGGCCTGCATATTCTGGCTGTAACCGCCGCCGGACAGCAGGTCGATCAGGCCACCCAGTGCATTGCCGAGAGCCGCTGCGGCGCCTTCGGCCGGCGAGCCTACGATAAGATCAGCAACCGGCGACCCTTTGTGAGGTGCACCTACGGTGGTTACTGAGGCAACCAGATCAGGGCGCACCTTGGCAATATAGCGGGCAGTTGGGCCACCGTGGCTGTGACCAACCAGATTAACTTTACCGTGAACTCTGGCAATTGCCGCGATCTGCGGTAGTAAAGCTTCACCACGAGCAATAGTGCTGTTCAGCGCCGGCACCTGAGTGGTGTAAACCGTAGCACCATCTTTACGCAGATTCTCGGCGATGCCATACCAGTAATTGACGCCGGCGATGGAATCAAATCCAAACATGCCGTGTACCAGTACAACCGGGTATTTGGTTTTGGTGTACGTAGATTTTGCCAAGGCTATAGAGGGTGCTGCCAACACGAGTGCGCAGGCCAGTGCCATCACTTTTGTCCAAAGTTTCATTATTCGTTCCTACAGTTTGATGTTGTGTTTATTGTTCAAACTGAGGCTCAACCTAACGAGTTGCACCAGAAACTACGGCCCTACCGAACCTGCGCCACGGGCAGCGTGAGCGGTTCTGTATACTGACTGCCAATTCATTATTGTTAGATTGTTGCCGTCAGAGCATCTCTTCTCGAGACACGACCAACATTTGATCAAAGCGCCTGGTAAGTCAATGACAAACCAGTTGCGGCCTAAAATGCATTGTCAAAGTGTGAGGTTTGTCAATTATCTGAGCTGACGGGAGCGCATTTTCTGCTCCGGTCAGCTCGAATAATACACTCGAGTGAAATCAGAGCGTGGACATAACTTTTCGCGCGGCACTTACCGTATGCTCGATATCCTGTTCAGTGAGCGCTGCGCTTGTAAAACCGGCTTCAAAAGCAGAGGGGGCAAGGTAGATACCTTCTTTAAGCATACCCTGAAAGAATTTCTTGAAACGTTCAATATCGCATTTCATTACCTGATCAAAACGGGTAACCGAGGGTTCAGATGTAAAGAAAAAACCAAACATGGCACCGGCGCCCTGAACGGCTAAAGGAATACCGGTCGCCTTTGCCGCCTCCAAAAATCCGTTCCGAACAGCGTTGGTTTTTTCCGTCAAGCGGTCATGAAATCCCGGCTCTGAAATGGCATTTAATGTAGCGAGTCCCGCACACATCGCGAGCGGATTGCCGCTGAGTGTGCCGGCCTGGTAAACCGGGCCAAGGGGAGAAATCTGCTCCATAATCTCGCGCTTTCCGCCAAAAGCACCAACCGGCAGGCCGCCGCCAATAACCTTGCCCAGCGCTGTCAAATCAGGTGTGACGCCATAAAAGCCCTGGGCGCCACCAAGTGCCACCCTGAAACCCGTCATGACTTCGTCAAAAATTAATACCGTGCCGTGTTCGTCACAAACTTCCCGCAAACACTCAAGAAATCCGGGCACCGGTGGAATGCAGTTCATATTACCGGCCACTGGCTCAACAATAATCGCAGCAATCTGGTCTCCCATCTTCTGGAATGTTTCGCGCACGTTGTCCATATCGTTAAAGGTAAGCGTCAGAGTGTGCTCGGCCAGGCTGGCGGGCACGCCAGGGGAGTTCGGAACACCCAGTGTCAGCGCACCAGATCCCGCTTTCACCAGCAGAGAGTCTGCGTGGCCGTGGTAACAGCCTTCGAACTTCACTATTTTATCCCGGCCAGTGTAGCCACGGGCCAGGCGGATGGCGCTCATGGTTGCTTCGGTTCCGGAGTTAACCATGCGTACCAGATCAATGGACGGCACAAGCCCGCATACCTTTTTGGCCATCTCCGTTTCAATTGCAGTGGGTGCTCCGTAACCAACGCCAAGGTCGATTTGGGCGTGTAATGCTGCTTTTATACGCGGATCTGAGTGGCCAAGAATCATTGGGCCCCATGAGCCGATATAGTCAATATAACGACGGTCGTCCTCATCGTAGAGATAGGCACCTTCGGCGCGTTTAAAGAATAGTGGGGTTCCACCCACGCCCCGGAAAGCCCGTACTGGTGAGTTTACACCGCCGGGAATGTATTTCTGGGCTTCTTCGAACAGGGTTTCGGAGTGTGTCATGAGTCTGGATTCCTGTTATCTGGATAGTGAAAAAAGAGGGTGATGTTGCTCAAACAACAATGTAAAACGCTTCGCTTGTTTCTCAATGACATCCGGAGTGCCAGTGAATAGCCCTCCAATCACTGCGAGCATGTCCGCACCGGCCCTGATCAGTGATCCGCCATTATCGAGCGTAATGCCGCCAATAGCGGTCACTGGCAAGTTAAAGTGCATGGCTTCCGTCAGTACGGCGGGATCAGCTACCGGGGCTTCCGGTTTGGTGGCTGAACCAAAAAAGCGCCCGAAGGCAAGGTAGTCTGCACCGGATTTGTGTGCGCTGGCAGCCAGCGCCAGATCGCCATGACACGTGACGCCAATAATCGCCTCGTCGCCCAGCAAGCGTCGGGCAGCGGCCAGCGAACTGTCGGTTTGGCCAATATGAACCCCCGATGCGCCCACACGCTGGGCCAGTTCAATATCGTCATTGATAAGCAGTGGCACTCCAGCATTTCGGCATACCGCCTGCAGATCTCTGGCCTGCTTAATGCGTTCAGCCAGAGCTGCTCTCTTCTCCCGGTATTGTACCAAAACTGCACCACCACGCAGTGCGGCTTCTACGGAGGCAATTAAATTGTCTGGGGGGGTCAGTAAGCTGTCGGTAATCGCATAGAGGCCCGGGCTCAGAGTTTTGGTTATGGCTGCCACTGAATACCCCGGTCTGGTACAGGTTGCCCCTTACCCACCTCTAATGCGTGCCTGATCGCATGGTGCACGTAGTTCTGTGCTTGCGATATAGCTACCCGCTGGGATAAACCCAGGGCTCTGCCTGCAGATATAGCAGCAGCCAGTGTGCACCCTGTGCCGTGATACTCACCGCCCACGCGCTCAATTTCCCACTGCAGGGGCTCCGATGAGCGGCTGTACAGTGTATTGACGATACGATGGCCGGTACCGTGTCCACCTGTTGCAAGTACTGATCTGCAGCCAGTCTCAAGAAGATTGCTGGCTGCCTGTGCGGCGTCTGCATCGTTGCCCAGCATGGCCAGTTCGATGCCATTCGGGGTTATTATTTCAGCCAGTGGAAAGAGGCGCTCCCTCATCGCGCCAATCAACTCATCGTCTGCCAGATCTCCGCCACCGGCGGCCTTGATAACCGGATCGGTAATCAGAGGTATATCGGGTCTTGATTTCAGAAAATCCACCAGTACCTCTACGATGCCAGCATTTCCCAAAGCACCGGTTTTAATAGCGTGAATGGAGGCGTCGCCAGCAATGCACTCCAATTGCTTTCTTACCAGGCTGGCATCGACGGCATCGGCTCCGTATACATTGGTGGTATCTTGTACCGTCAGGCAGGTAATGATCGGCATGGGATGGCAGCCAAGGGCAGTAATTGCCTGTATGTCGGCCTGTACTCCAGCGCCGCCGGATGGGTCCAGGCCAGACAGAATCAAAACGTGTGGGCGGGTATAGCGTTTGATAATCAAGCTCCTTAAAACGGTTTTACAACAACCAGAATAACGACAGCAGTCAGGATTAAAACTGGCAGTTCATTGAGCCAGCGATAAAAAACATGATCACGGGTATTGAGATCGTCACGGAATACTTTCACCAAATGACCACAGTAAAAATGATAAATAAGCAGCAGGCCAACCAGTGTAAGTTTTGCGTGCATCCAGCCTTGACTGAAATAGCCCGAAAAATCATAGCTAATCAACCAGACACCAAATACGACTGTTGCCACCATGGATGGTGTGGTTATGCCACGGTAGAGTTTGCGCTCCATAATCTTGAACCGCTCCCGGCCAGGCGAGTCTTCGCAGGCTGCATGATAAACAAATAGCCTTGGCAAATAAAAAATGCCGGCGAACCAGCACACCATGGAAATTATATGAAGCGCTTTAACCCAAAGCATTAATTAACCCCGATAGTGTTGGTCGCGAAAATCCCGGATACGTTGTTGTCTGGTTCCGGGCGTAAATATGGCATTTCCAGCCTGGAGCGATGACGTGCTGAAAGAATTCTGACAACATTGTAATGGTCGCTCCGCAGGCTGCAATGGGTCCTTGGTTTATCATGATAGACTGGAGTGCAAATTTAAAATTCATGATACGACATCGCTGGAGAGGTTAGGTGATTAAAGTAGGTATCGTTGGTGGAACTGGTTATACCGGTGTGGAATTGCTGAGAATTCTCGCAGTTCACCCTGAAGTCAGTGTTACCTGTATTACATCCCGTTCGGAAGCCGGCAAGCCAGTAACCGATCTGTTCCCGAATCTGCGAGGTCATTTTGACCTTGAATTTTCCACGCCGGATACCGATGCACTGGCAAATTGCGATCTGGTGTTTTTTGCCACACCTCATGGCGTGGCTATGCGTACAATTCCGGAACTGATGGCCAAAGGCACCCGGGTAGTTGATTTGTCAGCCGATTTTCGGCTGAAGAACCTGGATGTCTGGTCGAAGTGGTATGGCGTACCTCACCTGAGTCCAGAGTGGGTAGAAAAGGCTGTTTACGGTCTTCCGGAAGTAGCCCGAGACAGTATCCGCAAGGCGCAATTGGTCGCCAATCCGGGCTGTTATCCTACGTCAGTTCAGCTGGGATTCTTGCCCTTGCTGGAACAAGGGTTAGTCGACCCTGCGCGGCTGATTGCCGATGCCAAGTCCGGAACCAGCGGCGCCGGGCGTCAGGCTAAAATTGGCATGCTGCACGGAGAGGTTGGCGAGAGCTTTAAAGCGTATGGCGCTTCCGGGCACAGGCACCTGCCAGAAATTCGCCAAGGGCTATCGGCTGCGTCTGACAGCCAGATAGGTATTACTTTTGTGCCACACCTGATACCCATTGTCCGTGGCATTGAGGCGACTTTGTATGCGGAACTGAAAAATCCGTCCGATATGAGTCGCATCCAGGCTGTCTATGAAGAGCGCTACAAGAACGAACCATTTGTCGACGTTATGCCATTTGGCAGTCATCCGGAAACGCGCAGTGTGCGGGGGGCCAATCAGTGTCGGATGGCTCTGCATCACCAGGAAGGCAGTAATGTTGTGATCGTATCTTCGGTTATCGATAACTTGATGAAAGGTGCTGCCGGGCAGGCAGTTCAGAATATGAACATCATGTTTAATATAGAAGAAACGCTCGGCTTGCAGGCACCTGCTCTTCTGCCATAAGGAAAATCTGTGAGCGAAAATCGACAACCGGCGGAAGAGTATGTGGTCATTCGCCATCGGCCCGGTTACCGGCTTCGGCGAACAGCTATTTTGCTGGTTTTTACCGTCGGCGCAGCTATCGCCGGTTATGCTGTGGGGCTTGCGCAGGGAGGCTTTCGCTTCAGCAATGCGGAAGCTTCAAATGAAGTGTTAGGTGATGAAGTAGAAACACTACGAAATAATTATACGCAAGCGCGTCAGCAGGTTATAAATCTGGAGCGGGGGCGTGCTATTGATGCACAGGCACTTAAGCGGGCCCGGACAACGATAGTTGAGCTCGACACCCGAATTGCCGCCCTGAAGTCAGACCTGGCATTCTACAAAAATATCATAGCGCCGTCAGAAACAAGTAAGGGGCTTCAGGTCGATAACTTTACTCTGGCCCGAGACCACAAAGCTGCCACATACAGCTTCAAACTGGTGTTAACTCAGGTTGGTAATAACAAAAGTTATATTTCAGGCCAGGTAGCGGTTAACGTCATCGGCCTGCGTGACGGCGAAAAAGAAATTATCGCTCTACGAGACCTGTCGGAAGATATTGACACCCTTGGGGTGAAATTTCGTTTCCGTTATTTTCAGGATGTAGAAGGAACGCTGGTGCTTCCTGAAGGCTTCAAGCCACTTGAGGTTCAGGTAGTGGCTCAGGCTCAAGGAAAGAAGTCCTCACAGGCAGAACGTACATTCAGCTGGGATGACTTAACGGAGAAATAATATGCTTGGAAAGAGAAAGCAGAAATCCCGCCGGTCTATTGGCCACTTCGATACATTAATATCTTCTAAGACGTTCATAGAGGGAGACGTGCATTTTTCGGGCGGGCTGCATATAGATGGGCGCGTACGCGGAAAGGTTTCCGCAGAAGAAGGGAATGATAATACTGTTCTCCGCATCTCAGAAGTTGGAGAGGTTACCGGTGATATTATTGCCCCTCACGTTATTATCAACGGTATCGTCAATGGTGATGTTTATGCATCGGCCCATCTTGAACTGGCTGGAAAAGCCGCCATTAACGGCAGTGTGTATTACAACCTGATTGAAATGGCGATAGGTGCGTCTGTAAACGGCAACCTGGTTCATCAGCGTGAGGCGGCAGGGTTGGCAGCGGCGGAGGGTGCGGCGATAACGTCTGAACTCCGACTGAACAGCAAGCCATCAGAAAATGTTGACGATAGTGCCGCTGAAAATAATGGAATATCGTAAATAGTTGATTGTTTTACTCAGGAATACCATACTCGTTGAGTTATCGTTAAGTCATTCGGAGGCGAACTTGAGTGCAGTTCAACAACAGATAGCTACGCCACTGTTTTTTAACGACAGTGCTGTTGCCAAGGTGCGCGAACTTATTGAGGAAGAGGGTAATCCCGGCCTTAAGCTGCGTGTCTTTGTAACCGGGGGCGGTTGCTCCGGGTTTCAGTACGGTTTCTCATTCGATGAGACCCAGGATGAGGAAGACACTGTTATTGAGCGGGATGGGGCCAAGCTATTGGTCGACCCTATGAGTTATCAGTATCTCGTTGGCGCTGCCATTGAGTATCAGGAAGGGCTTCAGGGCTCTCAGTTCGTAGTTCAGAACCCGAATGCCAGTTCAACTTGTGGATGTGGCAGCTCGTTTACAGTCTGATTTCGCACGGGCAGATATCTGGAGTTATGCCGGGTAGATGGCGCCAAGTATTCTTGGGCCGCGAGCACCGGTTACTTCTGGAAGATTGCCCGGGCGGTGGTTGAGGGTTTGATTTGCCAGCCAGGCGAACGCCACCGGTTCAACCCACTGTGGGGCAAGGCCAAGCTCCGATGTGACAGTCAGCCGTGCAGGGCGTATAGCCTGCTCCAGCTCCCTCATTAATATCGGGTTCTGAGTGCCGCCACCACAAGCGTATACCTTCATTGCTTTTGCCTGAGGCAACTGACGCGCAATGCTGATGACGGTCAACTGCAGTAATGTCCTCTGAACATCTTCGGCGCATAGGTCCGGGTGACGCTGAGTATGATGTTTTATCCAACCGAGGTTAAATTTTTCCTTGCCTGTACTTTTCGGTGCTGGCTTCAGAAAATAGGCATCTGACAGCATACCCCCTAATAGTGATTGATTAACAATTCCCTCATTCGCCCACTGGCCATCTTTGTCAAAGGGCATTCCTGTCTGGTTCTGACACCAGGCGTCCATCAGAGCGTTTGCCGGGCCAGTATCAAACCCGGTTACTGGTGCATGACGATCAGCAGGAATCCATGTAATGTTGGCTATGCCGCCAAGGTTGAGAATGCAGCGATCCTCTAGTGTGGAGCTGAAAAATGCGTTATGAAACGCTGGTACCAGTGGTGCACCTTGGCCGCCTGCAGCCATATCCCGTTTGCGAAAATCAGCAATCGTAAGTACGCCGGTCTGCTCAGCTATAATCGCGGGATTTCCGAGCTGCAGTGTGAAAGGCGCTGCCCCCGAGGGTTGGTGGCGAATAGTCTGGCCATGGCTGCCAATCGCGCGTACAGACGATAGCGGGGTGCCCGACTTCTCTATAACCTGATTGGCAGCCTGAGCAAAAAGGACACCGATTAGCGTGTCCAGTTCACCGATGTCATCAGGGGTGCCCTTGTTCTGAATCGCCTCAAGAAGTCTGTGCCTTAACGTGTGGGGGTAGCTTACGGTCTCCGCGGCATGAACCTGAATGGATCTATCCTTGAAAGAAGCCAGCACCGCGTCGATACCATCCATACTGGTACCAGACATAAGCCCTATCCAGGTTTCCATGGCGTTTAGTTCCCTCGCGCGATAACAAGTTGCTCCTGGTTTTGGTGGAAGGCGTCAAACTGCGCAATTCGCTGCTCTGTAAAGCGTTTGAAGCGGGCAACTTCGGAAGCGGGTATGGGTTTGGCTTCCGGAAGTTTTACGGTGCGCGAGTTCCGCGGCGCGCCATTAACGCGGAATTCATAGTGCAGGTGCGGGCCGGTTGCCATACCAGTGGAGCCCACATACCCGATGGTCTGCCCCTGCTTAACCCGGCTGCCCTGTTTGATCCCTTTTGCCAGTTTGCTCATGTGTGCGTACAAAGTGGTAATGTTGTCACCGTGCTGCAATACAACCGTCCTGCCATAACCGCCCTTCCAGCCAGCGGAGATGACCCGGCCAGCACCTGCAGCCTTGATTGGGGTGCCTGTAGGTGCGCCATAATCAGTGCCCTGGTGGGGGCGAACTACGCCCAGTATTGGGTGGCGTCGCTGAAGGTTAAATGGCGATGAAAGCCGGCCGTTAATTGGCGTGCGCAAGAACGCCTTACGCATGCTCTTGCCATCTGGCGCGTAGTAATCACTGTCACCATTGCTATCAGTATAAAGGAAGGCAAGATTCTCTTCCCCGCGGTTTATGAAACGTGCGGACAGAATCTGGCCGGTATCGAACTTCTCACCATCCAGATACAGTTCTTCGTAAACGACCTCAAAACGGTCGCCCTTGCGTATGTCATAAACAAAATCAATATTCCAGCCGAAAATGCCGGCCAGCTCCATTGTCAGCCGATCATTAAGGCCTGCCTCGCGCGCCGCCAGATAGAGAGAGCCGTCAATAACACCGGATGCAAAAGCCGGGCGCGCGATCGGCTCACGGATAACCGTTTTACCAGAATAGCCATCGTCAGATTTTTCGATTTCCAGAGATTCAAGCCGGCTTCGCTGAAGCGTAATCGCTGCAAGCGTATCGTCAGCCGTTGCAAACCTGATTGTTTCGCCGGCGTAGAGCCGTTGTAGTTTGCTGGCATCCCCCGCACCATGAATGACCGACAACATAATGCCGTCATTAAACCCGGCCTTCTTGAATAGTGAGGACAGGGTGTCTCCTGACTTGATGGTAAAAGTCGTCCAGACAAGTTCCGGAGCGGCCGGCAGTGCTGACTCTTCAGAAGGTTTTTGCGTTTGAGGATCAGAAATTACGATAGGCGCTTTAGCTTCAGACGCTACGCTCTGTTCCAGATCCAGTGAATACGACATGCGCTTGGCTTCAACGTCAGCGCTGGGGCTCATCAGAATGGCAGCAGTTACTACAACGGTTGCAGCGGCAGCAATGGTAATATGTATTTTTGGTAATATTTTTAGCACGTATCGCACCCGTTTTTAGTCGGAATTCCAGCAAGTTGAAATGCCTAATTGAAGCTGTTGATCAAGTATAGACCAACAGGCTACCGTATAAAATACGCGCAGAACAGCCTGGAACATTACGGTTGCTAGCTCATCCTTCGGATTTATATGAATAGCATTGTTATAATGTGCCGCCCTGCTTGCTCCCTGTTGTACAAAAATCGAGCAACAGTACTTTAGCAGGAGTGTGGGTAACTCACAGATTCCTTTTGTAGAAGTCTGTAACTGACAAGTTTTTTCAAGATCTAATCGGGGACGTATTGTTCATGGCATCAATTGATGAAGCATTAGCCATCATAAAGCGTGGTATTGATGAGCTGATTCCAGAAGACGAGTTGATAAAAAAATTAAAGGAAGGGCGTCCCCTCCGTATAAAGGCTGGCTTTGACCCGACAGCTCCTGATCTTCACCTTGGGCACACTGTTCTCATTAATAAGTTAAGGCAGTTTCAGGATCTGGGGCACGAAGTTATTTTTCTGATAGGCGACTTCACTGGAATGATCGGCGATCCCAGTGGCAAAAGCGCAACAAGGCCACCTTTAACTGAGCAGCAGGTTGCGGACAATGCGCTCACCTATCAGGATCAGGTGTTCAAGATTCTGGATCCGGAGAAAACACGCATCGCGTTCAATTCCGAGTGGATGAGCAAGCTGGGTGCTGCCGATATGATAAAGCTTGCGGGACAGTATACGGTTGCCCGCATGCTGGAGCGTGATGATTTCACCAAGCGCTACCGTGCAGAGCAGCCCATTGCAATTCATGAGTTTCTCTACCCGCTGGTTCAAGGCTACGACTCAATTGCGCTGGAGGCGGATGTGGAGCTTGGTGGCACCGATCAGAAATTCAATCTCCTCATGGGGCGCATTCTTCAGAGGCATTACGGCCAGGATCCTCAGGTGATTCTCACCATGCCCATTCTGGAAGGGCTTGATGGCGTTCAGAAGATGTCCAAGTCGTTGGGTAATTATGTGGGAGTCAATGACTCGCCCGGTGAGATGTACACCAAGCTTCTGTCCATACCGGACGATTTGTTGTGGCGTTACTTTGAGCTTTTGAGCTTCCGGCCACTGACCGAAGTGGAAGAATTTAGAAAAGCAGTTGAGGGTGGTGCAAATCCTCAGGATTATAAGAAAATCCTGGCTGAAGAGATTATTGCGCGCTTTCACAATGAAGAAGCAGCCAAAACCGCGCACAAGTCCGCCGGAAACCGTGTGGCTCTGGGAGAGATTCCTGAGAATGTCCCTACCGTAGAGCTCTCTTTGGGCGGGCAGCCCGAATTGCCTCTGGCGTCAGTATTACGCCTGGCCGGCCTGGTCAAGAACGGAGCTGCGGCCCGCGACGTGTTGGGGCGCGGCGCAGTTTTTGTAGATGGCCAAAAATTTCGGGGCGATCGAGTGTTCGTTGAGGGGGATAATTGCATTGTTCAGGCCGGTAAGAAGAAGATCGCGCGGATTCTGATTACTGCGTGATCAATACTGCAGTGATTTCAGATTTATTTCAGGCGCGCCGTTGACACACTGCTGCAGGCGTGTAGAATGCGCCTCTCTTCATCGGGGCAGGTCGTTGAAAAGCAAATGGCTCGGGAAGTAACTGTTTGAAATTTCTGAAGAAAGCGAGTTTAAGTTTTTTCAGAAAAGGATTGACGGGGGTGCAGTTCAGCGTACAATGCGCACCTCGAAACAAGCAGTAGGTACTAAGCCGGACAGTTTCCCGGCGGCTCCATCAAGTTGGGGTGGCAGGAAACAAACGGTTGACAAGTTCGCGTTGAGATGTAGAATACGCGGCCTTGATTGAGCAACGGCTCAACCGCTCTTTAACAAATTAACCAAGTAATTCGTGTGGGCGCTGGCTGAGGTATTTCAGTAGAAATACCAAGACAGTGACTCGTCGAATTTTGAGTTTTGTCTTGAGCAGATTTGCGGTTTTCGGATCGCAGTATGATTTAAACTGAAGAGTTTGATCATGGCTCAGATTGAACGCTGGCGGCAGGCTTAACACATGCAAGTCGAGCGGTAACAGGGGGAGCTTGCTCCCTGCTGACGAGCGGCGGACGGGTGAGTAATGCTTAGGAATCTGCCCGGTAGTGGGGGATAGCTCGGGGAAACTCGAATTAATACCGCATACGCCCTTCGGGGGAAAGCAGGGGATCTTCGGACCTTGCGCTATTGGATGAGCCTAAGTCGGATTAGCTAGTTGGTGGGGTAAAGGCCTACCAAGGCGACGATCCGTAGCTGGTCTGAGAGGATGATCAGCCACATCGGGACTGAGACACGGCCCGAACTCCTACGGGAGGCAGCAGTGGGGAATATTGGACAATGGGGGCAACCCTGATCCAGCCATGCCGCGTGTGTGAAGAAGGCTTTCGGGTTGTAAAGCACTTTCAGTGAGGAGGAAGGCCTTAAGGCTAATACCCTTAAGGATTGACGTTACTCACAGAAGAAGCACCGGCTAACTCCGTGCCAGCAGCCGCGGTAATACGGAGGGTGCAAGCGTTAATCGGAATTACTGGGCGTAAAGCGCGCGTAGGTGGTTGAGTAAGCGAGATGTGAAAGCCCTGGGCTTAACCTGGGAATGGCATTTCGAACTGCTTGGCTAGAGTGTGGTAGAGGGTAGTGGAATTTCCTGTGTAGCGGTGAAATGCGTAGATATAGGAAGGAACACCAGTGGCGAAGGCGGCTACCTGGACCAACACTGACACTGAGGTGCGAAAGCGTGGGGAGCAAACAGGATTAGATACCCTGGTAGTCCACGCCGTAAACGATGTCAACTAGCCGTTGGGGATCTTGAATCCTTAGTGGCGCAGCTAACGCACTAAGTTGACCGCCTGGGGAGTACGGCCGCAAGGTTAAAACTCAAATGAATTGACGGGGGCCCGCACAAGCGGTGGAGCATGTGGTTTAATTCGACGCAACGCGAAGAACCTTACCTGGCCTTGACATGCAGAGAACTTTCCAGAGATGGATTGGTGCCTTCGGGAACTCTGACACAGGTGCTGCATGGCCGTCGTCAGCTCGTGTCGTGAGATGTTGGGTTAAGTCCCGTAACGAGCGCAACCCCTGTCCCTAGTTGCTAGCAGGTTATGCTGAGAACTCTAGGGAGACTGCCGGTGACAAACCGGAGGAAGGTGGGGATGACGTCAGGTCATCATGGCCCTTACGGCCAGGGCTACACACGTGCTACAATGGCGCGCACAGAGGGCTGCAAACCCGCGAGGGGGAGCCAATCTCACAAAACGCGTCGTAGTCCGGATCGGAGTCTGCAACTCGACTCCGTGAAGTCGGAATCGCTAGTAATCGTGAATCAGAACGTCACGGTGAATACGTTCCCGGGCCTTGTACACACCGCCCGTCACACCATGGGAGTAGATTGCACCAGAAGTAGTTAGTCTAACCTTCGGGAGGACGATTACCACGGTGTGGTTTATGACTGGGGTGAAGTCGTAACAAGGTAGCCCTAGGGGAACCTGGGGCTGGATCACCTCCTTAAACGAAGCTGAATGCTTCGGTCAGAGTCCACACGAATTACTTGGTTAATTGATAAGAGAGCAAAGGGTCTTTCAGGCCCGAAACGGTTCGTTTAATCCTTAGGGGTTTAGCGCCGGATTCGGATCGACTGGCAAGGCGCAAGCTGAGTGAGGGCGGGAGCGTACAGGTGTACGTGACCAACTGAGTGAAGGTTGCAACGCAGTCCAGGCGATTCGAAGACAAGCGAAACCGGGTCTGTAGCTCAGTTGGTTAGAGCGCACCCCTGATAAGGGTGAGGTCGGTGGTTCAACTCCACCCAGACCCACCAAAATTGCGTTATCCGTCGTTATCGCCGGGCTCACGTGCTACTCGCACGCTACACCCGACGATGCCTAGGCTAACCCAATTTTCTGAGTCCGCCGGTTTGGCCGAAGCGGCTCAGAAGTGGTAAGCCTCGACGGTGAGAGGCGATCGCGGATGCGCCGGACAGGTTTTGTGAATCTAGGCGTAGCGTGAGTGAGCAAAGGAGTGACCCTCGATGGGTCATGACTGCAGCAAACGAGGGCTACAACGACGAGTCACGAAAGCTGGACAAGTAGACGGGGCTATAGCTCAGCTGGGAGAGCGCCTGCCTTGCACGCAGGAGGTCAGCAGTTCGATCCTGCTTAGCTCCACCATAAT
>DATJDA010000033.1:0-5311 GCA_035497695.1 Marinobacter sp. | reverse complement strand
GCCTTTCGCCAAAGCTACAAAACTGTATGAACTGATATCGTGGGCGATGCGAAAGCCCTCGCGGGTTGTCACATCAACATAGTTTCCATCAAGCTCGTGGCCCGGTGCAAAACCAACGGCGTGAACAATGATATCGATGTTGTCCCAGTGCTTGCCTAACTCTGTGAAGACGTTTTCAATCTCTTCATCGCTGGCAACATCACAAGGAAAGATCAGCTTGCTGCCCCATTCTTCAGCAAATTTTTCCACTCTGGGCTGCAGTTTTTCATTCTGATAAGTAAATGCCAGTTCCGCGCCTTCACGGGCGAAGGCTTCAGCAATGCCATAAGCAATAGACAGTTTGCTGGCGACGCCAACAATCAGCGCTTTTTTGCCACTGAGTATTCCCATGAGTAAGTCTCCCTGTGTTCCTGATTTTCAAGCATTATCCCCTAATCGATACACATGGGGTAAGGCTCAATTGGTCGTAGTGTTATTTTGATAAAAAAGCGCTGCGCTCAGTAGCTCCTGAGTATAGGCCTTCTGTGGAGCCTGGAAAATATCAGCAGCGTTGCCGTATTCCACAATGCTTCCATTCTGCAGCACCAACAGTTTATGACTGAGAGCCCGTACAACGGACAGGTCATGGCTGATAAAGATATAGCTTAGACCATAGCGGGTCTGGATATCCCTTAATAACTGGATGACCTGCTTCTGTACAGTGCGATCAAGCGCCGAAGTTGGTTCATCCAGAACGATCAGGTCGGGCTGTAACACCAGCGCACGTGCAATGGCAATGCGTTGGCGCTGGCCTCCTGAGAATTCATGGGGGTATCGATGTCGGGAATCCGGATCGAGGCCAACATCCTTCAGAGCCTGTATAACTTTGTGTTCGTGGTTGGCCAGATTGTCTGCATCGTGGATTGTCAGCCCTTCCTCAATCACTTCGGCAATAGACATTCTCGGGTTCAGGCTTCCAAAGGGGTCCTGAAAGACAATCTGAATCCGGCGCCGCCAGGGCCTGAATTGCTTTTGATTAAGTGTCGCCAGTTCCTGGCCCGACAACTTTATGCTTCCGGTGCTGGCGGTCAGTTTGAGCAGAGCGTGGCCAATAGTGGTTTTGCCACTGCCACTTTCTCCGACAATGCCCAGAGTCTGTCCCTTGGTGACATCGAAACTTACAGCACGAACGGCATGAAAGCTTGCTTTCACCTTACCGAACAGAGTTTTCTGCGTGGTGAACCTAACATCCAGGTCCGTTACCTGTAATAGTGCCTCCTGGCCCTCTGGCGAGGTGGCCGGAGCAGCGGGTGGCTCGGCATCCAGCAGCATTCGGGTGTACGGATGTTGCGGCGACTCGAACAAACGCTGGGTGTTCCCCTGTTCCACCAGCTTTCCTTTCTCCATAACCGCCACTCTGTCTGCATAACGCCGGACTATGGATAAATCATGGGTAATAAGAAGAATCGCCATGCCCATTTTTTGCTGCAGTTCCTGAAGCAACTCCAGAACCTGCTTTTGAACCGTGACATCAAGGGCCGTTGTTGGCTCATCGGCAATCATCAGATCGGGTTCGTTTGCCAGTGCCATGGCAATCATCACTCGCTGTTTTTGCCCGCCAGAGAGCTGGTGTGGATAGCTTCCAAGGCGACTCTCCGGGTTTGGTATGCCTACCAGGGCCAGCAGCTCAAGGCACCGTTCTCGGGCCTGCGGGCCGCGCATGCCCCGATGCAGAGCCAGAGTCTCTCCAATCTGCTTCTCCACCGTATGAAGTGGGTTCAGAGAAGTCATGGGCTCTTGAAAAATCATGCTGATCTTCTGACCGCGAATCTGGCGTAGTCGCTTGTCGCTGACGGTAAGCAGGTTCTCGCCCCGAAACCGTATCTCTCCGGTAGGGTAGCTGACATGCCGCTCATCCAATAGTCGCAATACGGATAAGGCCGAAACAGATTTTCCCGAGCCGCTCTCTCCAACCAGAGCAAGCGTTTCGCCCTCTTGTATGCTGATGGACAGTGAATCAACCACCCGGGGACCCTGGCCAAAACAGACGGACAACTCTGAAATCTGCAGCAGATCGCTCATGTCAGTTCTTCCTCGGATCAAAGGCATCACGTACGGCCTCGCCAACAAATACCAAAAGGGTGAGCATGACGGAAAGCGATACGAAGGAAGATATTCCAAGCCAGGGTGCGTGGAGGTTGGCCTTACCCTGAGCAATCAGTTCACCAAGGGACGGAGAACCGGAAGGCAAGCCGAAGCCAAGGAAATCCAGAGATGTAAGAGCAGTTATTGCGCCTGTTAGTATGAATGGCATGAATGTCAGAGTGGCAACCATTGCATTGGGTAAAATGTGCCTGAACATGATTTTTCTATTACCCAGACCAAGCGCGCGGGCGGCCTTTACGTATTCAAAGTTTCTGGCCCTTAAAAATTCCGCCCGAACAACATCGACCAGCCCCATCCAGCTGAACATCAACATAATGCCGAGCAGCCACCAGAAGTTGGGCTGAACAATGCTGGACAGAATGATTAACAGATAAAGAACCGGCAGGCCTGACCAGATTTCGATAAAGCGCTGTCCCAGCAGGTCTGTTTTGCCTCCGTAATAACCCTGAATTGCTCCGACGATTACGCCAACAATGCAACTGGCTATGGTTAGTGTAAGGCCAAACAGTACGGACAGACGAAAGCCGTAAATAACCCGCGCAGCCACATCGCGGCCCTGATCATCCGTGCCCAGCCAGTTAACGGCACTGGGTGGTGCAGGCGAGGGCACATTCAGGTTGTAATTGATGGTGTTGTAACTGAATGGAATGGGTGGCCAGAGTATCCACCCGTTATCATTAATTTCGCTGGCGATGAACGGATCCCGGTAGTCTGCTTCCGTTGGCAGGAAGCCACCGAAAGTTTCATCGGATATAGGCTGCACTATGGGAAAATACAGCTCGCCCTGATACGAGATGACAAGTGGTGAGTCATTGGCAATAAGCTCAGCCATCAATGACAAGCCAAACAATATGAGAAACAGCCATAACGACCAGTATCCGCGACGATTAGCCCGAAAATTCTGTAGCCTGCGCCGCTGGATCGGAGACAACGTTATCCTCACTACGCTCCCTCCCGGCTTTCAAAATCAATCCGCGGGTCTACCAGAACATAGGTAATGTCGCTGATCAGCTTCAGTATCAGCCCCATCAGGGTAAAGATATAAAGCGTGCCGAACATCACTGGATAGTCCCGGTTCAAGGCGGCCTCAAACCCAAGCAAGCCAAGGCCATCCAGTGAGAAAATCACTTCAATCAGCAGTGAGCCGGTGAAAAACAATGCAACCAGCACGCCGGGCATGCTGGCGATCACGATCAGCATGGCATTACGAAAAACATGACCATAGAGCACGCGGCTTTCATCCAGACCTTTGGCTCTGGCCGTTACCACATACTGCTTACCGATCTCGTCCATAAACGAGTTTTTTGTGAGCAGAGTGAGGGTCGCAAATCCGCCAATAACGTTAGCGGTAACCGGCAGAGCCAGGTGCCAGAAATAATCGCCAATCTTCTGGTACCAGGTAAGGCTGTCAAAGTTGGACGAGGTTAAACCCCGAAGCGGAAACCAATCGAAATAGCTGCCGCCGGCAAACAGAACGATAAGCAAAATCGCAAACAGAAAGCCGGGGATGGCGTAGCCAATAACAATTGCGGAACTGCTCCATACGTCGAATCGGGAGCCATCGTAAACGGCTTTTCGAATGCCCAGGGGTATAGAGATGAAGTAGATAAGCAATGTGGACCAAAGCCCAAGCGAAATGGAGACAGGCATCTTGTCCAAAATCAGATCAATAACACTGCTATCGCGGTAAAAAGAATCGCCAAAATCAAACATGGCGTACTCCCTGAGCATTTTAAAAAAACGCTCAGGGGCCGGCTTATCAAAGCCGTACATAACCTCGATTTCTTTCAGAAGTTCATCCGGGATGCCCCGCGCGCCCCGGCTGTCTCTGGAGGCACTGGACACTTCACCACTGGAGTCGCCTCCGGATGCCCGGGCCAGAGTGCTGCCACCCAACCCCTGCATCTCGGCGATCAGTTGCTCTACTGGTCCGCCGGGCGCTGCCTGAACAATTACAAAGTTCAGCAACATTATTCCTACCAGAGTTGGAATAATGAGTGCCAGCCTTCGAAGAATATAAATGCCCATTTAGCGGAGGGTTCCTTCCATTACTGCGCGGTTCAGGCTTGATGAATCAGTTCGGCTGTATCCACCAGTTGTTCAGATCAATACCGTTCTTTGGTGTTGTCTCCGGACGTTTAAGCTTCTTCCAATAGGCAACGCGATCGCTGGCCAGATGCCAGTGGGGAATAACGTAATAGCCATGTAACAGTACTCTGTCCAAGGCTCTGACACGCTCCACCAGCTCTTCACGATCCGGTGCCTGGATGACCTCGTTAACCAGTTGATCAACCACCGGGCTGTTCACCCCTGCGTAATTCCGGGAGCCAGTAACGTCAACATTGGAAGAGTGCCAGTAGTCTCGTTGCTCATTGCCCGGTGAGTCTGACTGGGGCAGAACCTGGGTGATCATATCGAAATCAAATTCGCGCAATCTCTGGATATACTGGTTGCTGTCCACCATGTGCACAGTGACGTCGATACCGAGCCGGGCGAGATTGTTCTTGAAGGGAAGCACAACACGCTCAAAGCTTTTCTGGAACAGCAGAATCTCGAACGCCAGCGGCTTCCCGGTCTTTTCATTAACCATCTTGCCGTCGCGGATGCGGTATCCGGCAGAGCGAATTAATTCCAGGGCTGTGCGCAGGTTGTCCCTAAGCCCCTGTTGGCCGTCTGTTGTGGGCGGCTCATAAACCTTAGTGAATACCTCGTTACTTAGCTGATCGCTAAAGGGTTTGAGAATCTCCAGTTCGCGGCCTTCCGGTAGGCCCGAAGACGCGAGTTCACTATTTTCGAAATAGCTGTCAGTGCGGGTGTACTGTCCGTAAAACAGATTTTTGTTGGCCCATTCGAAATCAAAGGCATAAGCCAAAGCTTCCCGAACTTTTGGATCACTGAATACGCTGCGACGGGTGTTGTAGATAAAGCCCTGCATACCGGTTGGCCGGTGGTGCTCGATGGCTTCTTTGATAATTGTGCCATCGTCAAACTTCGAGCCGGTATAAGCGGTTGCCCAGTTTTTGGCGGAAGTCTCTACCCGGAAGTCAAAATTACCCGCCCGGAAAGATTCCAGCGCTACGGTGTCATCTGTGTAGTAATCATAGTGAATCTGATCAAAGTTAAAGCGGCCTTTGCGAATACCCAGATCCTGCGCCCAATAATCTTT
>DATJDA010000032.1:0-3742 GCA_035497695.1 Marinobacter sp. | reverse complement strand
CTACGGCCTGGTGAATCCCACCGTAAAACTGACCGGTAAGAAAGCATGACAACAGCGACTCTTTCACGCTGGAATCGCTTTCGCGACTCCTTTCTCTGGTATAGCTTCAAACGCGACAAAGTAGCCATAGCCAGCTTTATGGTATTGCTGGCTATGGTTCTGGCCGCAGTATTTGCACCGTGGCTGGCGCCAACCGATCCCTACGATCTGGCGACGATCAGCATAATGGATTCAGAATTACCGCCGGTGTGGATAACCGGCGCAGATCCTGCCTTCCCACTGGGCACGGACGCCCAGGGCAGAGACATGCTGTCGACAATACTGTATGGCACCCGGGTATCGCTGCTGATCGGGTTTGGTGCAGTTATCCTGCAAGCCGCCCTAGGTATTCTGTTTGGACTGATGGCCGGGTATATGGGCGGCAGGGTCGATGCCATTCTGATGCGCATTGCGGATGTGCAATTGTCTTTCTCCACCCTGATGGTTGCCATTATTGTTGGTGCCGTATTTAAAGCCAGTTTTGGCAACCTGATGTATGGCGAAATTGCCGTTTATATGCTCATTTTCATTATCGGTGTTGCGGAATGGCCCCAGATTGCGCGAACGGTGCGTGCGTCGGTACTGGCAGAGAAAAAGAAAGAATATGTTGATGCCGCCAAAGTAATGGGCTTTGGCACACGGCGTATTATGTTTCGCCATATTCTGCCCAATACCCTGTCACCCATCTTTGTTATTGCCACGGTACAGATTGCCAATGCCATTATTTCCGAGGCGGCGCTGTCGTTTCTTGGTCTTGGTATGCCGGAAACCCAGCCGTCTCTGGGGTCACTAATCAAATCCGGGTTTGACTATATTCAAAGCGGTTCCTGGTGGATTACCCTGGTACCCGGTCTGGTGCTGGTGGTGCTTGTGCTGGTCATTAATCTGTTGGGTGACTGGTTACGGGATGTTATGAACCCACGGCTGTATAAGGGGTAAGCACCATGGCATTACTGGAAGTAAAAGATCTGGATGTGCGGTTTGCCGTGCGCGGTGGCGACCTCAAAGCCTTGCGCGGCATCAGCTTTAGTCTGGACAGAGGCGAGCGCTTGGGGCTGGTAGGCGAGTCTGGTGCGGGAAAATCCGTGGCAGCCTTCTCTATCCTCAACCTGATCGCCCGGCCCGGTTATATTGCGGGTGGGGAGATTTTACTGGAAGGTAAAAATCTGGCGGCAATGAGCGAGCGGGAACTGCGAAAGATTCGGGGAAATCGTATCGCGATGATATTTCAGGATCCGATGATGACGCTAAACCCCGTGTTGTCTATCGGTACCCAGATGGTGGAAGCACTTAAAGCACACCGCCGGATC
Organism: Marinobacter sp.; assembly: GCA_035497695.1. Classification (GTDB taxonomy): domain Bacteria; phylum Pseudomonadota; class Gammaproteobacteria; order Pseudomonadales; family Oleiphilaceae; genus Marinobacter. The sequence goes on along the minus strand of DATJDA010000032.1, from coordinate 2,393 downwards.
AGTACCCGCGCGGCACGGGAAATCGCCTTAACCAAGTTGCGCAAAGTACAGCTACCGTCGCCGGAAAAGCGCTTGGATCAATATCCCCATGAACTGTCGGGTGGTATGCGCCAACGGGTTATTATTGCGATCGCCTTATTGCTGGAACCGGAAATTATCATTGCGGATGAGCCGACAACGGCGCTGGATGTCACCATTCAGGCTGAAATCATGGCATTGCTTCTGGAGTTGTGCGAGCAAGACAACGTTGCGCTGATGCTGATCAGTCACGATCTTGGTGTGGTCTCTCAGGTTACCCAGCGTATGTTGGTGATGTACTCCGGCCGGATTATTGAGCAGGGCCCTACCCGGGAAATTATTAACGATGCTCAGCATCCGTACACCCAGGGGTTGATCAAAGCCTTGCCGCAAATGGGTGAACCAGGCGCCCGTCTGTTTCAGATTCCCGGTTCTATGCCATCGTTGAATAATGTGCCCTCAGGATGCCCGTTCCATCCACGCTGTGAGTTTGCGACTGACCAGTGCCGGCAAGCCATGCCCGGGTATGTGCGGTCTGGCAATGTTGATGTGGCCTGTTATGAGGTGAGCAATCTGATTGAGCAGGAACGGCTCATACGCATCCAGGAGCAGGATTCATGACATCAAAATCTACTCCCCTTGTAGACATTCGCGGGCTGGAAAAGAAGTTTGATTTGTCTGGTAATTTCCTTGAACAGCTGTCGTTTGAAGGCGGCCGCTTGCATCGTAAACAGGAAGCCGTGCACGCCATTAATGGCGTGGATCTGCAGATACAAAAAGGTGAAGCACTGTGTATCGTTGGCGAGTCGGGCTGTGGAAAGTCCACCATTGCCCGCACAGTCATGGGGCTGCTCACGCCCACTGCTGGCGAAATTTATTATGAGGGGCGGCGTATTGATCAGTTGCGTGGCAAGGAATTGCTGCCCTATCGTCGCAAGATGCAGATGATTTTCCAAAATCCCTATGCCTCTCTGAATCCACGTATGACGATCCGGCAAACACTGGAGGAGCCCATACGCTTTCATCATCCTGACTGGTCCCGGATGGCTATCGATAACAAAATTCAGGAGGTGATGACCTCTGTAGGTATTGATGCAGACTGGGGAGGCCGTTTTGGGCATGAGTTCTCAGGTGGCCAGCGCCAGCGTATTGCCATTGCCCGGGCTTTGGCTGTAGACCCTGAGTTTATTGTTGCCGATGAGCCCATCTCGGCGCTGGACGTATCTATTCAGGCGCAGGTTCTGAACCTGTTGGTGGATGCTCAGAAAACCCGCAATCTGACGTATCTGTTCATTACCCACGATCTGGCAGTGGTCGAACATTTTGGCACCCGGGTCGCGGTGATGTATCTGGGGCGCGTATGTGAACTGGCAAACACCAAAACCCTGTTCAGTACCCCCCGGCACCCTTACACCCAGGCTTTGCTCTCGGCCATTCCCAGACTGGAGGATGACCGGCCTAGCCATATCCGTCTGCAGGGCGAAGTGCCAACACCGGTAGAGCTGCCATCAGGGTGTGTGTTTCATAGTCGTTGCCCGTACGCAAATGACCGTTGCCGGCAGGAAATACCGAAGCTGATCGTTACCGATGATGGCACACAGGTGGCCTGTCACGCGGTAGAAGAAGGGCGGCTATAATGGATTTGTCGCGGCAGGTCATGATGCCTGCAAGAAACCTTCAGCTCCGGGGAGTTCATGGAAATACGTTGGCTTGAAGACTTTATGGCCCTTGCCCGGACGCGCCATTTCTCCCGTGCAGCCGAACAGCAACATGTGAGCCAGCCTACGTTCAGCCGCCGTATCCGATTGCTCGAAGATGCAATGGGTACAACCTTGGTGAACCGTCAGACCTTGCCGTTGTCACTGACACCGGCGGGTGAAGCGTTTGTGGCGCTTTGCGAGCGTGTAACCCGGGATGTCCGGGAAACCCGCGATCGTATCGACACCATGGAAGCGGAGGCGTCTGCAAGAATCAGTGTTGGCACCACTCAGGGGCTTCTGTCTCACTTCTATCGGGAGTGGGTCGAACAGGCCGGGATAGAAAACAGGCTGCAACTGAACCTGAAAGCGGTTAATTGGGTAGGTGAGCAGTTTCTGGATGCACTGGATAGCGGGGATTGCGATCTGGTGCTTTGTTACTGGCACCGGGACTTGTCCTGGGGATATCGCCTTAGCCGGGAAAAATATCAATGGCTTAATCTGGCAGAAGAACTGTTGGTGCCGGTCACGGTTGGCGACGATTCCGGACAGGCCCGTTTTGTTTTGCCGGGGACCAGCGCCCAACCGGTTCCCCTCATTGCCTATCATCCACGCGGATTTTTACATTCGGCGATTGAAGCTCACCTGAACAGAGCGCAGGTGCCCGCCAATCTGTTG
>DATJDA010000031.1:0-5256 GCA_035497695.1 Marinobacter sp. | reverse complement strand
AATCAGTTCGTTTGGCGGTTGTGTCCTGCGCCAATTACCCTGCTGGCTTTTTCAATGTCTACCGGGAAATCGGTTTACAGAATGATCTCGATGCCGTTGTTCATTTGGGCGATTACATCTACGAGTACAGCAGCGAAAGTGATAGTTACGCCGCCGCAGACGCCGAAGCTATTGGCCGGATGTATCCGAGTGATAATAATCGCGAGCTGATCGGGCTGGAGGATTACCGCCGTCGCTATGGTATTTACCGCAACGACGAACACCTTCAGGCACTGCACAGAAAGTTGCCGTTTATAGCAGTTTGGGATGATCACGAGGTAGCCAATGATGCATGGCGGGAAGGCGCTGAAAATCACAATGAAGGTGAGGGCGACTACACAACACGCAAGCTGAATGCTTTGCGGGCCTATTTTGAGTGGATGCCGATCCGGCCGGTTATCGAAGGTAGCGATGAAGCGATTTTCAGAACCTTCCGGTTTGGCAATCTGGTCGATCTGCACATGCTGGATACCCGGCTTATCGGCCGCGATGAACAACTGGATTATATGAATTATTTTACCAGTGACGGAAGCCTGGATGCGGCGCGCTTTGCTGCAGATGTGGGTAGTACAAACCGTACGATGCTTGGCGCTGAACAGTTATTGTGGTTACAGGCGTCTCTGAGCCAATCAACGGCAACCTGGCAGGTTCTGGGCCAGCAGGTGCTGATGGGCAGAATGGATCTGCCTGCGGAATTGCTAATGGCCATCGCAACCGAGCAGTTCGAAGGCCTGCCGGCAGCACTGGATGCGCTTGCAACACTCAAAGGCCGGTTTATGCAAGGTGATCCAAGCCTGACCGAGCAGGAGTTGGCTCGAATCAATACCAAAGCGCCTTATAGTCTGGATGCCTGGGATGGCTATCAGTATGAGCGTGAGGTGGTGTTGGGAACCGCACGTCAACTGGATAAAAATCTGGTGGTGCTGGCCGGAGACACTCACAACGCCTGGGGTAATAACCTGAAAGATCATCAGGGCAATCAGATTGGTGTCGAATTTGCCACGTCTTCGGTCTCTTCACCGGGATTGGAGGAATACCTTAATTTGCCTGATGAGCTTGTTGGGGCAGCAGAGCACGGCATCGCCTTGTTGGTTGATCATCTTGAGTATCTGAATATTACTCAGCGGGGCTATATGGTGGTTACGTTTACGTCCCAGGAGGCGCGTGCCGACTGGCACTTTGTGGATACCATAAAATCCAGAGACTACAGCGCTGACACAACTCGCAGTGCATCGCGAAGAGTGTTGCCAGGTGCCGGAAACCGGCAGCTTGTGCCGGTAGCCTGAGAATCTTCCTGTATTTCGGGAGTCCGGCCATCTCCGGCAGGGCTCCCGTTTTGGTTTTCTGGCCTTTTCAGGGTAGTATTCCGGGTTGAATACCGCCTGCAACAGGCGAAGTTTTCAGGGATCAGATAACAGTGAAAGGATGCAGGTTATGAGTAAGGCAATTGTTCTGCTTGGTGATCCGGGAATGGATCATCAGGGGTTTCCCCCAACACCGGTTATCGCCGGCTCTCCAGATGTATTGGTTGACGGCAAACCCGTCGCGCGCATGGGCGATCCTCTGGCTCCGCACTCCAAGCCCAAACATGCGCCGCATCCGCGTATAATCGCTGCCGGATCTTCAACGGTAATCATCAACGGCAAGCCGGCTGCGGTTACCGGCAGTGCTGTGTCATGCGGTGGAGTCCTGATTGGAAGCGGCACCGTAGTAATTGGCCGGTAGGTTTGAGCTCTAAAAGATACTCCCGGAATAAATCTTTTAGTATGCTGAGGCTCGCCCAGTAGATGCTGATCAACACAGGCCGTTGAGCCGTAACTTTTTTTCTGACATTCTGAGTTGATAAACATCCTATAACGATTAAATCCGAGAGATCTGTATCCAGGAGTTTCTGATGACTGATGACAAACGTCGCCGTTATTCTGCCGCCGTCGTGGATGGCGTTGGCAAATCGGCAAGCCGGGCCATGTTGCGCGCGGTAGGTTTTAACGATGATGATTTCCGGAAGCCCCAGATAGGGATTGCTTCTACCTGGAGTAGCCTCACCCCCTGCAACATGCACATTAACCGGTTGGCGGAAGAGTCTGCTGCGGGCGCTGATGAGGCGGGCGGCAAGTCATTGATCTTCAATACGATCACCATATCGGATGGTATTGCCAATGGCACTGAGGGCATGAAGTATTCTCTGGTGTCCCGGGAGGTGATTGCCGATTCAATCGAAACTGTAGTTGGCTGTGAAGGCTTTGATGGTTTGGTCGCCATTGGCGGGTGTGACAAGAACATGCCCGGCTGCCTGATAGGAATGGCCCGGCTGAACCGGCCCTCGGTGTTTGTTTATGGCGGTACCATTCTGCCCGGCAAAAATCATACGGATATTGTTTCCGTATTCGAGGCGGTTGGTGCCCATGCACGGGGCGATCTGAGCCTGATTGAAGTAAAGCAAATTGAAGAAACAGCCATTCCGGGCCCCGGCTCCTGTGGAGGCATGTACACGGCCAATACCATGGCTTCTGCCATTGAGGCTATGGGCATGAGCCTGCCCGGTAGTTCGGCCCAGAACGCAGTATCCAACAACAAGCTGGAAGACTGTCGTGCCGCTGGCGTTGCCGTGATGAACCTGCTGGAAAAAGATATCAAGCCATCTGATATTATGACTCGTGCAGCGTTTGAGAACGCAATTACCGTAGTTATTACCCTTGGCGGCTCTACCAATGCTGTGTTGCACCTGCTGGCGATGGCAAGCACCTCGAATGTTGAGCTTTCACTCGATGATTTTGTAGAAATCGGCAAACGGGTTCCGGTGTTGGCAGATCTGAGGCCGAGCGGCCAGTACATGATGTCGGAACTGGTGGCAATTGGTGGTATTCAGCCGCTGATGAAAATGCTGCTGGATCACGGATTGCTGCACGGCGACTGCATGACCGTTACCGGGAAGACTCTGGCTGAGAACCTGGCAGATGTTGAGCCTTATCCGGAAGGGCAGGACATCATCCGTGCTTTCAGCAACCCGATCAAGGCAGATACTCACTTGCGTATTCTGTACGGTAATCTGGCGCCAACCGGTGCGGTTGCAAAAATCACAGGTAAAGAAGGCACGCATTTTACCGGCAAAGCACGGGTGTTTCATTCTGAGGAAGAAGCTCAGGAGCGCATTATGGATGGCACAGTGGTTGCCGGTGATGTGTTGGTTATCCGCTATGAGGGGCCAAAAGGCGGTCCGGGCATGCGTGAAATGCTGACTCCCACCTCGGCTATTATGGGCAAGGGGCTTGGTAACGATGTAGCACTGATCACCGATGGCCGGTTCTCTGGTGGCAGCCATGGCTTTGTGGTTGGTCATATAACGCCGGAAGCTGCTGAGGGTGGCCCGATAGCCCTGGTTGAAGATGGCGATACCATTACGATTGATGCGGTCAGTAATAAGATTGTGCTGGATGTTCCAGAATCTGAACTGGAGCGTCGTCGTAAAAACTGGCGTGCGCCAGAACCCCACTACAAGCGGGGTGTACTGGCCAAGTATGCACGTACTGTCAGTTCGGCATCTCTGGGTGCTGTTACCGATCTGCCGTACTGATACATTCTTTGTGTTCTGCTAGTGAAAGCCAGGTGCCTTTTATGGCACCTTGGCTACCCACTCCGGGTTCATGAATTTATCTTCCAGCAGTATTTTCGCCTGAGCTAATTCCTGCTCTTTGTATTGGCTTAGCTGGCTGCTATAACGCTGTTGGAAGTGATTGATAAATGATTCGATAATTGTTTCACGCGCCATGCCAGTTTGGCTGCGCATCGGGTCTACACGCTTGTTGGCGCTGGTGGTACCTTTGTCTGACAGTTTTTCCCGGCCAATGCGTAACACTTCCAGCATGCGGTCTGCATTAATATCGTAAGCCATGGTGACATGATGTAATACAATGCCGTTGGCAAAGCGCTTTTGTGCTGCTCCGCCAATTTTGCCCTTGTCTGAGGCTATATCGTTAAGAGGTACGTAGTGCGCCTTGATGCCCACTTCGGCTAAGGCACCTAATACCCAGTCATCCAGAAAGGCATAGGATTGCTCAAAGCTTAAACCTTCTACCAAAGATACCGGCACCACCAGTGAGTAGGTAATGCAGTTGCCAGGTTCCATAAACATGGCTCCACCACCGGTTACCCGACGCACCACTTCAATGCCATGGCGCTTTGCTCCTTCAGAATCGATTTCATTTTTTAATGACTGAAACGAACCGATGACCACTACCGAGTCTGGCCAATCCCAAAAACGCAGCGTGGGGCCACGCTGGCCGCTGGCAACCGCATTCACAATAACCTCATCCAGGGCAACATGCTGTACAGCGGGCAAGGTTTGCGCTGGAATAACGTCAAATACATGATCATGCCAACCGCTGGCTTTGCCCAAAGCCCGGCGTACTGCAATGGCAATGGCTTGTGGGGAAAAACCAGCCATCATCACGTTCTCGCCTAAAGAATTCTCAATAGCCTGGCTTATCTGACTGACATTTGCGTTAAGGTGCAAGCCCACAAGTGCCTGATTGATTGTTTCCAGTGCCGAGTCTGGCTCCAGGAAGAAGTCACCAGAAATACTTACACTGGTTAAGTGTTGGTTATCGGCTTCAACATTGGCCACCACCAGTTTGCCACCCGGAACCTTGTATTCGCCGTGCATAATTACCTCGGTTTCTGTGCTGTAACGTTACGAAGCAGTATATACCAGCTATAGTTACGTCGATTTCTGCCACAATGAATAATGAAGGTGTGACCGGATTTATCATCAGGCGGGTCGCACGGTTCGAGAACAAATAACAGGATTTAACTGATGAGAATACGCGGAATTACCCCGCTGGTGATGTTTATTCTGCTGAATTTGCCATCAGCGGTGGCGGCACAGTCCGGGGCTACCAGCGCGAAAGAAATGCCAATTGCCTCACAAGGGCCAAATCTTGCCTCGGTTAATGCAGCAGTGGCCTGGGCCGGCGATGACCGGCTGATCTATGGCAAGCATGCTGATCGTCCGGTTCCTATCGCCTCCATTACCAAACTGATGACGGCACTGGTCGTGCTCGATTCAGGTGAGCCACTGGATGCCTGGCTGACATTCCAAAAGCGCCATACACCTGCAGCAGCAAACGCCTATAGCAGAATTCGGATAGGCTCGGAAATGCGTCGCTCCGATGTGTTGCGGATTGCACTGATGTCATCGGAAAATTTTGCTGCCTACAC
>DATJDA010000030.1:0-6237 GCA_035497695.1 Marinobacter sp. | reverse complement strand
TCTCTGCCATTGTTACCCATACCGTTTACTGCAGCGCGTGGTTACAAGTGTACACATCCATGAGCTCTAAATCACAAAACGCTTGTCATTATGTGCCAATAGAAAAGCATTTATTGTTAGCAATGCAGTAGCTGTGTACAGTTGTACACATTAGTGCACACGTGCACACAAACATGCATCTGGCACAATGGAGATCAACATCATGTTAGCAAGACAACGTCAGACCAAAGCATTTCACTGGATCGGCAGGCAGCTTTTTAACAGGGACAACCCGGCTACCTTCTTCGATCCCCTGCTGGCACAGGTAAACCCCATGTGGGTACAAGCGTACACACCCGCCCGGGTTGAACAAATTATTCAGGACACATCAGATACCAAAACGTTCGTTTTAAAACCCTCAACCCGTTGGGGTGGTTTTAAAGCAGGCCAGCATGTGAACATCTGTACTGAAATAGACGGTACCCGCTGTAACCGTACCTTCAGCCTGTCCAGCCCACCCCTACTCTGGCAGGAACAGGGCCAGGTTACACTGACCATCAAACGCTTACCCGGCGGCCTTGTAACCAATTGGCTACATGACCACCTGAAACCCGGCGCAGTTCTTGGCATTGGCGATGCCTTTGGGGATTTCCTGATCCCTGAACATACACAGCCGGTTTTATTTATTGCCGGAGGCAGTGGCATTACTCCTATTCTGAGCCAACTGGAAACCATGGCTTTTGATGATTTCCGGGCACCGGTCACACTACTTTATTACGTACGCACATCATCAGACATTATTGGCAAGGAACGGCTTGAGGCACTAGCAGAAAGCTATCCGGCGCTCTCTATGAAGATCATTGCCAGCAATGAGGGGAAAACACCCCGTTACCTGTCCGATCAGGACTTCGAGGCTGTGCCCGGTCTGAAAGCACGGCAGATATACCTTTGCGGCCCTAAAGGATTGATGGATCTGGCCAACGAGCTTCTGCACAAGCGCGGCATAGATGCGGCAGACATTCACAGCACCTTTTTTTCCACTTCAAGAGTTGACTTGAGTAACGAAGGTCTGGGCGGCGTCGTTTTGTTCACTAAAAGCGACGTCGAGGTCAGTTCTGAAGGTGACGCCACCCTGCTGGAAATTGCTGAAGCCGCAGGGCTTTCGCCGCGCTATGGCTGCCGCATGGGCATTTGCCATCAGTGCAGTTGCCGGAAAACCAGCGGCACTGTTGTTAACCGGCTGACAGGCCAGGCGTCCAGCCCCGGAGAGGAAGACATCCAGCTTTGCATATCGGTGCCCAGCGGGCCGGTTTCCATCAATGTTTAATTGTGAATACAAAGCAGTTTCGCGGAGTTTGCAAGCTCCGCAGGGAGAAACACCATGAAACAGATGACACAAGCACAGCTCAGAGAACTGGAGCAGGATTTTAACGCCATTCGGGACGAGGTGCGGGCAAATCTCGGTGAACGGGACGCACTCTATATTCGCCGCATTCTGCGCTTGCACCGCTCACTGGAAATCGGTGGCCGGATCATGATGCCATTTGGTTTTATTCCACCGGTGTTTGTTGCCGCCACCGCTGCACTTGGCCTCTCGAAAATCATAGAAAATATGGAGATTGGCCACAACGTAATGCATGGTCAGTACGACTGGATGAACGACCCGAACCTGCACTCCCAAAGCTACGAATGGGATACCGCCTGCTCCAGTGATTCCTGGCGTCGTACTCATAACTATGAGCACCACACCTACACCAACATCATTGGCAAAGACCGGGATTACGGTTATGCATTATTACGCCTGAGCGATGATGAACAGTGGCATCCGCTACATACCCTGCAGTTCATTAACTACATTCTGCTTAGCGTATTCTTTCAGTGGGGGGTTGGTTTGCACGAACTGGAGTTCGAGAGAATTCGCCGAGGGGAAATCCGCCTTCGCGAAAAAGTGCCGTTTCTCAAAGATTTTGCTCGCAAGGGTGGGCGGCAGGCATTCAAGGATTATATCTTCTTTCCACTAATCACCTTTCCTGTGGCACCCATTGTCCTGACGGGAAACCTGGGGGCCAATCTGATCCGCAATCTCTGGTCATCCACCGTTATATTCTGCGGCCATTTCACTCAGGATGCAGAAACATTCAGCGAAAAGGAGTGCGAGGGTGAAAGCAAGGGCCACTGGTATCTGAGACAGCTCACGGGCTCGTCAAACTTTACCGGCGGAAAATGGCTGCATATTCTGAGCGGGCACCTGAGCTACCAGGTTGAGCACCATCTGTTCCCCGACTTGCCTGCACATCGCTATCCGGAAATTTCAGAGAAAGTACAAGCCGTGTGCCAAAAACACGAGATCCCTTATAACACCGGCAGCTTTGCCCGGCAGTATGGCACCGTCGTAAAGCGGATTCTCAGATACTCCCTGCCAGCGCGACTGGCTGGCAGAGCGACTACGGCATAACCGGGTTAAAGTTGCCAGAAGGTTGCACATTGGGTGTGCGGGCGGTTACCCGATTCCGGCCCGCCTGCTTGGACTCATAAAGAGCCTCATCTGCGGCCGCAACAAGCTGGTCCGGCTCAACAAGCGCGGTTTCAGGGGCTGTTGATACACCAAGACTGATGGTAACCGTCACCTGCTGGCCTTCCCATTCAAAACAGAGATCCCTCTCAACACCGGCGCGCAGTTTGTCTGCCACAGCCTGAGCTCCCAGGGCATCGGTGTAGGGTAGAATTATGGCAAATTCCTCTCCACCGTAACGGGCAACAATATCCGTTTCTCGCCGGACAGCCCGGGTGAATACTTCTGCCAGTTGGCGCAGGCAGGCATCACCTGCCTGATGCCCGAGCTTGTCATTTAGCGCCTTGAAATGATCGACATCGATCATGATCAGCGAAACAGGTCCCTGACGCCGGCAACGCATCAATTCTTCATCCAGATGGTTATCAAAGTGGCGTCGGTTAAAGACTCCAGTTAATCCGTCCGTTGAACTGAGCGCCTCCAGTTGTTTGTTGGCGGCCTCCAGCGCCGACGTGCGCTCGGCAACCCGAGACTCCAGCCTTTCAGTCATTTCTCGCTGAATCCTCTGGGCTTTCAGGCTCATCAGCCGAAATCGATCCGCCAAGGCAAGAGAGAGCAAAATGACTTCGAATGCCGAACCGATCTGAATACTGTACTCAGTGATGAAATTGGCAGGCACCAGCGCAAAAGTCTTTAGGGTGTACAAAAACATTCCAATCAGCAATGCGGTCCACGCCAACATAAAGTATCGGGCTGGCCGGTATTTTCGGTATAAGGAAAGCGCACCAGCCAGGAGAACCAACCCCACAGACACGGCCGCCATAAAGGTATTTAATCGTATGATCGGGCCATAATCGGGGTAAATCAGCGCTCCCGCCGCTGCAACGGCAAAAAACACCATCAGCCCCACAAAGATCTTCTCAAGCAGGGGAACATTTTCTTTCAATGCCAGGAACGACCGGGAAAAACCAAGAATACAAAACATGCCGGCCGCGATCAGAGTTGCTACAGCCCGGTTATTCCACCAGGGCGACTCGGGCCAGAAATGCTCAAACGCCAATCCGTTCAAGGTGAACTGAAGCACCCCATAGGTCAAAATATAAGACACATACCAAAGGTAGTTCACATCCCTGAACGACAGAAAAATCAGCAGGTTAAAAGTTGCTATACACACCAACAAGCCGTAATAAAGGCCGAGCAGAAACTGCTCCTGATGATCTGACGAGCTGAAGCCATCCTTACTCCACAACAAGGTGCCCATTTGCACCGCTCCCGAAGTTTTAACCCGGAAAAAAAGATCAACACTCTGACCTTTCGGCAGATCCAGAACAAAATTAATACTGTGGTGGTCTATCGGCCGATGCCTGAATGGAACCGAGTCGCCAGCAATCTGGCGCTCAATGCGTTTGTCCGCCCTGAGGATAAACAGCTCCATCTCATCAATAATCGGATAAAGCCCCTCAATCACCCAGCGATTATTCTGGCTGGATGTGTTTTCAACACGGGTATGAAACCAATAGGTGGAATTCGTAAAGCCAAAATTGTAGGCCTCATCCGGAATTTCCGTGGAAGCGATCCGGGGCCAACTTTGGACAACTTCTGAAATATTCAGACTGGAGGAAGGGTCTTCGTAGTAGGTTAAGTGCCGGGATATATCCACCCGGCTGCTGCTTTCAGTCAGTACAACAGGGAAACCATCGGGAATCCCGGTCGCAAGGGTTTCAAAGGAAACCAGAACCAGCAACGCCAACAGGGCGACACGTATCAAATCAGCTCCGACATCTATTGTTATTTGATTAGCGATAACCTGATACTAGCCAAACAAACACGAAACCGGGAGGCATTAATAGATTTTGTTCGTAATATTCTGTATCGCTGTGTCAGGCTATTTGGAGCAGCCTGAGCAATTGTGGTTTGTGCTTGCCCGGAATCACATCGGCCAGGGTGTATTTATCCAGCACCGCCAGAAACGCATTCAGGGCTTCTTCAAACATGGGTTTCATGCCACAAACCGGAGTGATCTTGCAGGCATTCTTCGATGAAAAGCACTCCACCATATTAAGGTCCTGCTCGGTCTCACGAACCAGCACACCCACATTGATATCCTTGGGTGCCATAACAAGCTTCATGCCGCCATTCTTGCCGCGAACCGTCTCTATGTAGCCCATTTTATTTAGCTGATGGACAACTTTCATAAGATGATTTTTGGAAATCTCATAGCTGTCGGCAATTTCCTGAATGGTGGTCAGACGATCACCCTGCACCGACAGATATATCAGTACGCGTATTGAATAATCTGTATAACGGGTGATATGCATATCAGTACTCCGGTTAATATATGCAGTTGTTCAACTTGAGGGTCGTGTCAGCAGATAACAGGCTATGCCGCTCAAACAGGTTCCTGAAACAATCAGAACGAACGTGGAAACACCCACCAGAAACATGATTGTCCAGCTCAGCACCATCATGCCGCAAGCCAGCGCCTTTGCCTTGACCGGGATTGCCCTGCGCTCTCGCCAATCGTTAATCGCCGGACCAAATTGCGGATGCTCTTCCAGCCAGCGGGCAAAGGCTGGAGACCCTTTACTGGCAAAATAGGCCGCCAATAACACAAACGGTGTGGTAGGCAGTAAAGGCAGCACTATGCCCGCCACAGCCAGAGCAGCTGAAATATACGCAAGAATCCGAAAGCCGAGACTACCGGACGGTGCGCTCATAGAGAGAACCTCTTCCCCTTCTATATCTGCATCCAGTCTACCGGTATTCAGTGTACAGGTCTCCCCAAACGTTTTAAAAATATCAGCCTGCAAACATAGCCAATCTTTACGCCCAAAGCGAACAGAACTGTACCTATATGGGCGGTGATTTGCCACGCCATCGCAAGCTGTTCGGCCAACGGGTAGGCAAACAACACACTAATCATCAGCCCGATGGCCGAGCCCGCCAGTACGCTGTTTGAGTAAAATAACAGTCTTTCCACGCACCACCTCTTGCACACATCCAGTTAAACATCTATTTCAAATACATTAATGATAGGTATTTCAGAGACGCTGTCAAACCGAAAACTCAAAAAACCACGAGAGCCCACAAGAGGTATAAAAATTACAGACGTCTGGTTACATATCGCCAAACAAAGATGTATTATTTTTATATCTTATCAGTTTTACACCTTCTCTTGAGAGATCAGGCTATGGATATCGCAATGCTTCCACTGGGCCAGATTGCCCGTGACATTCCCGGCGCGACCGCCGTATTGCATAAGCTCAAGCTCGATTTTTGTTGCGGTGGGGCCGTCTCGCTTAAAGATGCGGCCGACAAGAAAGGGCTGGATATCAACTCTATAGTGGCTTCCATTCAGGCCCGTTCAGAACATCAGAGCTCAGAACTGAACCCTGCAGAGGCGGCCACAGAGGAATTGATTGAACATATTCTCAGTCGTTTTCATGATGTTCACCGGGAACAACTGCCGGAGCTGATTCGTCTGTCAAAACGGGTTGAGAGGGTTCATGGAGGCCACCCCGAATGCCCGGCAGGGTTAGCAGCCGAGCTTGAAGCCATGATGAAACAACTGGAACATCACATGTCGAGGGAAGAGCAGATCCTCTTTCCCATGATTGCCCGTGGTGTTGAGGGATTGGCGATCATTCCGGTTTCCGTTATGCGGGAAGAACATGACAACCACGGAGCAGCCCTGGACCGAATCTACAAAATCACGAACAACATCAGATTGCCAGCCGATGCCTGTA
>DATJDA010000029.1:0-4829 GCA_035497695.1 Marinobacter sp. | reverse complement strand
CTGAGGAAATCTTCCACATGCCAGTAAGGCTGGCCTGTCCGCAGGCAGTCTCTGGTATGACGGAGGTGGTTAACAACCCGATTTACGCAACTGGGGTGGGGTTGTTGATTTATGGCTTCCGCCAGATGGATCTGGGGCGGGCGCCGGTGCTCAAAGGGGAAGAAGCTCCCTCCTTGTTCGAGCGCATGAAAGCCTGGTTCACCGATCATTTCTGACGGTGTCCGGCATGCAGTAAACGAAGGTATCTCGAAAATACAATCTCGGATAAACAGCCTGAAACAAGGTTGAAAAACAGCACGAAGGAGTGGGGAAAATGTTTGAACTTATCGATAATATCCAGCAAAACGCAGTCATAAAAGTAGTTGGTGTTGGTGGGGGCGGTGGTAATGCTGTGCGCCATATGTTCAACAGTGACATTGAGGGCGTAGAGTTTATTTGCGCAAATACCGATGCTCAGGCATTGGCCGGTATGGACGCCCGCCAAATAATTCAGCTGGGTGGCAACATCACCAAAGGCCTGGGAGCTGGTGCTAATCCGGAGGTAGGCCGCCAGTCTGCAATGGAAGATCGTGATCGCATTGCTGAATCACTGAGCGGTGCAGATATGGTGTTTATAACCGCTGGTATGGGCGGTGGCACTGGCACTGGCGCTGCGCCTATTGTGGCGGAAGTTGCCCGTGAATTAGGCATTCTGACCGTAGCGGTCGTTACCAAGCCATTTATGTTTGAAGGCGCAAAGCGCATGAGCATTGCTGAGGCCGGCCTCAGAGAGCTCGAGGAGAGCGTCGACTCACTAATTACCATCCCGAACGAAAAGCTGTTGGCGGTGCTGGGCAAGAAAACCAGCTTGTTGGATGCATTTGCAGCTGCCAATGATGTTTTGCTGGGCGCAGTTCAGGGCATTGCTGATTTGATTACCCGCAACGGAATGATTAACGTCGACTTCGCCGATGTGAAAACCGTGATGTCTGAAATGGGTATGGCCATGATGGGCACTGGCAGGGCAACGGGTGAAAACCGCGCCCGCGAGGCTGCTGAGGCAGCAATTCGCAGCCCGCTGCTGGAAGATGTCAACTTGCAGGGTGCCAAAGGTATTCTGGTTAATATTACTGCGGGTATGGACCTGAGCCTGGGTGAATTTGCGGAAGTTGGTGATATTGTGCGCGAGTTTGCGTCTGATACAGCTACTGTTGTTGTTGGTACTGTGATCGATCCGGAAATGGCGGACGAACTGAAGGTCACCGTGGTTGCAACCGGCTTGGGTGCTGAGCGTGAAAAGCCAACCAAGGTTGTTGATAATACCCGCACCCTGGACGGCAAAACCGATTACCGGCAGTTAGATCGACCCGCTATATTGCGTCGTCGTGCGGTCGCTCATGGCAACGTAGCGATTGATCAAAGCAAACAGAGCGAAGAGCAAAGCGTGGACTATCTCGATATTCCCGCATTTCTTCGCAGGCAGGCCGACTGATAAGCTGATGCGATTACGAACCGGTTTCAGGTTTCGCATATAACAAGTGGAGCGATATAACCGGTGGGAATATGCGCTGATTGCCCATTGCCTTGCGCTGTTGGAATGTTAGACAGTATTGAGGTGGTTGAATGGTATTCAGTCTTATCTTCTGATATTCTGCGAGATCATTCTTGCTTAGAATATCGCCATTTTATGATGGAATAATGAACTGATGATCAGACAGCGAACCCTTAAAAACACCATCCGTGCTACCGGGATTGGATTACACTCAGGTGAGAAAGTTTACCTGACACTAAAGCCGGCTCCGGTAGATTCGGGTATTATTTTCCGACGCACTGACCTGGACCCTGTGGTTGAGATCCGTGCCTGTGCGGAAAATGTCGGTGAGACCATGCTGTCCACAACACTGGTAAAAGACGGCGTTCGTGTGGCGACGATAGAACATTTGTTGTCTGCTATGGCTGGTCTTGGTATTGATAACTGCTTTGTCGAGCTCAGTGCAGCGGAAGTGCCAATTATGGATGGCTCTGCCGGTCCGTTTGTGTTCTTGCTGCAGTCTGCAGGCATTGCTGAGCAGGATGCGGCCAAGCGCTTTATTCGGATTAAGCGGGAAGTGACGGTTGAAGAGGGCGATAAAAAAGCTACTTTTCTACCGTTTGAAGGTTTTAAAGTCAGCTTCAGCATTGATTTTGACCACCCGGTATTTAAAGGGCGGGCACAAATCGCAACTGTAGACTTCTCCAGCACGTCTTTTGTAAAAGAAGTCAGCCGTGCACGTACCTTCGGGTTCATGCGGGATATTGAGAAGCTGCGAGCGATGAATCTGGCTTTGGGCGGCAGTGTTGATAATGCCATCGTCGTCGATGACTACAAAATTCTGAATGAAGACGGTCTTCGCTACGAAGATGAGTTTGTCAAGCACAAGGTGCTTGACGCCATTGGCGATCTTTATCTGCTGGGCAATAGCCTTATCGGTGAGTTCCGGGGAGTTAAGTCCGGTCACGGGCTGAATAACAAGCTGTTGCGCAAACTAAGGGCAGAAGAAGATGCATGGGAAGTCGTCACCTTTGACGACGAGGCAAACGCGCCTATTTCCTATGTGAAGCCAATACTGGCTGCTCAGGTTTAAGGCTGGAAGCCTAATTCTGGACGTGGCTGGCGAGTTTTTCGAGAACCTCGCGTAATTTTTTATCCTTCGTGTGCCTGGCTTCTTCTTTGAGAAGCTGGGCGTTTTCTTTACTGAGACTTATTTTTCGTAATTGTGGCTTTTCCCGAAAGCGGGGAGGTTGCACCTTCACTTTCAGCTTCCAGATAAAACGGAACAATTCGTTCTCACGCAGTTTTTCCATGATTTCATGTTGGCGAAAGCGAAGCTGGCTGGCTCTTCCTGCATTGTCTGTGGAGAGGGTCAGTTCGCCGTCTTTGCAACTGACAAACCGTGTGCCAGCCTGCAAGTCAGAGGGAAGTGTATCCAGAATCCGGCCCTCCGCCTGCTTGTGAAGCTCTGCCCTGGCGATCAGGTCTTTCAGGACTGGAGTGCCTCCAACGCTGTCAAAGATCATTTTTTGTTCACTTTTTTGCTTCATGGTGACATTTTACTCGACGACCCTGATTACGATTGGTTACACTTCGGCACGGTTTATGCGCAGCACCTGTATTACACTCATTTAACATTGTAGTAAATGAGTATGTTTACCGGATGCTACGATTTTTTATACGTAGTTGTTGTCATGGATGGCAGACCCACTCGGAAAAATTCTGGGGCGCAACGCTACAAGGATCAAGGTTGCGGCTCACCGATGAAACCAGAAGATGATATGAACATTATCCTTATTGGCAAGCGCCATGGGAAATCCCGTGTTTTAACTCTGAATGCCTCCATGGTCGCCGGCGGCGCATTTCTGGTGTCTGCGCTACTGATTGTTTCGGGCTGGATTGGATACCAGGCAGCCTTAAGTAACGCAGCGCTGGCGGAGCCGACACCATCAGAACTGGTCGCAAAGTGGCGGCACCACCTTGCCGAGCAAAAAGCAGAACTTGCAACCGTAGAGCAGAATGTGCAGCAAAATGTTGATGCGTTGACTCTGCGTCTTGGCGAGATGCAGGGCCGTCTGCTGCGGCTTGATGCCTTGGGCCAGCGATTTGTGGAATCCGGGCTGGCTGCCAGTGATGAATTTAATTTTAATGAGCCGGCCGCGGTCGGTGGTCCCGAGGGCCCGACATCGACGGAGTCATTTACAGCACCAGATCTGACCAGCATGATCAAGCGCCTGGAGTTGCAGATTGATGACCGGGAGCAACAACTTCGCCTGTTGGATAAACTGGCCTCCCGGCAAAGGCTGGACGATGAAATGTATGTTGAAGGTCGTCCGATTACGTGGGGTTGGCTGTCTTCGAAGTACGGCTACCGTTCAGATCCTTTCACCGGTAAACGCACATGGCATGGTGGCGTAGACCTGGCTGGAAAAGAAGGTAGTGATATAATCTCCGTTGCCGGTGGTGTTGTGACCTGGGCAGGCGATCGGTCTGGCTATGGAAACCTGGTTGAAGTAGACCACGGTGATGGTCTGGTTACCCGCTATGGGCATTGTAAGACAGTGAAAGTAAAGGTGGGTGATGTAATACAAAAAGGGCAGGTTATTGCCTTGATGGGGAGCACAGGGCGTTCAACAGGGCCTCATGTGCACTTTGAAGTTATATCCAATGGGCGTACTACAGATCCGGAAAAATACATGGCACGCGCAAGCCGCTGATGTTCCCTCCTCTGTAAACAGTTTGGCTACTTCACACCTCTGGTATTACCAAAAACGTATTAAATAACAGGCTGCCAGGCTTGGCAGCCACCGATGATTCATCGTAAACCCTCACGAGTGTGAGCCGTGCCTTTTGTCCTGCTGCGAAATAGGGTTAGAATGCCGGCTTCCTCCGTTTAATCAAAGAAGCATTGGTCTATGTTCACAAAGCTTGCAACCAAGATGTTCGGCAGTAAAAACGCCAGAGAAGTGAAGAGAATGCGCAAAATGGTGCTGCGCATTAACGAACTTGAAGAGCAGTTTGGCGGCTTTTCCGATACCGAGTTGCAGGGCAAGACGGTCGAATTTCGTCGCCGGATTGATGAAGGCGAAAGTCTGGACTCCCTCTTGCCAGAGGCCTTCGCCACAGTTCGTGAAGCCGCACGTCGTGTTATGCACATGCGTCATTACGATGTTCAGTTGGTGGGAGGCATTACGCTTCATGAGGGGCGTATTGCAGAAATGAAGACCGGTGAGGGTAAAACCCTTGTGGCAACCGCCGCAGTTTACCTGAACGCACTGCCTGGAAAAGGTGTCCATCTGGTAACGGTGAACGATTACCT
>DATJDA010000028.1:0-11289 GCA_035497695.1 Marinobacter sp. | reverse complement strand
GGGGGTATCCCAGACCAGCCCGCAATAATTCCAAACGCTGTTCCAGAAGGTGTCCAGATTATCAATGGACCACTGGTGCAAGGCATGGTAATCGGCGAATGGCCCATACTCCTGGTCTTCCAGCCAGGTTTTAAATCGTCCCATCCGGGAGTTGGTCAGGGTGTCATTTGAAGGAGACCAGACCACGTTTGACTGCTCTGCATTACTCACCTGTCTCTCCTGTGTTTTCTTATAAATGAATAAATGGAAGAAGGCTGAGGCCCGCCACGACAAGAATCGCAAGAACCGCTGCCAGTGTACGTGCCGGGCTTTTCCGTACCATTGACCAGATGCCACGCCCCGCCTCGCCGCGGGCGAGCTGATTTTCGTAGGCTTCTCTCTGGGTTTGAAAGCGCTGTCGCTGATAATCCTTCAGCAACAGACGCGCCCGGGCTGCCTCGTTTTCGTCATGCACCCAAAAACCGCCCATACTGATACCCCAGCGGCTTGGTGGCGTTTCATAATAAAGCACGTTATGAGACTCAAACAAATCCCGAATCTCGTCTGCCTCATCGTCGGGTACATGGCGCAGATTCATCAGAAGGTGGGGCATATTCTCTCGTTATCTGGCATCAACAACTGGAATCCCTATATCCTAGCACTAATAAACGACGCATCTTACCTTCGCCACCGGGATACTGCATGACAAACAGCGCCCTTCGACTATTTCTGGATTTTGATGCTGTAAGCCAGCGAGATGCACATCAGCCCCCGGCTTTTCTTCATCGCCGTGACCGGAAATTTGCACAGCTCTGTAAAGAACGGGACCAGCAACCCGATGCGCAGCAATGGCTGAATCACATAGCGCATCTTAGTGGCCCTGGCGGCGCGGGCAGCTCAGTAGCCAGCACGCAAACGCTTCGTCTGTGGCGACGGGTTAATTCCGGCTTTATAGCTGTTGGCACCTTATTCGGTATTTTCACGATGATCGGCCTGCTGTTTTATGATGGCGGCCAGCGTATAAATATTACGGTTATTCTTGCTTTTGTTGCATTGCAATTGCTGCTCGCGGTGTTTACAACGGCTCAATCCCTGATTGGCTGGCAACCCTGGCGATGGCTATTGAACCGGCTTCGTGTTGAGGCTCAACCCGGCCCCGGCAGCAAGCTGCAACCCTTACTGATGGCCAGAGCAGCACAACTGGGTGGCCTTGGTTTTGCGATCAGCGGCCTGCTGACTCTGCTCGTTATGGTGGTGATTCAGGATCTGGCATTTGGCTGGAGCACCACACTGGAAACCGCCGCGGCCGGCTACCACAGGTTACTGGTTACTGTCTCCGCGCCCTGGGGCTGGTTCTGGCCGGGGGCTGTACCGGATCTGGCGCTGGTGGAGGCAACCCGTTTTTACCGGTCTGACACAGCAGCAAACATCATCAATCCACAACGCTGGGGCCAATGGTGGCCGTTTGTGACCATGCTGTGGGCAACCTGGGTGCTCTTGCCACGGCTGATTCTTTCGGTATGTGCAGCCATTCTTGTTCAGCACAAAGCCCGGCGGTTATTGGCCAGGCATCCCGCCATGCATGCCTTGCAGTACCGCATGGAAACCGCGGTTTTAGACACCGGCAATGAGCACAACGATGCTGCCGACATGCCAGACACCCGCACAAACTCTACCCTGCAACCGCTTCCGGACAGCCATGTTCTGCTGTGCTGGGCCGGTGCCGGCGAGCCGGAATTGCCAAGAGCTCTGGTTAATAACAATACACGAATATTTAAAGCGGGCGGGCGGGCCAGTCTGGCTGAAGACCAGCAAACCCGAGTGCATATCGCGACGGAGCTGGAGGTGTCTTCTCCGCCAACCGTTATCATTCTGACCCGGTGCTGGGAGCCTCCCACCGGGGAGCTTCAGGATTTTCTTGAGGCTGCACGGGACGCCTGGCCACCTTCAACCCGTGTCACCCTTGTTCCGCTGAGCCCGGACATGCATCAGGAGCCCGCGGCTCATCAACTACAGCAATGGCTGCGCTTCGCTGACCGGATGTCACAGGGGTTTGTCAGCGTTAGCCTGCTTCGCCTGGGATTTCGTGACCCCTATCTTGAACAGGAGCAGCAATAATGACGGATACGCCGGTATTCGCCGTTGTCGGCCACCCTAACAAGGGCAAATCCAGCGTGGTTGCCACCTTGTCCCAGAACGATGCCATTGCCATTGCCCTCGAGCCAGGCACAACCCGGACGCGCCAGTCTTACCCCTTAAAGGTAGACGGTCGCACCCTTTACACACTGGTTGATACGCCAGGCTTTCAGCGCCCCCGGCGAGTTCTTGAATGGCTTGAAGCCCACAGCCTGTCCGCTTCAGACCGCGCAGAAACCGTCAAAGCCTTCGTAACTCAGCACCAGAATGACGGGCGTTTTACGGACGAGTGTGAGCTGCTGGCTCCGCTGATTGAGGGTGCCGGCATTATCTATGTGGTAGACGGCTCCGTACCGTACAGCGCAGAGCATGAAGCCGAGATGGCCATTTTGCGCTGGACCGGCCGCCCGAGCCTGGCGCTGATCAATAGCATTGGTTTCGATGACTACAGTGATACCTGGCAGGCAGCACTTGGCCAGTTCTTCCAGGTTGTACGCATGTTTGATGCCGTTCGCGCCCCATTCGAACAACATCTAAGCCTTTTGCGTGCCTTCGGACAACTGGAACCAGGTTGGGAGCAACCGCTGGAACAGGCAACCGAATTTCTGTCTCAACAACGTCTGAAGCGCCGAAGCCAGGCAGCCATGATGGTCGCCCGCGCTCTGGAAGACATTATGTCATTCCAGCAAACCCGCACCCTGACCGCCGGGCAGGTTCAGGAAACCAGTGACAACTCGCTGGCGGTGCAAATGCGGGAGCAGTGGTATAAGCGCCAGCGGAAACGTGAGCAGACACTGCGCATAGAGATTGAGCGCTTGTATCAGCACCAGCGGATAAAACGGCAGGAGGCAGAGCTGGAATGGCACAGCGAACACGATCTGTTCTCTGAGAGCAGCCGCAAGATCTGGGCAGTTAACCGGCGCTATCTGGCAACGGCTGGTTTTGGTGCCGGTGCAGTGGGTGGCGTTGGTATTGATGCTCTTACTTTGGGCACATCCCTGGGTGCCGGAGCTCTGATTGGGGGCCTGATTGGTGCTGCCGGGAGCTATTTTTACGGCGACCGGTTAATGCCGCCAGCACTTCGCATTGGCGTTTTGCAGGACGGCCTGAAAACCGCCAGTTTCGGCCCCGTACAGGACATTCAGTTCGGCTATGTTGTATTAGGAAGAGCCATCGATCACTGGTGGCATATCAGCCACAGAAACCATGCAGGGCGGGGCCTTCTGGAGCTTGAACCCGCTGATCATCACTGGCTGGAGAACCTTGGCAGGCAAAGCCGGCAGACTGTTCAGCGGGCATTCGATAAAAGCCGGAAGCAAAAGCCCCTTGATGGCCAGCAAAGGCAGGAATTGGCCCATGCAATCGAGCAAAGCATGATTATTTATGATGACTGGCGGTTGAACCGGACCTGAAAGGAATGTTTATACTGTAAAGCTATTCCAGTGGAAAATGGGGAGTGTATATGAAAATCGTACGAGTACAGGACATCATTGGGACCGAACGGGAGGTTAGTGCCCAACAGTGGACCAGCCGCAGGTTGCTGCTGAAGAAAGACGGCATGGGATTTTCTTTTCATGAAACTATTATTCCGGCCGGCACTGAGCATACGTTCTGGTACAAACATCATCTGGAAGCGGTTTACTGTGTTGCTGGCAACGGATCTATAACCGATCTGGCTACCAACGAAACCCACGAGATAACGGACGGTACTCTGTACGCACTCGACAAGCACGACAAGCATATTCTGCGTGGTGGTACTGAGGACATGCGCCTGATCTGCGCGTTTAATCCTCCGGTTACCGGCCGGGAAGTGCATGACAAAGACGGTGCGTATCTGCCAGATACCAGCGATAACTAAGGTTTACGACTGCAGCCGGAACCTGGCTGCAGTCGTATCAATGGTTGTCGGCTAAATATAGTAATCTTTCAGCGGGGGGAAGCCGTTAAACTCAACGGCACTGTAGGTAGTGGTATATGCGCCGGTAGAAAACCAGTACATACGGTCTCCGATTGCCAGATTTAACGGTAACGCGTATTTATGGTTCTCATACATGATGTCGGCACTGTCACAGGTTGGTCCGGCAATAACACAGTCTTCGCCCTCACCGGTTTTATTCGTCCAGATGGGAAACTTGATCGCTTCATCCAGAGTTTCAATCAAACCATTAAACTTGCCTACATCGGTGTAAACCCAGCGGTGCAACGCAGTACGGGATTTACGGGAAATCAGCACCACCTCGCTCACCAGTACGCCGGCATTAGAAAGCAGTGAGCGCCCCGGTTCGATAATAATCTCGGGCAGTTCATCGCCAAAGTCTTCGCTCAGGAAGCGGGTGATTTCTTCCGCGTACACTCTCAATTCATTAGTACGGTTGATGTAATTAGCCGGGAAGCCGCCGCCCATATTGATCATTTTCAGTTCAATATTGTCCTCTTCCTTCAGGCGCTCAAAAATAACCTTAGCCTTGTTCAGAGCCGAATCCCATGCGCCAATTTCCCGCTGCTGAGAGCCCACATGGAAAGAGATGCCATAAGGTACCAGGCCCAGGTCGCGAGCCAGAATCAGCAAGTCCATAGCCATATCGCTCTCACAGCCAAATTTGCGAGACAGCGGCCAGTCGGCTGTTTGAGTGCCATCAGTCAATATACGAACGTATATTTTTGAACCCGGAGCGGCTTTTGCAAGATTGCGCAGATCTGCCTCAGAGTCTGTTGCAAACATGCGCACGCCTTTCTCATAGAAAGCCCGGATATCTTCCGACTTCTTTATCGTGTTGCCATAGCTGATTCGATCTCCGGTTACACCCAGCGCAAGAACCTTTTCCAGCTCGTAGATAGAGGCAATATCAAAGTTAGCCCCTTTGTCGCGCAACATGGACAGAATCTGCGGTGCCGGATTGGCTTTCACAGCATAATAGATTCTGGCAAAAGGAAACCCCTCCATCAGCTCATCGTACTGACGATCAACTGTTTCGGTATCAATCACCACAAAAGGTGTTTTCTTGCCGTCAGCAAACTGACGAATGCGGTTAAAGGTTTCGGCGCTGTAGTAATCTTCGATAACGGCGTTGGCAGACTCGGCCATGGGCGGGATATTCCTCCACAAAACAACACAATAAAAAGATGCCACAGTGCACTGTGGCTCCGTTAATTGACGCGATCATGGGGTTTTTTACAGGCCCCCAGCTATGCGCATATCTACACACAAAATCAACAGCATCACATTGTAGTGCTGGCATGAAATTTGGCCAGAAACGAATAAAATACAGGAAAACGATCATAGCGAATACACGTTGAACCCACTATAGTTCTGAAAACATCCGGAAAGGAGTCCCCGATGGTACGAACGCTCGCCTCTGTATTTTTGACTGTGCTTTTTCTGGCTGGCTGTGCTGAAAGTATAGCTCCTCCTGCAGAAAAGTTGGCACTGCCAACAGCAACAAAGCAATCAGTCAGCTTCAATGAGGATGTTCGCCCGATTCTTGAAGCCAAATGTCTGGCCTGCCACGGTTGTTTCGATGCCCCTTGTCAGTTAAAGCTGGAGTCTTCTGATGGCCTGATTCGCGGTGCATACCCCTTGGCGGTTTACGACGGTGCGCGAACTAAAACCCAGAAAACCACACGGCTGGGCATAGATGCCCAAACGGAACAGCAATGGCGGGATATGGGCTTTTACTCAGTGCTGGCCAGAGGCGACCAGACCCGAAGCCTGTTTGAAAATATGATTCGCCTGGGTAAACAGTATCAGTTTGCCCCTAACAGCAAGTTGCCGGGCAATATAGAGCTCGGCCTTGCGCGGGTTAACCAGTGTGTCAGCAATGAAGATTTCTCAGATTATGCCAGTGACCACCCCTATGAAGGCATGCCTCTGGCTGTTACCGGCCTGACTGATGACGAATATGCCACGCTGACGGGCTGGCTTGATCAGGGTGGCGCCGTCAGCCCGGAAGTGGCTGAGGTAACCAGGGCTGACCAGGCTTACATCGACCGCTGGGAAAACTGGCTCAATGCCCGCAACGCACGCCAGCAACTACTGAGCCGATGGATTTACGAACACCTTTATCTCGCGCATCTGTACTTTGAAGATGATGGCTCTGACACCCGCTTTTTTCAGATTGTTCGCTCCCACACGCCCCCGGGCGAAGCCGTGGAAATCATCGCCACCCGCCGTCCTAATGACGACCCGGAAGGCCCTTTGTATTACCGGCTTCAGCCGTTGACTGGCAGTATTGTTCACAAGCGTCATATTATCTTTGACTTTGGCCAGGACCAGTTTGAGCGCACCCGTGAACTGTTCGGGGCCAGCAACTGGCAGCCGGAAGAACTGCCGGATTACAGCCCGGAAAACCGGGAAAACCCGTTTGCTACTTTTGCAGCTATCCCGGCAAGGGCGCGCTACCAGTTCATGCTGGATAACGCAGAGTACTTTGTCCGGTCATTTATCCGGGGGCCGGTATGCAGGGGCCAGATTGCCACGGATGTTATCCGCGACCACTTCTGGGCTGTTTTTCACGATCCCGAAGATGACCTGTTCATTACCGACCCGGCCTTTGCCGAGGCAGCGACCCCATTGCTGGCGTTGCCTGGCCAGAACGATGAGTTGCTGAAGCTTGGTGCTAACTGGCTGGCTTATAAAACCAAGCGCAACCAATACCGTGAGTTGCGAAACAAGGCTTACCGGGAAGCCTATCCAAATGGCGCTTCTTTAGATCACATTTGGGATGGCGATGGCACCAACACCAATGCTCTGCTCACTATTTTCCGCCACAACGACAATGCATCGGTGCAGCGTGGGCTGATCGGCCAAGTGCCGCTGACCAGTTGGTGGATGGATTACCCTCTTTTTGAACGTACCTATTATGAGCTGGTCGTCAACTTCGACGTATTTGGCAACGTAGCCCATCAAGCCCAGACCCGGCTGTATTTTGATCTGATCCGTAACGGTGGCGAACAGGACTACCTGCGTCTGATTCCGCCCGGCGAGCGCAATCGCGTATTGAGAAGCTGGTACCAGGGTGCGGCGGAATTGAAACTTGATTACAGCTATGCCGAAATGGATGACACCACGCCCTCCCAGGTGCCTTACGCTACTTCTGCCTTTAACGCGGAGCTAGGTGCCCGCTTACTGCTGAATTTTCACGACCTGAATGCCGAGCGCGACGACCCGGTCAATCGTTGCGGCGGCAGTGATTGTGGCCGTAAAGATCAACCAGACTGGATCCAGCAATCCGATCAGATACTGTCTGAGCTGGCCGCTGTTCGTGCCGAATTCCTGCCTGGCATAAATTATCTGCCCGACCTTACTTTTTTACGAGTTTATAATGACCAGGGCGAGCGCACGATTTACACCGTTATCCGCGACCGCGCACACAGTAGCGTTGCGTTTTTATTCGGGGAGAGTCTGCGCTATCAGCCAGAAAACGACAAACTGACAATTTATCCAGGCATTATCGGCAGCTACCCGAATTTCATGTTCAATGTTCCGGCAAGCCAACTGGAACTGTTCAAAAACAGAATGAAGGGACTGAAGGCCGAAGATCAGGAAGGCTTTGAGCGATTAGTCAGTATCTGGGGCGTACGCCGCACCCACCGCCAGTTCTGGGAGATACTGCACGACATTACAGCCTGGCAGCGGGAACAGCAGCCATTGCAGGCCGGTATTTTTGATATTAACCGCTACAAGAATCTGTAGCAGCACAGCTCTGGCCTAAACGGCTACCGGCCACACTGGCTCCGGCCTGGTAGGGCCGTTCGGGTCCCAGGGCTCACTTTGCTGGCGCAGATACTCAAGAATAGCGTCTTTCAGGCCACTGCCCTGACCCAACCCTCTGTTGCCAAACAGTCGGTTGAACTCCAGTATATATGGATGGCCTTCAACCAGGGCAATATCAAATCCGGCGTGGTCAACCTCCAGCTCCCGAGCCAGCCTGAGCGCAAGATTGGTCATCACTGCTGGCACCGGGCTGTAATCAATCCCGCCGCCCTGAGCCAGGTTATTGTAAAAACCTTGCTCCGCCTGAGTGCGCCAATAGGCAGTCACCACTTTATCTCCCACAATAACTATCCGCGCGTCTCTGTCTAGCGGCAGATATTCCTGAGCGTAGAGTACATCGGTACGGCCGCAGTACCTGCGCCAGTCTTCACGGCTTTCGATCAGCCAAACACCTTCGCCCCCGCTTGCTTTTGGCAGTTTTGCCACAAACGGATGTACCATAGAGTTCCAGATATCGTCCCGCTCCTGCAGCCCGTTGGCGCTGATTATGGTCCAGGGAGTGTGTTCAGGCGCCACCGTCTGGAACGCACGGGTCATCTCGATCTTGTCGTGGCCAATGCGGTAACTCGAAATGCTCGGAAACACGCGGCACTTGAGGCCGTGCACCAGAGCATTAAGTTGCCAGTACTCCGGGAACAGCACCCAGTCCGCTTCTTTTAGTTCGTCTTTGTGCCGCAAAAAATGTTCTGGCTTTAATACGGTGGAATCGGGGAATCCGAGGGTTCGGAAAATATCAAAAGACACTAGGCGCATGGGTGTGTATACAGTGGTGAAAAAGTGAGCGCATTTTTCTCCTGTGCGTGAACGTTAGCAAGTTATTTTTTTGCCGGGTTATCTGTGCTGTCTTTTCTTAACCCCCCGCTGGGCCAATGCCGTAAAAGGATCTTCAGGCCAGGGATGTTTCGGATAGCGCCCCCGCGTATCCTTGCGTACTTCCGGGTAAACGTTGCGCCAGAAGCTGGCCAGATCGGCGGTGACTGCCAATGGCCGCTGCGCCGGTGAAAGCAGGTGGATTACCACTGGCACCCTGTCGCCTGCTACTTTGGGCGTTTCTGTCCATCCAAACAGGGCCTGCAACTTGGCTGCCAATACCGGCCCATTTTCAGCGGCATAGTTAAGCCTTACGTTCTGGCCAGTAGGAATGGTCAGCGCCACGGGGGCGAGTGCACTTAATTGCTGTTGTTGCTGGTAGGTCAACAGGTTGTTCAGTGCCTCAGACAGGTTGAGCTTTTTCAAATCAGACCAGCGCTGAATGCCTGTCAAAAACGGCGATAGCCAGTGTTCAAGTGTGCGGAGTAGCGCCTCGTCACTAACATCTGGCCAGTTACCGGGGAAAACACCCGCCAACAAACGTACGCGAGCACGCCACTGGGTTGCACTATCCGACCAGGTCAGACTTTGCAGACCTGCTTTACGCACAGCATTCAGTAAACCCTGCTGTATCAGGGCAGGATCTGGTTTGGCTAATTCTTTCTCTTCCAGTACCAGCTCACCCAGCTTACGCACCCGCCGGGCGACCACGGTGCCTCGCTTGTCGTTCCAGATGGCATCTTCGGTTTCATGAATGAGTGCTGATAAATCCTGCTGCAGGTCGGCAATGTCCACCGGAGCTGCCAGATAGATGGTTGCCTCCCGCGCTTTGCCGTCAAGATCTGCGGCCACCAGCCATTCGTGGCGGGCCAGAGAGTCATCTTCACGAAGCAGAGCGCCCTTGCCGTTACTGAGCTGATAACGGGCCGATTGCCCGGGCCTGCGACGACCAACCCGATCCGGGTACGCCAGGGCCAGCAATCGCCCTGTTTCGGTGGCGGTTGGCATAACTTTCGAATTGGCACCCTTATCCATCAGGTGCCCGGCTACCTGACGCACCAGCCTCACCCGAGCCGGATCAATTCTCTGATCTTTATACTCGCCCCGCAGCACCCGCAGCCGTTCATGCATGTCGGCGCCCGCGCCTGACCCCATCAGATCCCGCTCACCGAGTAGCGCCGCGAGTTCTGCTGCAGGAGTGCCCAGACCAAGCTGCCGGCCACGCAGCACCATATTGGCCAGCCTTGGGTGAATGCCCAGGCTCCGGGCCGCTTTGCCATGATCAGTAATCGCACCTTCTGCGCCCAGCATACCCAGAAGTTGCAACAGTTCTGTGGCCTGACTCCAGTGTGCGGTTGGCGGTGGATCAATCCACGCTACCTGCGCTGCGTCGCGAGCGCCCCACTGGGCCAGTTCCAACACCAGTGAAACCAGATCGGCCTCCAGTATTTCCGGCGGGGTAAACTCCACGAGTGCAAAATGTTCCGTCTCACTCCACAACCGATAGCACACCCCCGGCTCAATACGCCCGGCCCGGCCTTTGCGCTGTTCTGCAGAGGCTTTTGATACCCGTGTCGTTATCAACCGCGTCATGCCACTATTAGGGTCAAACACCGCCCGCCGCTGCTGGCCACTGTCAATAACCACCCGCACGCCTTCTATTGTCAGGCTGGTTTCTGCAATTGCCGTGGCCAGAACGATTTTCCGGGTACCGGCTTCTGCGGGTAAAATCGCACGATCCTGCTCTTCCGATTTCAGGTTTCCGTACAAAATGGCTATCAAAACATTATCGGCAACCTGTCCGCGCAACTGGTTTTCGACCCTGCGAATTTCTCCCGCTCCCGGCAAAAACACGAGCATCGATCCACTTTGCCGCGCCAGTGCTTCATGAATAACCGCCACCACCGGATCAACAATACTTCGGCTCCGGCTCTGCGACGGCACCGGGCGGTAGAGCACCTCCACCGGAAAGGCGCGGCCTTCACTGCTGATCACCGGCACGTCACCCAGTACCCGGGCAATGGGTGCTGTCTCCAGAGTTGCCGACATGACCAGCAACCGCAGGTCATTTCGCAGCACCTGCTGAGACTCCCGCACCAACGCCAGTCCGAGATCGGCATGCAGTGACCGCTCATGAAACTCATCAAACAAAACGGCGGCATAATCGTCCAGCATCGGGTCGTTCTGAATCAGGCGCGTAAGGATGCCTTCGGTCACAACCTCAATCTGGGTGGCTGCGGACACTTTGGTGTCCAGCTTTGTCCGATACCCAATCGTTTGCCCTGCCTTCTCACCTATCTGCAAAGCCATAAACCGCGCCGCCGACCGCGCCGCCAGCCGCCGGGGTTCCAACATCAGAATCTTTCGGCCCTGACGCCAGGGCGCATCCAGTAGCGCCAACGGTACCCGGGTCGTTTTGCCTGCGCCCGGAGGGGCTTGCAGCAGGGCCGTGGGAGTTTGCTCCAGGGTTTGCTTCAGTTTTGGGAGGATAGCGTCAATTGGGAGCAATGTTTTGGGTTTCGGCTTGAGTTTTAGGTTGTTCAGGACTGGCGGATTTGGGGAAGGGGCATGGGAGCTGTTTAATTTTTTGA
>DATJDA010000027.1:0-13006 GCA_035497695.1 Marinobacter sp. | reverse complement strand
GCCAGTTTACGCGATAAGGCGGATCAGACAAGCCGGCCCGGACAAGCGCCTGGATGAAAGGTCAGTAACCGGCCATGCGGTCTGCTCTTTGCCCGGCCGATCTTCTCGGTTGTCTCTGGGCTTTCACAATCCAGGCTGGTTTTTGTGCACCAGGTTTTACGAAACCCTGATTCAGCACAATCGGTTGTACCAGATTCATGAAGTCCGATGTTTTCATGTGAATGGATTCAGTGTGACTACCAGCGGAAAAGGCCAGTTCAGGCTGTTCCGTAAGTGCTTCACTGCAATAGACAGACATTCCGAACAAGTTGCCAAACGGCGGTGTGGCGCCCTCTTCACAGTTTGGAAAACGGCTGTGAAACTCCTGTTCATCGGCAAGATCAACAAAGTCTGTGTCCAGAATATCGGACAGACGATCCCAGCGGATACGCCAGGTTGCCGGCATGACCAGCATCGCCATCTTGCCATCCAGCACAATGATGACGGTCTTGACGACTCGATCACCGGCAATTTGTACGTGGTGAGCCAATTCCTGAGCGGTATACGCAGGAGGGTGGGACAGGCACATGTATTCAACACCTGCCGTGTCGAGAAAATCAATCAGCTGTTGTACCGGCATTGGGACAGCCTCCTACCAGCAATGTCAGCGTTCTGAAGCTGTCTGAAATTCATCGGTACAGCTTCGACGAAATGACAGAGCCGGCAGACTCCGCCATTATCGTCAGCTTAGCTGAGGAATTTCGGTTTGCGAGTAACCATCTGTGTCAATTGGCAACAGTTGGTGCTTCAGGCCCGGATTTATGAATGTGCACACCCTGCTGAGGAATTGGGATGGCAATACCTTCGGCAGCGAATGCTTTGATCACCTGCTCGTGCATTTCCCAGTAAAACGGCCACAGATCGCCGGCTTTCGTCCAGGCTCGGGCTGTCAACTGGATGCTGCTATCACCCCAGCCACCAACAACAACCATTGGTTCAGGGTCTGACAGTGCACGGCCATCGGCCTTCATCACACGCATGATAATGGCTTTCGCCTTATCAATGTCTTCATTGAAAGCGATGCGGAATGACAGACCACACCGGCGTGTCTCGTAAACGCTCATGTTAACCAGTGTCGCGTTGGACAGGCTGCCGTTTGGAATAACAATACGAAGATTGTCAAAGGTGTTTACGATGGTGTAGAGGATCGTTATTTCACTTA
This sequence comes from Marinobacter sp., assembly GCA_035497695.1. Classification (GTDB taxonomy): domain Bacteria; phylum Pseudomonadota; class Gammaproteobacteria; order Pseudomonadales; family Oleiphilaceae; genus Marinobacter. Next base: position 11,805 of record DATJDA010000027.1, on the reverse strand, counting down.
CAGAGCCAAGATAGCCCTGGGCCTCGATCGTATCTCCAACCTTGAAAGGCTTGAAAATAAGAATCAACACACCGCCGGCAAAGTTGGCAAGGCTGCCTTGCAATGCCAGGCCAACAGCCAGGCCAGCGGCACCGATTATGGCTACGAATGAGGTTGTCGCGATGCCCACCATCGACGCGACCGAGACGAGTAACAGCGCCTTGAGAAGAACAGAAATCAGGCCACACAAAAATTTGTTAAGCGTGGGGTCTTTCTTGCCGAGCTTTGAGTCAAGAATTCCGACAGACCGGTTGATTAACCAGAGGCCAATAATGAGCGTAACAATGGCTAACACAAGCTTCGGAGCGTAGGCCAATATCAGGCTGGTAGCCTGGTTGATCAGCTCGGTAGCTTGTCCGTTTGTGCTGAAAAGATCGTCCATAAAAGAATCCCTTGTTCATTTTCTCGTTGGTATTGTTCAAACAGTGAATTGACCAGGTGCCCCTTATAACAGACAAACGGGAGGCCTCACCAGTGGCGGAGAAAAAAATTTTAATGCCGTGGAAAATGGTTTTCCTGCGCCCAGTTTGTAATAACATCCGGGCCGCCACGAACAAGAATTTGTCCTTGCTTCCGGCTAAGCTGGTAATCGTACATGGGGTCGTAGTAGTTCTCGAGCAGTAGTTGTATCCAGGCATGGTGCCCACTGGTGTCGTCAGTTTTTTCCTGCAGATTAAGAGCCTGCTCCAATAACGAGCGAATCCGCTGGTGACGCTCGCCACCCAGACGCTTGCGAATCCTGTCCATGGCATTGAGCAGGTAGCCCCGGAAGCTGAGCCAGCCGGCCTCCTCACCATCGCGGCGCTGGTAGGCGACAACCATGTTGTCGACATAATCTTCACGGATGATTCTGATTCTTTCCTCAAGTGACTGCTCAAGAACCAGTAAGGGTGCCTGAGCCATGTGTTTCCTGAGGCTCTCAGGTAGGGCCGAGCAGCCGATCAGGCGGCTTTCATCTTCCAGATACGTTGGGCCACCTATCAAATGGTGAGACTTCAGCATGGCAACCGCCAGATGATTTTCGAAATTTATCTGCGATGGCTGTGGCGTAACCCGCCGGCCAAAGCTGGAGCCGCGATGGTTGGCAAGGCCCTCGAGATCTACCGGATTTGGCAACTGGTGAAGCACCCGGGTTTTCCCGGTGCCAGTGCGGCCACTGAGAACATGGAACTCACTGTTCGCCACAAGCTGCTCCAGACTGTCTATCAGGAAACGCCGGAGAGCTTTGTAGCCACCTTTGACCAGCGGATAGTCGGCCCCTGAATCTCTGATCCATTGCTGGGTAAGGCGTGAGCGAAGGCCGCCCCGGAAGCAGAATAGATAGCCCTGAGGGTGTTGTGTAATAAAATGTTTCCAGGTTTCGAGGCGTTGAGCTTTGATATCACCAGACACCAGTTGGTGGCCAAGCTCAATTGCATGCTCTTGCCCCTTCTCGTTATAGCAGATGCCCACCTGGTGACGCTCCTCATCGTTCATCAGAGGGGCGTTAACCGCAGAGGGAAAGCTGCCTTTGGCAAATTCTACGGGCGCCCGGACATCCATTAGAGGAATATCATTCAAAAACAAAGAGAGGTAGTCGTCGGTATCTGGCCTGCGTGCCATCTTAGCGTTTAACCGGTTGTAGAATGGGGGCGGTAGTATAGTGGAAACGGTCGTTTTTTGCCCGTTATACAAATTGGGAATACAAAAAAAGGACAGCCCAAGAGCTGTCCTTTTGTCGAAGCAAGTCAGCGCATCCGTGCGCATTGGGCGACTGCCATGTTGCCGTATCCCTGACCACTCCGTGGTGCTAGCGTCCGAGCCAGCCATTCAAATAGTTATCCCTTAAGCGAGGCGTCCTTGTGTCCTTCCTCTCCCTGCTTCCATGCCGGGGTGCATCCGGTGCGTCGTCCTTCTCCCTGACCTCCTTGTGAGAACTACTATACCAGTAGTTGTTTTACCGGCATTGTGAACTGCTACGCGTCTGCTTTGGAAAAGGCAGGCTCTTAATAAAATAATGCTTATGTATTAACTGGTTAGCGCTTTCTTTCTTGGTGATCGGCGCAGCCGCGCACGGAACATAGCTGCAAGATCCTACGCGCTTGTGAGATATCTCTTACAAAGACTTGGGTGAATCTCTTAATTCCCGCTTGCTGGTATTGCGAAGGCCCGGCCAAGGCAGCATGCCAATGATAATGCCAGCACCATCAGCAGCCAGGTCGGCCAGAGAGAAGTATCGATAAGGCAGGGTGGCCTGTATTGCTTCAATTGCCAGGCCGAAGGCCAGTAATACCGGCGCATATTGCCATCCTTTCACCTCTGGCCACGCCAGGCGTGTCAGTATCGTAAGCTCCAGAAAGGCGATCAGATGATTTATTTTATCATTGGCTGAGGAGGGTATCGGATAGGGTGAATCTGTAGTTGCCAGATACAGCACAGCCAGCACTGAAATGATCAGTGCCAGCCGCCAGAGCCAGCGGAGTTGAAGCAAATACGTCAGCCGATGTTTCAATGTAGCCATGGATAATTTCCGTCGGTGTTCTCGTGCTGTGGGAACGCTTTTCAACATGATATGCTTTGCGCCCCGTCAATGTCATCGAAACGGAGGTTCAGCAGGTAATGTTCAAGGGTAACTTTTTTCGTGGACTTGGCTATCTGGGGGAGGGATTTTACCTGATTCGTCAGCCCGGTTTACGGCTCTTTGTTATTATTCCCCTGATCATTAATATCCTGTTGTTCGGCCTGCTCTTTTACTTCCTTGCCCATGTTTTCTCTGAGCTTATTGCCACGGCTATGGGCTGGTTGCCAGACTGGGCCTGGCTGCAATCCATGGCCTGGATATTCTGGATTTTGTACGGTGGCCTCATTCTGCTCATGCTGGCCTACGGTTTTGTCATAATTGCCAACCTGATTGGCTCACCTTTTTATGGCTATCTGGCAGAACTGACCGAAAAGCACCTGACCGGACAAGAGGTTACTACTGAAGATGGCTGGTCGGCGATTGTAAAGGACATACCCCGTGCTCTGTGGCGGGAGGTTCAAAAGATTATTTATTATCTGCCCCGGGCGATTGGCCTGTTTGCCATTGGGCTTATTCCGGTGGTTAACCTGGTGGCTGTTTTTCTCTGGTTCCTGTTTAACAGTTGGATGATGACCCTGCAATATGTGGATTACCCGGCGGATAATCATAAAGTCAGCTTTGCCGCATTGCGCAGTTTGCTGGGCGATACCCGGCTGTCTGCATTCGGCTTTGGTATTCCGGTTGCGTTAACGGCCATGGTGCCCATTCTTAATCTTGTAGTGGTGCCTGCTGCAGTTTGCGGTGCCACGGCTTACTGGGTGCGCGAAAACGGCGCAACCCGGAAATAATTCTGTCTGGAGGTTTCTTGGATACATCGGATCTTGTTATTGGCCAGCGTTGGGTCAGCCATAGTGATACCTCTCTCGGCCTGGGAGTTGTCACGGATATCTCGGGTCGCAGAGTTACTCTGGGGTTCCCCGCGGCGGATGAAGAGCGCACCTACGCAATTGATAATGCACCACTCTCAAGAATCATTTATCAGATTGGCGAAGAGATAGAGACCTTTGACGGTAAGAAATACATTGTACGTGCGGTGGAAGATATTGGCGGTGTGCTGATGTACCTGGCCGATGACGGCGAGGATATCCACCCGATTTCTGAGGTAAAACTGAGCAGTTCCGTAAACTTTTCGGCACCCCAGCAACGTTTATTTGCCGGACAGTTTGAGCGTAACGGAGCCTTCCGGTTGCGAGTGGCGACATTGCAGCACCTGGACCGGCTGCGTGCGTCTCCCGCACAGGGGCTGATCGGTGCCCGCGCCCAGCACCTGCCGCATCAGATTTATATTGCCCACGAAGTTGCCAGGCGACATGCGCCCAGAGTACTTCTGGCCGATGAGGTGGGCCTGGGTAAAACCATAGAGGCCGGGCTGATTCTGCATTATCAGCTGCATACTGGCCGGGCAAAGCGGGCATTAATTGTTGTACCTGACTCCCTGATTCACCAGTGGCTGGTTGAAATGCTTCGCCGCTTTAACCTGCGCTTTTCAATAATTGATCAGGATCGCTATAGCGCTTTGACAACTCAGGAAGATGACATTGATGCGCTGGTCAGCCATGCATTCGGCGATGATGCGGTAAATCCGTTTGAAACTGAGCAATTGGTTCTGTGCAGCCTTAGCTTTCTTACCAGTAGCAAGCAGGCACAGAGGGATGCGCTGGCTGCCGGTTGGGATCTGATGATAGTAGACGAGGCTCATCATCTTGCGTGGGCCCCCGATGGGGCGAGTGCAGGATATCAGGTGGTAGAAGCTCTCTCGGCGGTTTGTCGCGGCCTTTTACTGCTGACCGCAACGCCTGAACAAGTGGGGATTGCCAGCCACTTCGCCCGCCTTCGCCTGCTGGATCCAGCCCGCTTTCACGATCTGGAGCAATTCCGGCAAGAGGAGCTTCAGTACGAGGCTATCAATCGTGTCGCAAGGCGTTTGCTGGATGATAACCAGGTCATCACTGAGGCTGACCGCAAGCTGCTTCAGGGCTGGCTGGGAAGCGAGCTGGAACAACTGGAGACTGGTGACAAACCACGTCAGGCTATTATTGACGCGCTGCTGGATCGCCATGGTACCGGGCGCGTTTTGCTGCGTAACACACGGGCCGCCATTCAGGGGTTTCCAGAACGCCGGCCTTCACCTGAGCCATTGCCTTGCCCCAAAATGTATGAGGGCCATGCCTGGGGTGTTGCAGGCCTGACGCCAGAGCAGTCAGTCCCGGAAGAGCAATGGTTGATGGACGACCCGAGGGTGGCCTGGCTGAAAAGTAAGCTCGCCAGCCTTCGACCCAAAAAAGTTGTGGTTATCTGTGCCCGTGCCGAGACAGCGATTGCCTTGGAGCATTATCTGCAATTGCGGGCAGGCATCCGCAGCGCAGCATTTCATGAGCATCTGAGCCTGGTTGAGCGTGATCGGGCTGCTGCTTATTTTGCAGACAGCGAGCAGGGGGCCCAGGCGTTGATCTGTTCAGAAATTGGCAGTGAAGGCCGTAACTTCCAGTTTGCCCACCATCTGGTACTTTTTGATCTGCCAGCCAATCCGGATCTGCTGGAGCAGCGCATCGGCCGGCTGGATCGCATCGGCCAGACCAGCGCGGTTAACATTCACATACCCTACCTTGAGGGCACTGCCCAGGAAGTTCAGTATCGCTGGTTTGCCGAAGGTCTGAACGCATTCGCCGAAAGTTCTGCGGTGGGCGTTGCCGTTCAGGAAAGTATGCAGGCGCAGTGGCAACAGGCAATCGAGGGTGAGGTGCAGGCAACAGAGGCCTTGGTGGCGGGTTCAGCGACAGAGGCCTTGCGCCTGCGCACCCTGCTTCAGAATGGCCGTGACGCTCTGATTGAACTTAACTCTTGCCGTTACGATGTTGCGGAGGCGTTGATTGCCGGGATTGAAACTGAAGAAAGCTCATCCAGGGTGCGGGATTACATGACCATCGCCTTTGATATCCTGGGCGTTGATATGGAAGATCATGGTGAGCATTCTGATGTACTGCGCCCGGGTGAGCAGTATCAGGCGGGCCATGTTTCCGGGCTGCCAGAAGAAGGCCTGACCGTCACCTGGAGTCGTCAGCAGGCCCTGGAGCGGGAAGACCTCGCTTTTATGAGCTGGGAGCACCCGATTGTCACCAGCGTTATGGACTCCGTAACCAGTTCCGGGCTTGGCAAGGCGGCTCTGGCAAGTTTGTCAGTTCAGGCGCTGCCACCAGGAACACTGCTATTGGAGGCGCTGTTTACCGTGCACTGCCCCGCCCCGGAAACGCTGCAGCTGACGCGCTATTTACCAGTGTCTCCACTGCGTCTGCTGGTAGATATCAATGGCAAGAACCTGTCCGCAGCTCTGCCCCATGATCGCCTGAACGACCTGTGCTCCAATATCCGGCGGCGCACTGCTCAGGCCATCGTGCCCCAGATACGGCCCCAGGTAGAAACCATGGTTGATCACGTTGAGCGCTTGTCCAAGCCGCACCTGGAACCTATGAAACAACAGGCCCTGGAGCAACTGGAAGCCTTCTTCGGCCCGGAAATTCGCCGACTGGAAGCGCTGCAAAAGGTGAATCCGGCCATCCGTGATGAGGAAATTGATTTTTTCCGGAATCAGCGGGCCGCTGCACAAGAGGCTATAAATCATGCCAGTCTGGCTCTGGAAGGTATCCGGGTTATTGTAACGGCGTAGTTCCAGAGGACAACGTAACGCACGTGTTGTGAAGCTCTGACTGTTCAGCTTTCGTTTGATGCGTTACTGTAAATGTAACATATTGTAGTTTTGGTGCCCGGCTTGTCTGGGCCCTGATTTTTGAACCATGGACGATAGAGAGAACCTATGATGACCTTCATTCTTCTTATATTGGCGCTTGCGGGGTTACTGATCGTAATGCGCCGCGAATCCGGTGCATTGCCGGCCATTAGTGTCCTGGTGGTATTCGGATTGCTGTCCTGGGTTTTTGCCTCTGGCTGGCTGGCTCTGGTTCTGTTTGTGGGCGCCGCTGTAACGGCAATGGCCGGTTTGCCAGGGTTCCGCCAGAGTTGGTTGACACCTCGCATTTTTGCCATGTTCAAGAAGGTAGCACCAAAAGTTTCTGAGACAGAAAAGGTAGCGCTGGAAGCAGGTACTGTCGGCTGGGACGGCGAGCTATTCACCGGTCGGCCAGATTGGCACAGCCTGTTAGTTAATCGATACACCGGCCTTACTGAAGAAGAGCAGGCATTTGTAGACAATCAGTGTACTCAGGCAATCTCTATGTGTAATGCCTGGGATGTGGGGGTTGAGCGTGCTGACTTACCCATTGAGTTATGGGATCTGCTGAAGAAAGAAAAATTCTTTGGCATGATTATTCCAAAAGAATTTGGCGGTCTGGGATTTTCTGCCAAGGCCCAGACAGCGGTTTTGCAGAAGCTCGCTGGCAACGAAATGTTAATGGTGACCGTGGGTGTGCCCAATTCTCTTGGGCCAGGTGAGCTACTGGTTAAATACGGCACCGAAGAACAGAAAAAGCACTACTTGCCGCGTCTGGCCGATGGCCGCGAAATACCCTGCTTTGGTCTGACTGGCCCAAGAGCAGGGTCTGATGCTACCTCTTTGCCAGATGCAGGCATTGTCTGTAAAGGCAAAATCGACGGCAAGGAAGTGATTGGTATCAGGCTTAACTTTGAGAAGCGCTGGATAACGCTGGCGCCGATTGCCACGGTTGTCGGCCTGGCATTCCGCATGTTTGATCCGGATGGCCTGATCGGTGATCAAAAAGACTATGGCATTACCTGCGCCCTGATTCCGCGAGATACCAAAGGCGTTGAAATTGGCCGTCGTCATTGCCCGATAGGTACGCCGTTTTTGAATGGCCCCATCTTCGGCAAGGACGTATTTATTCCCCTCGATTACATTATTGGTGGCCAGGAAATGGCCGGTCAGGGCTGGCGCATGCTGGTTGAATGCCTGTCGGTTGGCCGCTGTATTACCTTGCCGTCTGGTGCGGCTGGTGGTGCGGCCTACGCGGTGGGTACAGCCGGCGGTTTTACTCGCATTCGTCGTCAGTTCAATACCCCCGTGGCAGAAATGGAAGGTGTGCAGGAACCATTGGCGCGCATTGCTGCGAAGACCTATATCGCCCAGTCAGCCGTGAACCACACTGCCAATATGATCGATAAGGGTGAGATGCCCGCGGTGCCGTCGGCCATCCTCAAATACCATCTGACCGAGTTTCAGCGTGAGGTTCTGGAAGACGCCATGGATGTTCACGGCGGCAAGACCGTTACCCTGGGCCCTCGCAACTATCTTGGTATAGGTTATAGCGGTGCAGCGGTGTCTATCACCGTAGAGGGTGCAAACATCATGACCCGTAGCCTGATGATCTTCGGACAAGGCGCTATTCGTTGTCACCCCTACGTTCTGAAAGAGCTTGCCGCCAAGGATAATGACGATATCAAGGCGTTTGATGATGCCTTCTTTGGTCATGCAGGCCTGATCTTCGGTAACGCCGCACGAGCCTTCACCCAGGCGCTTGGTCTGGGCCATGCAGATGTACCATTCGACAATGCCAGCCGGCGTTATGCCCAGGCAGTAGCCAGATTCAGCGCTGCTTTTGGCCTGTGCTCAGATGCTGCCATGACCACGCTGGGTAGTCAGCTGAAAATGCGCGAGCTGATCTCCGCGCGGCTGGGCGACATGCTGTCCAATCTTTATCTGGCGTCCATGGTGCTGAAAAACTGGCATGAAGGCCAGCCTGTTGAAGGCGAAAAAGAGCTTATGGAATACAGCCTGGGCTTCCTGCTGCATCGTACGGAAAATGCTCTGGATGAGTTTTTGCAGAATCTTCCTAACCGGGCGGTCGCACTGGTTCTGCGGGGCGTCACCATGCCCTTGGGTCGTCGCTGGGGCGTGGCTCAGGATACCCTGACCCACAAGCTGGCTCGCGCTATTTCAACAGATACGCCCATCCGCCAGAAATTGCTTTCTGGCATCTGGACGACACAGGAAGAGGGTGGAGTAGATAACCCTGTAGCCAGATATAACGGCTTGCTGAAAGATTACGACAAGGCTGAACAGCTTTATCGCAAGGTCACAAAAGCTTATGCCAAGGGTGAGTTGCCGATGACCGCACTCCATCCGGAGGAGCGCTTCGAGGCAGCACTGGAAGCCGGTATATACACTAAAGAAGATGCGGAATTCATGCGCAGCTATGAAGCCGTAGTGCTGGAAATGTTAACGGTCGATGACTTCGCTTTTGATGAGTTCGCCCACAAAAAAGAGACTGTCATCGACCATAACCCCGCGTGACCCGGAATTAACGTATGTGGTTATCCATACTGGCCGTTAGTGTCGGAGCTGTTATTGGCGCCAACCTCCGGTGGGGGTTGGGGCTCTGGCTTAACGCTTCCTATCACGCAGTTCCCCTTGGCACGCTTGTCGCAAACCTGGGTGGAGGGTGGCTGATAGGCTTGTTTATCGGTTATTTTAGCCATGCCAGCGCGCTTTCACCGGAGTGGCGTTTATTTGCCATAACCGGTCTTTGTGGTGCGCTGACAACGTTTTCCACCTTCTCTCTGGAAATGCTTGTTGCCTTGCAGGAGGGCAAGTGGGTGATGGCTATAGCCGGGATATTGATCCACGTTATTGGCTCTATACTGATGACGGCCTTGGGTATTTATACGTTTACATCCATTCGTGGGTAGGCGATTTCCGGGAAGCGTTGGTCTGGGTATCTCTACCTACACAAATAGTTGAGAATCCACTTGGCAACACCCGAAATCGGTAGTAGAGTAATTTGTGTAGGAAAGAATCAGTAAAGCAGTTCATGAATAAGACGTACTTCTGAAGTTATTAGTAGTGACCGTCCTGTTTTTGACCCCGCGAGTTCTGTGTTTCCGTAAACGCTGACCTATGCCATAAAGGTGTACGGCAGCAGATATAACGATTGATTTCAGGAATGTTTAAGTATGTCTACTACCACCGGTACAGTTAAGTTCTTCAACGAAGCAAAAGGCTTTGGCTTTATCACTCGTGAAGGCGGCCCGGACGTATTCGTTCACTACAGCGCTATTCAGGGCGGCGGTTTCAAAACTCTGGCAGAAGGCCAGCAAGTTGAGTTCACCGTTACTCAGGGTCAGAAAGGCCCGCAGGCGGAGAACGTTGTTGCTCTGTAATCCATAACGGATTATGCAATAACCTCCAAAAAGACAGCTTCGGCTGTCTTTTTTTTTAGCCGGAAACTGGTAAGGATTGCTGGTTGTTCGAGTACTATTAAAATCTGTCTGGAGGGAATTATGAGACTGATCGGATCCACCACGTCGCCTTACGTTCGCCGAATTCGCATTCTGCTGGGCGAAGAACTCTATGAGTTTGTTAACCTCGATATCTATGGTGATGGCCGGGATGAGCTCAGGCAAACAAATCCGGCCCTGAAAATTCCAATTCTTGAGGAGAACGGACAGGAAATTTACGATTCCCGGATTATTGCCCGCTATATCAGCGCCAAACAGGGGCGTGACCCATTAACCTGGGATCAGCAAAACCAACTCACCATGATTGATGGTGTCAATGATTCTGCGGTGATTATGGTGTTGTCCGAAAAGTCGGGTATCGACACCAGCCAGGATGTGATGTTCTACAATCTCCAGCGAGAGCGGATTGCTGTCACTCTGAAAAGGTTGGCGGCAATGGTTAGTGAAGGCCAGTTTGAAGACTGGAACTACCCCGCCATTTGTCTTTATTGTCTTATTGACTGGTTGGACTTTCGAAAGCTGGTGAACTGGGACGGTGTCGAAGTGTTGCTCACTTTTCGTGACAGCCATAAGGATAAAGCCTGGGTTGCCCAGACGGCTCCCCGCCAGAATTAAAGTGTGTTGATTTTCTTTTCCTTGCAGGTTTCTTGACTATAGTTAAGAACAAGATTGGCTGCGGGTGTAATCCGACTTGCAGTCAGTGTCTCCGTTAACACTGACAACTGTGAAGAAAAAGGATCATCTATGCTCTTGTCTCATGCATTTGGGCTGTTTAGCCAGCCGTCTGCAGAATGGGCCTCCATTCGCAAAGAACACAAAACTCCCCGGAAAGTCTACGTTGCCTATGTTTTTATACTGGCAGCTATTGCCCCGGTTTGCGCTTACCTATCCACAGTGCATTTTGGCTGGACAATTGGTGACGGGCGGATCATCAAACTAACGCAAGTTAGTGCAATGCAGTTAAGCATACTGGCTTATCTCGCAGTATTAATTGGTGTGTTCGCACTGGGATACAGTATTAACTGGATGGCCAGAACTTATGGCGCAAAGGAGGAGTACATTCCGTCCAACGGTATTGCTCTGGCTGCCTACTCATGCACACCCATGTTTCTGGCTGGTTTCGCCCTGCTTTATCTCTCACCCTTGCTGAATGCCATGATTTTTCTGATAGCAGCGTGCTACGGGGCGTGGTTGATACAGCGTGGCCTGGGGATTGTCATGGGTATAAACGAGCAACAGGCCATGCTGTATACCGTTTCTATCCTGACGGTGGCAGTGGTGATACTGGTATCGACTCTGGCGGGCACAGTTATCATCTGGCATTTCGGTTTTGGGCCTGTTTTTGTGAGTTGATGGGTACGGCAGAAGAAACAATACTTTGAATATCGGGAGCCCTGAGCTCCCTTTTTTGTTCCTGTAATTCAATAATCGGCTTTTGTCGCTATTTGCTACGGCGATGTCGTAATTCAGCAATGTGTTTTCGGTTATGTCTGGCTAGCGTTGACACTGGGTACGGTGCATGACGGCCGCGCGGCCAGCGCCGCATAAAAGGACGAACGCTGAGGATAATAAAAACATGACGCGATTAACGAGACGGGATTTTCTGAAAGCCTCTGCCCTGGGCATGGGGGCAGTGGTAGTTTCCACCGGACTGAGCGGCTGCATACTGGATAGCAGCGATAAGCGAACCATAAGTTTTAGTCATGGGGTTGCAAGCGGCGATCCTCTGGCAAACGGAGTTATTCTCTGGACAAGGGCCGAGCCTGATAAGAGGCGAGATCGCGAGGTGGCAGTAGGCTGGGAAGTGGCCACGGACAGATCGTTTGAAAACCTCGTCCACTCTGGTACCACTGAAACCAGCAAAAAACATGACTTCACTGTAAAAGTAGATGTCCGGGATCTCATGCCAGGGCAGGTCTATTATTATCGCTTCGCAGCGGGTACGGGCTACTCTCCGGTTGGTACTACCCGCACATTGCCCGAAGGCAGTGTGGAATCGG
>DATJDA010000026.1:0-2713 GCA_035497695.1 Marinobacter sp. | reverse complement strand
TGGTCAGGCTAAAGAGATGTTGGAAAAGGTATGAAAGGGAAAGTTTGCCAGTGGCAAGATGAAAAAGGGTTTGGTTTTATTCAGCCTGAAGCTGGCTCCGAGAAGCTGTTTTTCCACATTTCGAGTGTCAAGACCACTGCGAGACGGCCTGAAGTTGGAGATAGTGTGTTATACGACCTAACACGGGATTCACAGAATAGACTGAGGGCAAAGGGTGTTGTCCTTGAGGGGGTTTCCAACGCTTTGGGAGCGTTAGCCAAAAGTCGCCACAATACAATCAAACCGCCAAGAAAAAATGCTATTGATTACATTTCTATTCTGATCATTCTAAGCTCACTTATTGCCCTTGGTTTCGCGTTTTATCACACCAACTCAATTGAAAGTTCATGGTTTTATGGTGTGCCTGCAGTCGTAGGGTTCTTCATTCTGAACCGGGAACGAAAGCCCATCGAAAAGAGCTTTACCTGTGCACGTTGCCGAGCGGCCTCAGAATTTGACCAAAGAACTATCCAGGCATGGAACAATGGTTTTCTCAAGCTTTACTGCAGAGGTTGCCATCGCCAGTGGCTGGACAATAATCCTCGGCAGGAATACGCCCAAGTGCGAAGTAACAGAGGATGTCTTGGTGTGTTGGCGGTAATGATCCTAATACCGTCTATAGGCGGGGTAAGTTTCTATCACTGGCTGTTGTGATCGGCCATTGGCCCGGCATTCATTGCCAAGGAGAAGTATGACTATCAGTTTCAAGGTAAATCACCCCGTTACCACTGATCAGTTCATCGGTTTGTTGGAAAGCTCTACCCTTGGGGAGCGCCGGCCAATTCACGACCGAGAATGTATGGAGGGGTTGGTTACTAATTCCAACCTCATCGTAAGCGCCTGGGATGAGGATTTGTTGGTTGGTATCGCTCGCAGTGTTACGGATTTTCACTATGCCTGCTACCTGTCAGATCTGGCGGTTCATCAGAGTTATCAGAGATCAGGAATAGGTAAGCGATTACAGTCGCTGACCCAAGAGCAGTTAGGGCCGCTTTGTAAATTAATACTCATCGCAGCACCGGCAGCCCATTCGTACTATGGTCCGATCGGTTACGTACACAATGACCGTTGTTGGGTTCTGAATCCGGGGGTGACTCTTGGCAATTAACAAGTCAAAGACGTTTCCTGCGCCCGCTGTGTTTTCAGCGCTCTTTGCCAGGATGACTTCTGCCGGGCTGGTCACCTTCAAGTGAGATAGCCCCGCCGTCACTGCTAAGCTTCCTGGTGCTATTCCCCCTCTGAGCTTCTCGCCCGCCTCCGGGCCTCAATATAAGCGATCCTCCGGCTGTCATCAGTTGTAGGCATTCCATTTGCCCGAGGGGTGAGACTCCAGGCTTTTAGGTGGGCGCGTATTTGAGTTTTGATCGAACAGAACAGACTATAATCGATTCATGCGACAAACAATGTCGCGAGTCTCTGTACCCTGACCAAGTAAGGAACTAATCGATGTCCAGCACCGTTGTCCGCTATCTCACCATGCTTCGAATGGTGCCTCGATACCCAAGGTCAATCACCACCACTGAGTTGGCGCAACGGCTGGAAGAGCAGGATCTCTCGGTTAACATTCGTTCAATACAACGGGATCTTGAAAAGCTGAGCACAGACTTTCCGTTGTTGGTGGACGAAAGCACGCGGCCTTTTCGCTGGTCGTTTGATCGGGAGGCTACCGTGGATATTATTCCGGCTCTGGATCTTCCCGCGGCGCTAACCTTTGAGTTGGCCAGGGCCTATCTCACTCCTGTGTTGCCGCCCAGAGCTTTGTCTCATCTGCAGCCACACTTCACTGAAGCTCATCGCACTCTGGCTCGGGAACGCAACCCTCTTGGCCAGTGGCCGAATCGCGTGCGGGTGATAAATCGCGGGTTGGGTGGACGTCGTCCGGAGATTGACTCGGATGTTTTGGAAACCGTTACTGAGGCTTTGTTGCGTGAGCATCAGTGCACATTGATTTACCAAGCGCGTAACTGGACAGAACCAGAAGAAATCAGGGTTCATCCCTTAGGGTTGATTTTCCGGGATCCGAACGTGTATCTGATTGGAACCATCGATGGCAGGGAAGGTATACGCCAATTGGTTTTGCACAGGGCAACAGCAGGCAAAATTGTTGAGCAACCAGTAGAGCGACCCGATGATTTTGATCTGGACCTGTATATTCACTCGGGCGCTATGGGTGTTTTGATATCGAACGAGCCGGTATTTCTAAGGCTTCGATGCGACAAGCCAACACTCAACCACCTGATTGAATCGCCTTTGGGATTCGATCAGATCACCACAGCGATTGACGAAAAAATGTTTGAGATTTCTGTAACCGTAGGGGATACCCAAGACCTGCGTTGGTGGTTGACTGCTCAGGCAACTCACTGTGATATTCTGGAGCCTGAGTGGTTAAGACAGGAAATCAAAGACACTCTTAGAAAAGGTTTGGCCCGTACCAGTCAAGCATGAGGTCGAACTACCGAATACGCGTCTGATCTGTGTGCAGATGCTTAAATCTCCTTCTCCTGTTTTCAATAAAAGGAAGTGAACTGATGTTGCCGAAACTGCATGTCATTATCTGTTCCACCCGACCGGGTCGCGTAGGCCCTTCCGTAGCGCGCTGGTTTCATGAGTTTGCAGCCAGCCATGGCGGATTCGATGCCAAACTTGTCGACCTGGCTGAGTTCAATCTGCCAGT
>DATJDA010000025.1:0-1961 GCA_035497695.1 Marinobacter sp. | reverse complement strand
ACAGGATCAGCTTTTAAAAGCCGGCCTTGCTGACGAAAAAAAAGCCCGCGCCGTTCGTAGCGAAAAACGCAAGCAGAGAAAGCAACAGCCCAAAGGGTCAATACAGATCAATGAGACAGAAATGCGTGCGCGCCAGGCTCGTGAAGAAAAAGCAGAACGAGACCGGCAGTTAAATTTGCAGCGCCAGCAGGAAGCAGACAAAAAAGCCATTCAGGCGCAAATTCGGCAGTTGGTGGCAAGCAACCGTCTGGATCGTAGCCGGGGTGAAACGTCTTACCAGTTTGTTCACGACAAAAAAATCAAAAAGATTTTTGTTGATGACACGATGGTTGATCAGTTGTCACGGGGTCGCCTCGCTATTGTCTGCGTGGATGACACCTACGAGATTCTGGCGGAAGCGGTGGCCCGCAAAATTCAGGAGCGCGACAGTCAGGCTGTTATCGTTTTGCATGATCGTAAAACAGACGATGCCGGCGACGATGACCCGTACGCAGGCTATGAAATTCCTGATGATTTAATGTGGTAATTCGTATTGGGTGCCACATCAGGGCTGCCCGTCAAGAGCAGCCCTGATGGCCTGCACTGCTGCAACCGATTCAGGATTATCGCCGTGAACACACAGCGTGTCTGCTTCCAGATGCAGAGGCGTGCCACTGATTGATCGAATTGCCTCACCCCGCGAAAGCGCCACGGCCTGCTGCACGATCGTGTCCGGATGATTGTGCACAGCGCCCTTTTCACTTCGGGGAACAAGGTACCCGTGTTCATCGTAGGCGCGGTCAGCAAACACTTCCAGGAGCAGTTGCACGCTGTATTCCTCACATACCGCCTTCAGCGCCTGGTTATCCGCCGTACTCATTGCCATCAATGCAAGATCCTGCGGTGATTTGCGCAACGCACTGAGAATAGCCCGCAACGTGGTTTCATCACGCATCATATCGTTATAGAGCGCGCCGTGGGGCTTGACGTAACTAAGGCACCCTCCCCGTGTCGCGGCAATCTGGGCAAGGGCACCTACCTGATACAGCACAAGAGCATGAATTTCCTCAGGCCGGCATACCATGGATCTGCGACCAAAACCCTGCAAATCGGGATACGCCGGGTGCGCGCCCAGCATAACTTTGTGTCGCAACGCCAGCTTTACGGTGTTTTGCATAACCAAAGGATCACCGGCATGAAAACCACAGGCTATATTGGCTTGATCAATATAGGGCATGACCTGATCATCCAGCCCCATAGTCCAGGCACCATAACTCTCGCCAATATCGCAATTCAATAGCATGCTTGCCTCCTGAGTCTGGGGTAACACATAGCGCGCTGCACTTTCCAGTGCGGCAACTCCAGTTTATCTGCCCGTTGTTAGTAATATACTACCCCAGCTTAGCAGGCTGGGCCGCCAGACAGTTTACAGGCGTTCCGGCGGCGGCTCACACATTCCAAACAGAGATATTCCATGTTATCCGTAAGTATTGGCCCATTCAGTCTTTCACTGGCACACATTTTGTTGCTTGGAGCACTACTCATTGCCATTGTGGTGGGAGCTATTGTTGGACGAAAAGAAAAAATACCCATCGCAGGCACTTTGTCCGACATCTTTCTGATTTCGGTAGTGATCGCCCGCTTGGGGTTTGTTATTCAGTACTTTGATCAATATCAGAATAGCCTGTTCAGCATGATTGACATCCGCGATGGGGGATTCAGTGTTCCTGCAGGGCTTGCGGGCGCTCTTGCCATAACTGCATGGAAGCTCTGGCGCAAACCCAAAAGCCGTCGCCCGCTATCCATAGCCGTTACATCTGGCCTGCTGGCTTGGGGCTCGATCTCGTTACTCATTGGTTTGATGGAAAGTCAGTCCCGGAATTTACCCGCTGCCACATTCACTCTGCTTGATGGGAGCCCGGTAACGCTCTCTGGAGTGGCCGACAGCAAGCCGTTGGTAGTCAATCTGTGGGCTAGCTGGT
>DATJDA010000024.1:0-9317 GCA_035497695.1 Marinobacter sp. | reverse complement strand
GACAGTTGGATGTCCCCTTTGTTCAGTTAAGGCATTATCAGTTCAATAATGAGCAGGTAAAAAAGCTGCCGGAGGCCATGGCTCGCCGGTTCCGCAGTATTGTCCTGGCGGAAAAGGGTGGCGAGTTGCTGGTAGGGATGGCTGACCCTCTGGATATCTTTGCTTATGACGAACTGGTGCGCATTCTCAAGCAGCCGATCAGACAAGCGGTTATTCGTGAAAGTGAGTTACTGAGTACTCTGGACCTGGTGTATCGCCGCACCGATGAAATTGCTTCACTGGCGGAAGAGCTTGAGGATGAGTTAGGCGATGATGCCTTTGATCTGGCGAATCTTGCTGCTGAATCCGAGAGTGCAGAAGCTCCGGTTGTTAAGCTGCTGCAAACTCTTTTTGAAGATGCCATTCAGGCCCGCAGTTCGGATATCCATATTGAACCGGATGAAACAGTGGTTCGTATTCGCCAGCGGATAGATGGCGTTCTTCAGGAACAGGTAATGAAAGAAAGGCGGGTGAACGCCGCGCTGGTTCTGCGCCTGAAATTGATGGCTGGTCTTAATATTTCTGAAAAACGTCTGCCTCAGGATGGCCGGTTTAACGTACGAGTGAAAGGCCGGAGTATTGATGTGCGGGTGTCTACTATGCCCGTGCAGTATGGCGAATCGGTGGTTATGCGTTTGCTTGACCAAAGCCAGGGAACGCTGAATCTGGATAGTACGGGAATGCCTCCCCACCTGCTGGAACGCTTCCGCACAATGATCCACAAGCCCCACGGTATGATACTGGTAACCGGGCCCACCGGCAGTGGCAAAACGACCACTTTGTACGGCGCGCTAACGGAATTAAACCGCCCGGAGATAAAAATAATAACGGCAGAAGATCCGGTAGAGTACCGGCTGTCACGGATTACCCAGGTGCAGGTCAATCCCAGGATTGGGCTGGGCTTTTCCAATGTGCTTCGGTCTGCGTTGCGCCAGGATCCGGATGTCATTCTGGTGGGTGAGATGCGCGATCAGGAAACCGTGGAAATTGGTTTGCGCGCAGCAATGACAGGCCACCTGGTGCTATCTACATTGCATACCAATGACTCAATCAGCAGCGCTATGCGACTTATTGATATGGGGGCCGAACCATTCCTTGTTGCCAGCTCACTGCTTGGAGTCGTGGCCCAGCGCCTGGTAAGGCGGATTTGCGAGAATTGTTCTGAAACATACGAGCCAACAGCGCATGAGTGTGTGTGGCTCAGCAGTTTTGAGCTGGCTCCACTGGACATTGAAGCGGGTTTTGTTCACGGGCGCGGCTGCTATCAGTGCAGTAACACGGGCTATAAGGGCCGGGTGGGTGTTTACGAGCTGTTGGAAATGAATGAAACCATGCTGGACGCACTGCGTCGCCGGGATATTTCCGGATTTACCCGCGCAGCCCGGCAGAGCGAGTTGTATCGCCCACTTGGCCAGTGTGCGATGGACTATGCATTACAGGGAGTGACCACCCTGGAAGAAGTTGCTCGGGTCGCCATGACCACCGAGGCAGATTTTTTACTAAAAGATGAGTTTGTATCTCCGGATGCACAGCCGGGCGGAGGTACCTGATGCAGTTCAGCTACCGGGGAAAGGACAGTCGTGGCGTTATCCAGCAGGGTTCCCTTGCAGCGGCTGATGCCGAGGCCGCCGCCTCTGAATTGATGCGTCAGGGCATAACGCCGTTGGTTATTAACGAGCAGCATGAGCAAACGTCTGCTTTTTCCCGTCTGAATAACCTGCCGCTCTTTCGCAAGAAGATAACGCTGGATGAACTTATTGTGTTTTGCCGGCAGATGTACGCCTTGACGAAAGCAGGCATTCCACTAATACGCACCATGCGCGGACTGGCTGAAACCAGTCGCTCGCCAGTCCTGGCAGAAGTGTTGAATGATGTAACGTCCAGGCTTGAGGGGGGCGTCACCATGGCAAACGCCATGCAGGCCCACCCGAAGGTATTTTCGGAACTGTTTATTTCCATGATCCATGTGGGCGAAAACACCGGCATGCTGGATGAAGCCTTTAAGCGCCTGTCAGAAATTTTGGAGCTTGAGCGAGACACCAAGCGTCGGTTGCAGCAGGCTCTGCGCTATCCAACCTTTGTCGTGGTGGCGTTGCTGGCAGCATTAATGGTGGTAAATTTTTTGGTAATTCCCAAGTTTGCAGCGGTATTCAGCAAGCTGGGTGCTGACCTGCCATTTTTGACCCAGGTGCTTGTGGGCTCTTCCAACTTTTTGCTGAGCTACTGGTACGTTCTGCTATTCGGTGTGGCTGCTGGTTTTATGTTAATCCGGCAATGGCGGAAAACCGAGCAGGGCCACCTGACCTGGGACAGATACAAGCTGCGTGTACCCATCATCGGACCGCTGATAGAACTGATCACACTCAGCCGGTTCGCCAGAAATTTTGCCACCATGCTGGCGGCCGGTATGCCGGTTACACATGCTTTAACGGTCGTGGCAGATGCTACAGATAACGCCTGGATATCCCGGCATATCAAGGAGATGCGGTTCGGTATAGAGCGTGGTGAAAGCCTGCTGCGCACGGCCCGCCAGAGCGAGATGTTTACTCCTTTGATTATTCAGATGATCGCGGTAGGGGAAGAAACCGGGTCGGTCGATGAAATGCTCTACAACGTTGCGGATTTTTACGATGAAGATGTGGACTACGGTTTAAAACGGCTGGCGGACTCAATTGAGCCAATTCTTATCGTGGCCATGGGTGTGTTGGTACTGATTCTTGCACTGGGTGTGTTTTTGCCAATATGGGATTTGGGAGCAGCAGCAATGGGGCGCGGCTGAGTGTCTGCCTTGCAGAGCATCACCGCACCCAGAATGGCAAATACACGACGGTTGCGGTTGCTGGTGTCGATTACGATTATCAGTGTTCTGGCCTGGTTTCTGCTGAATGCACTGGAGCGAGAGACCAGGCGGGCCGAAGAAATGTCTGCCAACATGGTTATAGGGCAACTTCGGTCAGCGCTGGTTATAAAGGGGGCTGAAGTGATTCTGGGCCAAAAAGACCGGCTGGAGAATTATAACGGAATAAATCCGTTTGAATTGTTAGAGCATCAATGGACCAACTACACCGGCCTGTGCAGAGACCACAAGGTAAAGTCGGCAGCCTGGTGTTTTCTGCCGCTGAAACAAAAAGCTACAGCAAAAGAAGTGAAAGGCTGGCTAATCTATAGTCCGGGGCAGCCGATAACTGTTGATAGACGGGCTATTCAGAAGGGGCAGCTTACGGGCTGGGCAGTAACGACGGAATTTGCGGACCGTAACCGCAATGGGCAGCAGGACGAGGGCGAGCGGTCAACCGGCCTTAAACTCGTGCTGGTTACATTACCGGAAGAAGTAACGGCAGTGCTGAAAACGGAAAACTAACAATATGAACACATTCCTGAAAAAGAGGCAGACCCATGAAACAGGGTGAAAAAGTGAAGAGGCAGCAAGGTTTTACCTTGATTGAACTGGTGGTGGTTATTGCCATTCTGGGCATTCTGGCAGCGTTCGCTCTCCCAAGGTATGCGCAGCTTTCCGAGCAGGCACACCAGGCAACCATTCGGGCCACGTCGGGTGCACTGGCGGCGGGTGTGGCGCTGATGAAGGCTCAGTGGGTATCCAGTGGCCTTACAGCCGCGGCAACAAACGTTCAGGGCTTTGGTAATGACGACGTAGATGTCGGGCCCAATGGCTGGCCAACGGGCACCAGTGGCAGCACCAATACCAACATGAACGCCGCTCGCTGCCGTGAGGTCTGGGAGGGTGTTCTGCAATCAAACGCACCCACTGTCAGTGGCGCAGATGCGGAGTACGTTGTTACCACTCAGGCGGATACCGGTGGCAATCCGGGTAACGACTGCGTGTTTACCTACCAGGCTGATGGTCAGGGCAGCACCATTGTTTATGATGCTGATACCGGCGAAATCACAACCACTATAAATTGATAGTAAAACCCAAGGCGGAGAGTAACCATGAAAGCAATGACTGTAATACGTAACGAAAAGCAAAAAGGTTTCACCCTCATCGAACTGGTGATGGTAATTGTAATTCTTGGCATTCTGGCGGCGTTTGCGTTGCCGCGGTTTGCGAATCTGGGGGGAGATGCGCGGGCCGCGAGCATGCAGGGCGTTTATGGCGCGGTGCGCTCAGCTAACGCGATTGTGCGATCTGCGTGCCTTGCATCATCTGCGTGCGATGAGTCGGCAGCCTCTGGCAGTGTTACCCTAGAAGGCGCTCCGATTGCGTTGGTGTACGGATACCCTACACAAGCCAGTATATTGGCCGCAGCGCAAATCGATTCCAACGATTTTGATACGACGACCACAGGCACCATTGCAGCGAAAAATGCACCTGGCACCTGTGAGGTAACCTATGCTGAAGCAACGAGCGCAACGACCGCACCGGATATTACAGTTGATGTTAGCGGTTGCTAATTCAGTTCATTGACTCGCCATAAGCGAGATGGACGGATATCAGTGCGTGGGCAAGCACCCAAAGGTGTAACCGGCATACAAACATTACACGGCTTCACGCTTGTGGAGCTGATAATGGTGCTGGTTCTGATTGGGGTGCTCTCGGCACTGGGCATCGGCTTGTTTGCCAGCCGCTCTGCCTTCTCGCCCTTACTGGCAACACAACAGCTCACCTCTGCCACGCTGCTTGCCCAACAGGCAGCATTGGCAGGCAATCCGGCGGGCACCTTGGTTATTGAACAAACAGGCAATTCCTTTCGTTATACCGTAGGGCCGAATACCGGATCGCCCAGAGTATTTGAAGTTTCCCGTGAGGGCACAACACTGAGTGCAACGGGAGGGCTACCGGTAACACTCACGTTCGCAGCGGATGGCGCGCTGGCATCAGGCACGAACATCAGCCTTACCTTTTTGGGTGAATCTACCTTTCAAACCTGTATCAGTTCTCTGGGCGCTGTTTATGCCGGTGGGTGTCAGCCATGAGCTGGGTAGAGCGGGGAGCCACATTGATAGAGCTGGTCATTACCATTGTTATTATCAGCGTGGCCATTGCCGGTGTTGTGGGTGCTTTTTCCGTGATTACCGGCCGCAGTGCTGATCCGCTGAATCAAACCCGCGCTGTTGAGCTTGCACAGCTTTATATGGATGAGATACTCACCAAGAAATACGACGAATCTGCCCACCAGGGCGGTGTTCCCAGAGTGCCTGGAAACTGCACATCAGGGCCAGAGGGTGCAGAAACCCGGGCAACCTTTAATGATGTAGATGACTACCATGGCCTGAGTGGTGTCCCGGCAAGCCACACGAATACCGCTCTTGCCGGATACGAAGGCTTTAAGGTGAGTGTTACGGTTGCTTGTGCCGGTGCGGAAGTGGGGCTGCCCCATACCGAGGCAAAGCGTATTGATCTGGACATTAGTGCACCTGGCAACCAGTCTTTTACGTTTTCAGCCTATCGGGTGAATTTCTGATGCGTCGCCAGGCTGGTTTCACTCTGATTGAACTGATTATGGCCATTGTCTTGCTGGCGATTGTGGCCACAGTGTCTGTGCAGTTTGTCAGCTTGTCTACCCGAGGGGCACTGGATGTCGGCGCACGGCAGCAGCGATCGCTGGCGGGTGTGGTGGTAAGCGAACAAATCAGCCGCCAGCTTCGGGAAGCTTTGCCCACATCTGTCCGGATTAACGCCAGTGGCAGCTGTGTTGAATGGATGCCAATCCGGGCGGCCTCTTACTATCTGAATCTTCCGGATAGTATGTCTGCCAATAGTTTTGAAGTGGCTCCATTACCCGGTGGCAACTCCGTGGCCGGGCGCGCGGTGGTCTATGGCTATGGCGCAAACATCTATAATCCGATGAACCCCGGCCCTATCTCGCCCCCGGCAATCCTGTCGGCTCCCGCCGGCCCTGACTTTGTTGCCGAAGTGACGTTTGCGGCTGGTGCAACTCACTACTTCTCTGAAAAGTCCCCCGAACAACGCTTTTATATAGTGGGAGATCCTGTTTCAATCTGCCAAAACGGGCAGTTTCTTTACCGCTATAAAAACTACGGCATTCATCTGTCGCCTGCTACGGGTCTGCCCGGTAGCTATCCGGGGCGAGAAGTTATCGCCGCCTCGCTGGTTACAAACTCCCTTAACTTTGACATTGTGCCGCCCAGCTTCCAGCGTGGTGCTGTTGTTTCATTCGCGTTTGCTCTTGAAGACCCCCAATCGGGTGAAGTCACCGCCATTCACCAAGAGGTGCAGGTGAGAAATGTTCCCTGACTATCCAGACATGCGGGCACACAAGGGTGCCGGGCTGCCAATTGCGCTGTTCGTAATCACGGTGCTTGCACTTCTTGTGGTGGGAATGGCCCAGTTGCAACAGGCCAGTGGTGAATCTGTAAGTTTGCAGATTCAGTCTCAGCGGGCTTTTTTTGCTGCGGAAAGTGGGGCTCAGGTGGCTGTGCGCGGGGTGTTGGATGCCGACAGTTGCAGTGGCTCTCCCGGCACTATGACGTTCGCTGCGCCTGCTCTTAATACCTGTAAGGCAGTGCTTGCCTGCGGAGTTTCTGCTAATACCCGTGGAGCCCGCGTATTCACTATAACCAGCACTGGCCAGTGTGGGCATGACATTGACAGTGCAGAGCGGATTATTGAGGTGCGTGTACGATGAACAAAATCGCCGCTCAGTGGTCACTTTGGCTGTTTGCCGCATTTATGACGGTACTTTCTTCGCAAGTTTGGGCTGCTCAGTGCAAAGATGTGTTTCGCCAATCCAGTGGAATCACTCAAAATTTGCAGGCCACTGGAAATACACTGAACCTGAGCAGCGTGCCTTTTGCCAATCATAGCTGGCCGGCATCTGGTGCCACCTTATCCAGTGGAGATTACTTCTATGCTGCCGCCACCCTGCCAAATAATTATGTACTGAACATCGCCAGTAATGCGCGGGTTCGGATTTTCGTGAACGGGACTGTCTCGTTTGCAAATAATCTCAGATTGAATGCGAATGGCAGCGCACAAGATTTTCTGCTTGTGGCCAGTGGCGGCTTGTCGGCTGGCAATGGCGCCATAGTAAGCGGACTTATGTATGCATCGGGCAGTATCGCGCTGGGGAATAATGGTGATGTATCTGGCGGTCTCGCGGCAGGTGGCGCTATTAGTAAGGGCAATAATACCAGTGTAAGTGCTGATTACAGTGGCGCAGATTCGGGCTTGCTGGCGGGCCTTTGCCAAAGACCCGTGGAATTGAGCGCCAATGGCAATGCTGTTGGCCCTGTGAAGGTTTATATTAATGAGCCCGTTGTATTTTCCGTAACAGCTACAGGTTGCCCAACGGCATCCGGCTCCTGGTTCAGCCATAACTGGGAGGATCTTTGGCTTGAAAACGGTTCCTTTCTTGCCTCGTCTACGTTTGCTGCTTCTCCCTGCGCGCGGAGTGTTCAATACACCAGGACATTCCCGGTAGTTGGAACCTACACCGTCCGGTATTCAACGGAATACTGCAGTGCCAGTTCTTTCTTTTCCTGTAATAAATACACCACATTCGGAAGCGATCAGATCACGGTGGATGTTGTTGACATCAGTGATGGCCTGACCTGTTTCAATGATAATTTTTCTGCGGGCACACTCAACCCGGATGATTGGGTAACCTCGGTATCAAAAGGCCCGTTTACTCCCAGCGTGGTTGGTGGCCGGCTGAGAATGACCGAGGCCAAGGGAAACCAGGCCACCGCTGCAACGCTTCAGCGAGAAATCCCGGGTGCCGAAAATCTGGTTATCCTGGAATTTGATTATTATGCCTATGGTGGCAGCGGTGCCGATGGACTGGCCATTGTGTTTTCAGATGCCACAATTACTCCCCAGCCGGGCAGTTTTGGTGGCTCACTTGGTTACGCGCAGCGGGATGATGGCGACCCCGGGTTTGCCGGTGGCTGGATTGGTATTGGCCTGGATGAATATGGCAACTTCTCTAACCCTAGTGAGGGCAGGCAAGGTGGCCCTGGCGTTCGTAAAAACTCGGTCACCATTCGCGGTGCTTATCAGGGCGGTTATCGTTATCTGGAAGGAACGGGCACGCTTTCACCGGGCATTGACCAGTCGGGAAGCAATCCCTCGCCGCACCGATACCGCATAACCGTAGATTCACAGGTAAGCAATCAGGCGATCATTACCGTTGAGCGAGATACCACGGGCTCTGGCAATAATTACCAGACCATTATTGCGCCATTTAATGCGTTAGCGAAAGCAGGGCAATCAAACGTTCCCGATAACTTTCTGTTGTCGCTTACCGGTTCAACCGGTGGTTCTACCAATATCCATGAGCTGGACAGAGTGCAGTTATGTGCACTGAAGCTGAATTCTGTAGGTAAGCAGGTAGATCACTTCGAAATTCTGCACGATGGTGTGGCGCTCACGTGCCAGCCTGAAGCCGTCACTATAAGAGCCTGCTCAAATCCGGCGTGTAATCCACTGTTTACCGATCCGGTAACGGCAACCCTGGCGCCGGCGAATGGCTGGCTTGAAGGGAATCCGATAGCAATCAGTGGCGGAACGGGTAGCGCAACCCTGCAGAAAACCACTGCCGGTGTAATAACGCTGGGAGTTGTTGGCTCTCAGCCATCTACCAAGCCCCAGGCGGTCACGCTTTGCGGCGATGGCTCTGGCCCACTGTCGGCCGCTAACTGCAGTTTGCGATTCTACGATACGGGGCTGGCATTCGATATTCCCGATATGACATCCCACAAACCCGTATCTTCCGTGCAGATTCGGGCCGTGCGTAAAGACAAACAAACAGAGGCCTGCGTTCCGGCATTTGGTAGTGTGAAAAAGCCGGTTCACTTCTGGTCAACCTATGTTAATCCGGGCGCCACTGGCAGGCCCGTAAGCCGCCCGGTATCCGTAAATGGTACGGCAATAGGCTTAAGTCAGGGCACTGCACAAATTCTTGATCTTGATTTTGACAGTAATGGTGTGGCGGAGGTGGATCTTGTTTATCCTGATGCCGGCCAGCTCAATCTGAATGCGCACTACATTGGCTCCGCAACAACCAATGATGCAGGTTTGATAATGCCGGGCGCTGATAGTTTCATCAGTAGCCCGGCGGGTTTTTGCGTTAATTCAGCGGGTGTATGCGCGGTGGGCAATGAAACCTGTAGCACATTTGTGCGGGCCGGAGAGTTGTTTAATCTTGATATTACGGCGGTTGGCTGGGAGAAAGATGCCGACGGCAATCTGTGTCAGGGCAATCCTGAAACGCCGAACTTCACTCTGTCGAATATTCCTTTATCGATAAATCTTGTGGAGCCCAGTGCCGGCGTTACCGGTAGCCTGACACCCGGTC
>DATJDA010000023.1:0-5951 GCA_035497695.1 Marinobacter sp. | reverse complement strand
ACTGTACGAGCAGTTGTACACAGAGGTCTATTTGAAGATGTACCCTCAGCTACAGCCTCTGTATCGGAAAATCCGGAAAATTACCGGCTATCCAAAATAAACGGTTTGCTTATATCAGGCCAAGCTCCAGGCGACCCTCTTCGCTAAGCATGTCGTAAGACCAGGGAGGATCAAACACAACCTCAACCTCACTGGTTTTTACATGGGGCACCTGGGAAAGCTTTTCCTTGATATCAGCAGAAATAACCGAGCCCATGCCACAACTTGGCGACGTCAGTGTCATCTCCACACTCACTGATTTCTTTTCCTGGTCAATTTCAAGCTTATAAATAAGCCCAAGACTGACCACGTTAACCGGAATCTCCGGGTCATATACCTGCGTCATGGCTTCATAACACTGTTCTTCACAGATATTTCCATCCGCCGGTGGCTCGAACATGAGTATGTTCGGGCTCAGCCCCACCTTCTTGGCCTGCTCCGGGTCAAGCCGATAGAGATTACCTTCATAGTTTATTGTGTAGCTGCCGCCAAGCGCCTGGGTGATGGTCGCTTTCCCTCCGGCAGGAAGAGTGACGGGATTGCCATGGGGTACTCTCAGGGCGACACATTCAACGGGTAAAACAAGGTCTCGTGAAGGTTCCGCGGACTTCTTGGCGTTAGGTGCTGAAATTGTCAGCGTCTCCCAGCGCCCGGTTTTACCCAAATCAATCTTTATATCCTGAAGATATGGCAGGCTGGCTGCATCGAAGTACACCCGGAGCTCATCAAACACCTCCAGAGCGTCTGCAGGGTTCTGTTCGCCAGGTGGACAATAGGCCATGCAGGTCTCAGCTTTCGGCGTGCCTGCCTTCTCTACAAAAATGCGCACGGACATGCCCGGGGTGTTTTGTTTTTCAAGAAGATTTAAAAGATATTCCCGAGCTGCAGGGGTAACTTCGGCATTAATCGACATAACGCTCGCCCAGATAGATAATGAACATTTAGTTTACATGTTAAGAAAAAGCGGAGCTGATCACAAGTGATCTTTCAAGCTTCGAAATGATATAGACAACCGGGTAACACAGGCGCCTCATTAGTCTTAACGATCTTACGCCACACCCTCCTTTCTACTCAAGTTTCTTCAGTTGCCAGTACGTTCGCGAACGGTATTATGATCGCTGGTGTTCGGGTGCAAACACGTTGAGATTAAGGGGGGGTGAGGTGTACGACTACATTATCATCGGCGGGGGCATCCTGGGCATGTCCACTGCCATGCAATTGGCTAAGGCTCATCCCGACCAAAAAATAGTTGTTGTGGAAAAGGAAGATGGCCCTGCCCAGCATCAAACGGGTCGCAATAGTGGGGTCATTCACGCCGGCGTTTATTATCAGCCCGGCAGTTTAAAGGCCCGCTTTTGTCGCGAAGGTAATCGAGCCACCAAGGCCTTTTGCGAAAGGCATCAAATACCTTACGAGCAATGCGGGAAGATCCTGGTTGCTACAAATGAACTTGAAATGCAGAGAATGCAGGAGCTTTGGCACCGCATAGAAGCTAATGGGCTGGAGCGCCAATGGCTCAGTGCTGCCGAACTGCATGAAATTGAGCCCAATGTTACAGGCCTCGGAGGTATCCTTGTTCCGTCGAGCGGTATTGTCGATTACCGTAAGATCACCGAAGTAATGGCGCAGGAGTTTCTCAGCGAGGGCGGAGAAATTCGTTACGGCTGCCCGGTGATCGGACTGGAAGAGCACCACAATGAAATCGTTGTCAAGACCACCGGAGGCGACTTCACAAGCCGGTTTATGATCTCATGTGCCGGGTTAATGGCCGACCGGATCGTGGGTATGTTGGGCAGAACTCCTGAGTTTGCAATATGCCCTTTCAGGGGCGAGTATTTTCGTTTGCCACCCCAACGCAGCAAAATCGTAAATCATCTGATTTATCCCATCCCAGACCCTTCAATACCCTTTTTGGGCGTACATTTAACACGAATGATAGATGGCAGTGTGACCGTTGGGCCCAATGCGGTGTTAGCCTGGAAGCGTGAGGGGTATCAGAAAAGCGACTTCTCGCTCTCCGACACCCTTTCCATGTTATCGAACCCGGGTATCCGTAAGGCTCTGATGCGCAACATTCGATCCGGAATGGTCGAAATGAAAAACTCGCTTTACAAGCAGGGGTATCTAAATGAAGTTCGCAAGTATTGTCCGGATCTAACTCTTGATGACCTGCAGCCACATCCGGCTGGCGTTCGTGCGCAGGCCATTTCGAGTAGAGGAAAACTAATCGATGATTTTCTCTTTGTTAATACCAGGCGCACCTTTATTGTATGTAATGCGCCCTCCCCGGCGGCGACATCGGCAATTCCGATTGGTGCGCATATTGTAGAAGTCATCTTGACTCGCAATCGGCACTAATATGCAACGCGGCCCACAATTATCAGGACAAAGAAGAATGACAAACGAAGTACAAAAGCTCATTACCCAACCGGCGGACGACGCGCTGGCACAGCCCCTGACGTTGAGAAACGGGACGATTATCAAGAATCGCCTGATGAAGTCCGCCATGAGTGAGGGGCTTGGAACGGCTGATAATCGAATGACACGGCAGTTGATCAGGCTGTATGACCGCTGGGCAAAGGGAGGAGTTGGTTTGTTGGTCACCGGTAATGTCATGGTCGACCGACGTGCTCTTGGTGAGCCTGGTAACCTGGTAGTTGAAGATGAGCGCGATCTCGGGATGCTTCAGGCATGGGCGACCGCGGGTACCCAGGAAAACACTCAATTCTGGATGCAGATAAATCATCCGGGCAAACAGGTTATGCGCACCCTCGTTAAAGATCCGGTAGCGCCATCGGCCATTCCGTTCCGCACTGACATGAGCCGTTTCTTCGCCACTCCCCGGGCGCTGAAAGAACTGGAAATTGAAGAGATTATTCAACGCTTTGGTAACACCGCCGCCATTGCCAAAAAGGCCGGATTTACAGGCGTGCAGATTCACGCAGCGCATGGTTATCTGGTGAGCCAGTTTCTGTCTGGGCATCATAATCAGCGAACTGACCAGTGGGGTGGCAGCGCAGAGAACCGGCGCCGCTTTGTACTGGAACTCTATCGAGAAATTCGTCGCCGTGTTGGTAATGAATTCTCTGTTGGAATCAAACTCAACTCTGCGGATTTTCAGAAGGGCGGCTTTACTGAAGACGAGTCGCTGGACGTCATCAGAGCACTAAGCGAGGCGGGTATCGATCATATCGAGATTTCAGGTGGTACCTATGAGGCGCCCGCGATGGCAGGCAACATGCGCAAAAAATCAGCATCGACGCTTGCGCGCGAAGCCTACTTTTTAGATTTTGCTGAAAAAGCCAGAAAGGCTGTTTCTACACCACTTGCGGTAACCGGCGGTTTCCGCTCTGTCAGTGGGATGGCAGATGCCATCCATTCGGGTGCCGTGGATATGGTCGGCATTGCCCGCTTGCTGGCGATCGAACCAAACGCACCGAAACGCCTGCTGGCAGGTAAAGAATCGCAACACCAGGTCAAACCCATTAGCACGGGTGTAAAAGCCGTCGACCAAATGGCGCTGATGGAAGTCATGTGGTACGGCCGACAACTCAGACGCATAGGTAATGGCAGTCAGCCGAAACCACGAGAGTCGGGATTTAAATCGTTACTCGCAACGCTCGTGGAGAACGGTTGGGGTACCTTTAAAACGCGGTTAAGGGCTTAAGAAACTGAGCGCCAGAATGAGGGCAACTGCATGAAAACAATCTCGCTATGGGATTTACCCACCCGGCTCTTTCACTGGTTGCTGGTGCTTGCTGTTACAGGGTCACTGGTAAGTGTCAACCTTGGTGGTAACTGGATGTTGTGGCACGAACGATTTGGCCTGGCCATTGTGGGTTTGCTCAGTTTCCGACTGGTGTGGGGTATTGCCGGTTCCCGATATTCGCGCTTTCATCATTTTATTCCCGGGCCGGCATCTGTTACGGCGTATATTCAAGGGCGATGGCAGGGCGTTGGGCACAACCCCCTTGGAGCATTGTCCGTTCTGGCTATGCTGGGCTTGCTGGGTTTTCAGGCGGTGACCGGACTGTTTGCAACCGACGATATTGCTTTCAACGGGCCGCTGTACCGGGGCGTGACGTCAGACTGGAATAGTACTATTACGTCCTGGCACAAGCTTACGGAATGGTTTATTTACGGTTTGATCGGCCTGCATATAGCCACGGTATTCTTTTATACCCTCGTAAAAAAAGACAACCTGATCGCACCGATGATTACCGGCCGCAAAAGGGTAAACAAGGAACTGATCAGTGAATCCAAGGGCGGAAGTCTGTCAGCGCTGATTATTGCCTTGGTAATCGCAGGATTCGCAGTGTGGATTGCTAACGGTGGGCTGCTGCCACCTCCCCCGCCACCAGCTCCCGATCTCGGCTGGTAAACGGTGGAGGTGCATATTATTTAGGGTTTATCGGCACGGAAGTCGTCGTGACAGGCCTTGCACGACTTGCCAACTTCACCGAACTGCGCGGCCAGTTCGGCTTTATTACCATTCCTGGCAATTTCCTGAAGTTTGTTGGCCGCCTGGGCAAATCCTATGGCGACTTCACGGGCTCTTTCAGGCTTCTCAAAAAACACCGGTTTCAATCGGGTGTTCTCATTTTTGTCCAGAGCTGTACCCGGGCCAAACAAGGCACCGAGGCCGGAATTGGCAACAGCGGCAACAGCGTTGGCAGCCGCCAGCATCTGTTGCTGGTTGTAAGCAACATCACCATCAACAGCCTGGGCTTTAATCTTGCCCATATTCCAAGCGGCAAACGTAAATGTGCTCTGGCGGGTTTTAATCTGGTCTTCCACATCCATTTGGGCCATAACGGGGGCCGCTACGACTGCGCTTAATGCTAAAGCTACAAAAAATCCGGATTTACCCATGTTTGCTTCTCTCTCATTTATAAAGGTCCGGGCGATGTTATCAGAGTCTTTATTTCATAGACATTACCCCGGCACTTCTCGCAGGAGACTCCCGTCATATCAAATCAAACCTATGCTCCCCTTGCCACTAACAAACCGATCGCCAGGCTGCTTCCGAAAGTTGATCACGGAAGCCAGCCGGCGATGTTTCGACCCTGCCCGCTAGCCAGGCACGGCAATAGTTCTCTGCGGCCCCGATAATCAGTGATGGCAGTAACTCAGATGGTACGTTAAGAGTTGCGCCTTTAGCCTGAACTCTGTTCAGAACCTCTCTCAGATTCCTGAAATTTTCGGCATTGCGGCGCTTCAGCTCTTGCCGGTGCGGACCCTTGGCCACCGATGAGCGTGCCTGATAAACAAATCTGGCCCAGTCAGGGTTCGCTACCACCCAGTCGATGTAGCTGACAACCAGCGCGGTGACGAAGTCGTGCAATGATTCCACACTCTCCAAATAGGGCTTCACCCACATTCGCTGATCATCCTGAGCGGCAAATAAAAGGGCTGCCAGCACCCCTTCCTTATTGCCAAAATGATGATAAATAGCGCCCACACTGCTGTTGCACCGGGTTTTGATCGCATCAATTGTAGTAGCTTCAACGCCGAACTCATTAAAACAGATCAGAGCGTGTTCCAGAATCTCTCGCTTCAATGCCGCCCTTCTGCCCGGAAAGCACCGCTCCAGCATCTCGTTTTTTTCCATTGTGGATTCAAACCTCCCATGTAAAGGGTCGATATTCTACCCTCCTTCGCCCGTTTTTTTATGTTGACAGCTTACAGTATAGAGAATAATGTTCCGTTACAGAATAATATTCTTTTATTAAAAAGGAGAATTAACATGAGTCAGGCTCTTGCAGCGTTTCAGGCATTCGGTGCCGATAAATTTACTAATCTGGTTTGTCAGCAAGCTCCGTATTTCAGCACCATCAATCCCGAACTGGTAAACCTTAAACCAAATTACGCGGAGGCGCGGGTTCCGTTCCGTAAGGAAATCACCAACCATC
>DATJDA010000022.1:0-9961 GCA_035497695.1 Marinobacter sp. | reverse complement strand
ACAACCTGCTGGCGATGCGCTGTTACCGTGATGGGAGTGCTTTGGTACAGTTCCCGTATTTGTGTAGCTACATCTTCAGCAGGACGGTTCTGGAGTTGGTAAGTCCGGGTTTCTGCCTGAACAGCACCACTGACAAAAAGCAGGCATAACGCCAGCAATAACACCAGCATGGGTACCCATTTGAAGGGTGTCGGAAGAGAGGCAGGGCTTTGCACATTGATCATCTTTACTCCCAAACCCACCGCTGACTAACTGGAGCAGGTCTTAATAAAGTTTCGGCAATGGGTTGCCAAGTTGAAAACCAAAGGTATATATTGGAAAGCATGAATACCATACACACAGTCTGTCAATTGAATGTTACGCAAGCTTTCGGTAAAAATCCGGTAGCAGCGGTGACTGCTGTGTTTTTTTGGTGGTGTGGTTATGGCTTTTATTTTAGCCAGAGCCCGGGCCGCCCATAGCACTTCATCGATCGAATAACGAGGAAGGCAGCCCGGCAAAAAACCCAGGCTGCCACCGGACTCAAAAAGCCCCGACTGGTAGTCCAGCCGGGGCTTTTTCGATTCTGACAAAGGGAAATGGAAACACCGACATGAATATGCCACCAAGCACTGCCAGTGCAGATCTGTTGAGTCAGCGAACGCCTGCAGCAGCACTGCAAACACCTGCAGCCTTGCCGGACCATCGCCATGAAATTGCCTTGCCAACGGCCGCTGCGTTGCGTCGGCAGCTTCCGGCTGATGAATTTCTGAACAGCCAAATAGCGGCGCACCGTGATGAAGTTCGTAATATTTTGCGAGGGCATGATCCGCGGACCCTGATGGTTGTGGGCCCCTGTTCTATTCACGACGAAGTGGCCGCTCTGGAATACGGTGAGAAGCTGAAAGCACTGGCAGATTCTGTAGCAGATCGTTTTCTGATTGTGATGCGGGCCTACCTTGAAAAGCCACGTACAACAATTGGCTGGAAGGGCCTGCTTTATGATCCCGAACGTACTGGCAATGGCGATCTCAATACTGGCCTGGTGCGCTCGCGCAGGCTATTGTTGAACCTGACAGCCATGGGATTACCACTGGCCACGGAAGCTCTGAGCCCGTTAACAATGGACTATATGGGTGATCTGATCAGCTGGACGGCAATTGGTGCGCGTACCACTGAGTCCCAGGTACACCGGGAACTGGTCAGTGGTCTGTCGATGCCTGTAGGCTTCAAAAATGCGACCAATGGCAGTGTGGTGGTTGCCGGCGATGCTATGAGATCGGCTGCTCATCCTCATCATTATATGGGCATATCTGCGACCGGGGGTCCGGTTATGATAACCACCAGGGGCAATCAGGATACTCACCTGGTACTTCGTGGCGGCCGAGGTATAACCAACTATGATGCTGACAGTATCGCATCGGCGGTAAAGTCATTGACGGATGCCGGCCTGCCCACAGCTATTATGGTGGATTGCAGTCATGACAATGCCTGCAAGCAGGCTGAACGTCAGTTGGACATTGCCAGAGAGGTGATCGCCCAGAAGCGGGCGGGTAATCAGCATATACGTGGGTTGATGCTGGAAAGCTTTCTGGAGCCTGGTCGCCAGGACGACAGTAAAGAGTTGGCCTACGGTTGTTCCATTACCGATCCATGCCTGGGTTGGTCGCAAACAGAGAGGTTGATCCGCTCACTTTAGAGCACAGGACGTGAAATTTATGCCATTGTTATACCAATAAAAGGAGAGCTCTATGGATAAGCGAGAAGTAGATGTTGCCATTATTGGTTCTGGCACTGCTGGTATGGTGGCCTACCAGCGCGTTCGGAAAGTCACTGACAAAGTAGTGCTGATTGAAGGCAAACAGTATGGAACGACTTGCGCGCGAGTTGGCTGTATGCCGAGCAAGCTACTGATCGCCGCTGCAGACAATGCGCAACAAATGCGCCTGGGCCCTTTGTTTGGTGTTACCGCGGGTAAAATCGGGATTGATGGCAAAGCCGTTATGGCACGGGTTCGAAACGAACGTGACCGTTTTGTTGGCTCGGTTGTTAAATCGGTTGAACGGTTTCCGTCCGCACACCGCCTTATGGGCCACGCCCGTTTCATTGATGCACACCGGCTGGCTGTTGAGTCTGATAATGCAGAAATGGTGGAGGTAAATGCCCGTCGCATTATTATAGCCACTGGTTCCCGGCCCAACATTCCGGGCTTTCTGAAAGACGCCAAAGATCGTCTTATTGTGAATGATGATATTTTTGACTGGCAGGACCTGCCCGGATCGGTTGCGGTTTTCGGCCCCGGAATTGTTGGTCTGGAACTGGGGCAGGCGCTGAGCAGGCTGGGTGTTCGGGTGAGCATGTTCGGTGTTAGTGGTTCGCTGGGCCCGATTCGCGATGAGTCAATCCGCGCCTGCGCTCTGGAAGCTTTCAACCAGGAGTTTTCACTGAACCCAAGTGCCGATGTGAAGCGTGTACAGCGCACTGACGACGGGGTGAACGTTACCTTTAACGATCGCCAAAAAGGAGAGGTGACAGAGACATTCGACTATGTGTTGGCGGCAACGGGACGCCGCCCGAATGTGGATGGTCTTGATATCCAGAATGCTGACATTGAGCTTGACGACAAAGACATGCCGGTCTTTGACAAGCACACGATGCAGTGTGGTAACAGCCATATCTTTATTGCCGGTGACGCCAATAATTCCAGAGCATTGCTGCACGAAGCTGCCGATGAAGGCCGCATCGCCGGCGATAATGCCGCCGCCTGGCCAGACGTTCGGGTGGGGTTTCGAAGTGCATCACTGGCGGTCGTTTTTACGGATCCTCAAATTGCTTCTGTAGGCCTGACTCTTGACCAGATGGATGAGCGTTACCCGAATGGCTATGCAGTGGGCGAGGTTTCCTTTGCCAATCAGGGCCGGAGCCGGATTATTGGTAAGAACCTGGGCATTCTGAAAGTTTATGGTGAGCATGGCAGTGGTTTGTTTCTGGGAGCAGAAATGTTCGGCCCCGCAGCAGAGCATATTGCCCATCTTCTGGCGTGGGCTGTTCAGCAGCGGCTAACGGTCAGCGACCTGCTGAGAATGCCGTTCTATCATCCGGTGATTGAAGAGGGTGTACGTACAGCGCTGAAACAGCTTAACCGCAATCTTGCGATCGGGCCAGAGCCGGCTGAGGGCTGTCTGGATTGTGGTCCGGGAGTTTAATGCTCTGATATTAACTACTGCTATTGCCGGCATTAGGGAATTGTAATTCACAGGCACCCGTTGCCGAGCCTATAGTGAATGCAGGCTACGTCAACCATTATCAAGGAGATAAGCTATGGGTAAGAATTTTATCGGACTGGACAAAGGAAAAGTTGTTGCGCTGGCAGATTCCCTGAACGATTTGCTTTCCAATTACCAGATCTTCTACATGAACGTGCGGGGTTATCATTGGAACATCAAAGGGGAAAACTTCTTTGAGTTGCACGTTAAGTTTGAGGAGCTGTATAACGATCTGCTCGTCAAGATTGACGAGATTGCTGAACGGGTTCTGACTCTCGGGCATCGCCCATCGCATGCCTACAGTACCTATATTGAGCGCTCTGACGTGCCGGAGCGAAAGGACGTATCTGATGGTCGCGAGGCAGTGGAAAATATTGTCGATAGCTTTGCAAAGCTGATCACCAAACAGCGTGCGCTGCTCAGTCTGGCGGGCGATGCAGAAGACGAAGGTACGGCCGCACTGATGAGTGATTACATTGCCGAACAGGAAAAGACGGTCTGGATGTACCGCAGCTACCTCGGCGAGTAAATCAGGGAGTGGCAACAAACGCATACCAGCGGGGGTGGCCAACTGGCCACCCCCGCTGCATTCCGGATCAATAATCAGACCGCAATTTTCAGTGGTGGCAGTTGCTGATGCAAGAACCACTTTTCAGTAACTATCTTGCGGGTAAACCAGTGAGAGCGCATAAGTGTGCGGGCAAGCGGCATTTTCACCCAGTCTGGAATTTGCCAGGCTTGCTCTGCACCCAGTGACCGATCACCAAAGCGCTGGGTAATGGCATCACCGTACACCTGCAGGGAAGCTGCAGACCAGTCGGGCGCACGGCGGATAACCTCCGCTGCCATAAGGGCGGACTCAATGGCAGGGCGAATACCCTCACCACTTTGGGTGTACGCCAGGCCTGCGGAGTCACCAGTCAGCAGTACACCATCGTCCACCAATGGGCGTTCAGCATGGGCATAAAGCAGATAGGCATGGCCTTTGAAGCGGCTAGGCAGATCGGACGGAATCCTGCCCGCTGTTTTCATTTCCTCTACAAACATCTGCAGGTGATCTGTCAGCTTGTGGTTGTCCTCCCGCCCCAGGCCGATGTTCAGAT
This sequence comes from Marinobacter sp., assembly GCA_035497695.1. GTDB lineage: Bacteria > Pseudomonadota > Gammaproteobacteria > Pseudomonadales > Oleiphilaceae > Marinobacter. Next base: position 5,613 of record DATJDA010000022.1, on the reverse strand, counting down.
AATTACCCTTGCGGAAAATCCAGGCGTAGCCCTTGAGATCACGGCAGAACCAGAGCTCGGGGGTATCCCCTCGCGCCTCACAGGTTTTGGCTTGATCCGGAGTCATTTCAAACTCTACTTCTTTGGCAGCAACAATTGTTTCGTGACTGCCAGGGCCGTCACCCAAAAGCTGTGCAACCGGGCAGAAGTGCCCGCCAGCTCCGACAATCAGTGGTGCCTCCCAGGTATCGTTAATCTGCCAGTTACCGTTTTGTCGCACGATAGATTTAACCGGAGTGTGCAGTTGCCGAGTTGCCTTTACGCGGCTCAGTAGATAGGCATCGAACTCACACCGGCGAATGCCATAACTGACGATATCCCCATGATCATTTTCAACGCTTGGCTGGCCCATCATGCCAATATTGAAACGACGTATAGGCTGAAGAGTCCGGCCATTTCCATAATCATGCAGATCGATTTCCAGGGTATTGATGACGGACGGTGTTACCCAGCCGGCGCAGGTTTTATCCCGTGGGAAATCCTGCTTGTCAATAATAAGAATGCGCTTTCCGCTATCCTGAAGCGCGTGGGCAAGGGTAGAGCCGGCAGGGCCGGCACCGATAATGATCAGGTCATAGTAGTCCATCAGGTTCTCTCCGGTGCGGCCGGAAATGTATAGAGATCGTGCCGGTTCCGGGGCAATTGGTTATTGCCTTCATGGGTGAACACGACCTGAAACAATTGCAGGGAACCCACTCTGAAGGCGGCAATGGATCCAGCCAGATACATGTGCCAGGCACGAACAAAGTGTTCGTCGTACATGTCTGTCACCTCGCTTTCGTGAGTAGTAAACCTCTCCCGCCAGTGGCTAAGGGTTTGAGCGTAGTGCAGCCGCAGGTTTTCGACGTCCATTACGGAGAAGCCGCCTTGCTCGCAGATAGCAACAAGCTCACCTATTCCGGGGGGATAGGCCCCAGGGAAAATCCGCTTTTCAATCCAGGTGTTCATCAGTGTAGGGCGATTGCGCCCGATGCTGTGAAGAAGCGCTATGCCATTGGGCTTCAGGGAGCGCTTTATTACCTCTGAGAGCTCTGGGTAGTTCTCTTTGCCAACGTGCTCCAGCATACCGACAGAGACAAACGCATCGTATTGCCCGCTGATGTTGCGGTAGTCGTCTTCAATATAATTCACCAGTTTCTCCAGCCCTTCCTTCCGGGCTTGTTCCCTGGCGTATACAAGCTGTTCTCTGGAAATGTTGTAGGAGTCAACGGTTACACCAAAGTGGCTGGCCATATATCTGGCCAAGCCCCCCCAGCCACAACCGGCTTCTACAACCCGCATTCCGGGTTTCAGGCGCAATTTTCGGCAAACATGCTCCAGTTTCGCGAGCTGGGCCTGCTCAAGGGTCAGATCCGGACGCTCGTAATAGGCGCAGGTGTATTGCATGGCTGCCTGATCAAGCCAGAGCCTGTAAAAGTCATTACCAAGATCATAGTGATGGTGGATGTTTTCCTTCGCTTCGGGAATTCCCGTGGAGCGCGGATTGTGGTTGCGCCAGAATGCATCGAGCCATTTCGGCCATTTTTGCCGTGCGGCTTGAACAGAGCGGTACAGGCTCTCCATAAGATCTGGCAATTCTCCGTCTACCCTGATCCGTCCGGCACTGTACAAATCACCGAAGGCGAGATTCGGATTGGCAACAAGTGAAAATAATGCTTTTGGGTCGGCAAGATGCAGGGTGAAGTCAATATTCCGGTTATCTGACTCAATGACCTCGCCATTCCACAACTGAAACCGGACCGGTGGTGAGCCTGTCATCCTCAGGAGCTTGGCAACCAGCCAGCGCTCGTAACTATGTGGGTCTCTGTCTGCCCGGGCGGACTCTGTGGGTAGAGTTAATATATGAGGTTTGCTTTCTCGAACAGTAGGCTCACTCTTCTGAGCAGTGCTCTGGACCATGACTCCTTCTCTCCCTTTTTAATCTTGACGTTTTTTTCTGAGCGCGCACGTTATCTTGAACGATTCCGCGTCAGGGGTTGTCTCGACTACTGGTCTGAGGATCACCGGTTGTTTGTTCAGTATAGAAAATGATTGAGCTTTGTCAGGTTTCCGGAAGATTAAAGGTTAGTATGCCTGGTCTGGATGTAAGGAATTGAAGTTAGACCCTGGGTGCGATGCGTGCCGTCGTCACGGGTTGGGGTTCTGTTTTGCGCCGCCAGTTTCTGAACCACGACAATGTTGGCTGCTCAATGGAGTAATGAATAAGCGAAGCAAGAGTGATTGCAGTAGCCAGGGCAAGACCTATCCCTGCCCAGCCTGGCAGGCCCGCACGGTAACTCCACATGATAACGCCATAACCGATATTCTGATGCACCAGGTACAGGCTATAAGACAAGCTGCCAAGCCAGAGCATAGGGCGGTTGGCAAGCCAGTTCAGCCGCCCTGAGACAGCCAGAATGAATATTCCGAAACAGCCAATAACAAACAGGTTATATGGCGCCTTGTAAGCAATCATGCTGTGGCCAATGCATAAAACTAATAGAGCGGCATCAAAAAGAGAGCGTTCACGGTACCAGTGCCGGCGGTAAATCAACATGCCAGCGATGAACAAAGGAGCGTACTTTACAAACAGCAAATCCTTGACCAAAAACGCCAGACTCTCGGGAATTTGACGCCAGCCGATAACGCCGACATAGCTGATCAATACCCACAAAGCCAGCACCAGACGAAGGCTTTGCCAGCGCCGGAATCCAAAAAATAACAGCGCCATCCAGCTGTAAAAGGTGATTTCTATCACCAGGCTCCAGTACGCCCCATCAACGTGATCGAAACCAAAGTACTCGTGCAGCAGTGTCGCGTTCATTAACGCCGTTTGCAGGCTGACGGCGCGGTTTTCCGGGCCGAGCCAGTGTACCGACAGGAAGGTAAGGATAATGCCGGCCCAGAGCGCTGGCAGCAGCCGGAATGCGCGGGCTAATCCGAACCAGCCAGCGTTACTGGTGCGCTCCAGTGTCATGAAAATAACGAAGCCACTGAGCATGAAGAACAGGTGAACGCCATATCGACCAAACAGCAGCGTGGTCTCAAGCATCGCCGGAAGCGCGAACTCATGGCCATATAGTTTGTGGTAATAGGGGAGGTAGTGAAACAGCACAACTCCCAGTGCCGCAAGGCCGCGCAAAGCGTCAAGACTGGCAAGTCGACTGGCTGGCTGGCTCATGAAGGCCGTTCCTTGATTGGGGGCATTATAGTAATGTGCCTGTGAGGTTATAGTAACCTGCTTTGGTGGCCGGCAATACTGGTTGGCCATACGGTTTGCTTGCGGCCGCTATACAATCTGGTAACAGAGCGTGTGCCGAAGTATCTGCGTCTGGATTTATACAGGGAGTCGGGGCATGAGTATGTCGCTGGGTATTATCGAGGGGTTTTATGGCCCCATGTGGAGCTGGCAGGAGCGCAAGCAACTGGTGCAGTCACTGGCACCACACGGCTACAGGTTTTATCTGTATGCACCCAAGGCAGACGCCTTTCTCCGCCGCCGCTGGCAGGAGCCGTACCCGCCGGCGATGGTGGCCGAGCTGGCGGATTTCGGGCGTTTTTGCCGAAAGGAAGGGTTGCGCTTTGGTATCGGTCTGAGCCCGTTTGAAATCTTTAACCGGTTTGACGACGACGCCCGAAAGGCACTGGCCGAAAAACTGGCCCTGCTGGACCGGATCGGCATTGATGAGCTGGCCATCCTGTTTGACGATATGCATGCCGATACGCCAGACCTGGCGCAGACTCAGGTAGACATTATGCATTGGGTCCGGGAGCATAGTTCTGCCAGGCAGTTGAGTTTATGCCCCAGCTATTATTCTGATGACCCTGTACTGGACCGGGTCTTTGGTGAGCGCCCTGTGAATTATCTGGAAACGCTTGGGCGCAAGCTGGATACCGCCATCAATGTGTTCTGGACCGGTGAAGAAGTCTGTTCCCGGGAGATCTCGCCTGGCCACCTGCGGCAAGTGGCAGACAGGCTTGGCCGCAAGCCGGTGCTCTGGGACAATTACCCGGTGAATGATGGCGACCGCATGTCACAACACCTGCATTTGCGAGCCTTTACCGGAAGGCCGGCGGCCAATGCCGCTCATTTGGCTGGCCATGGAATCAATCCCGCTCTTCAGCCTGCACTTACCGCTATTCCGGCAATTACCCTGGCGGAATCCTACCGGCTTGGGCCTCAGTACCAGTATGGTGAGGCGTTTCGGCAGGTTTCCCGTGAATTGCTTGGGCCCGCCCTGGCTGACCAGCTTCGCGCGGACCTTCTGGTGCTTCAGGATGCCGGACTGGGGCGTATCAGTGAGCAGAAGCGTCGCAGCCTGCAACGCACCTACGATGCCTTCGATCACCCTGCAGCCGGTGAGATTCTGCGGTGGTTACAGGGTGAGTATCAGGTTACAGATGAAATGGTCGCCACTCAGTAATGAATTGCCCTGTGGTGAAATAACATCACAGACCGGATTAACGTAAGTAATACTGCACGGTTGAGACAACACGAACGGTTTTGGCAGGCTGTTGCTCTTCCATTACACCTGGCGCCTGATCTCGCGCCAGAATCTGAAATACACCCTGATTGGCTCGTCGCAGCCCGCCAAGCTCGGCTTTTGCATCTTTGGCAAATTGCACGGCCGCCTCGCGGGCTGAAGCGGTTGCCTCCGCAATCATGTCCGGCTTGATATCGTTCAGGCCATTAAACAGATAGGTCGGGCCTGCCGGACCATAGTCTGACGACAATATGACCCCGGAATCCACCAGTTCACTGACTGCCTGACCTGCCTGACGGATTTTATCAATGTCGGTACTGCGAACCATCAGGGTCTGGCTAATAATAAATTTCTGCTCACTGCCATTGTCCTGGTAAGGGTTGGCGCGGGTGTCGGTAACATCCAGCCGCTGTAACTCGACAGTGTCTGTGTCTATAGCCTGCAGCTTCAAAAAGGCCATGATGGCATCACGACTTGCGCGGGTTTTGTCCTGGGCCTCGCTCAGGGTTTTGCCAGTGGCGACAAAGCGAATAGGCCACAAGGCCAGATCGGCGTTTACTTCACGTTCGGCAACACCTTTAACGGTTACATAGCGATCGCCGGTACGCATGTCGATAAGGCCGTCAGAAATCAGACAAGCGGAAATAATGGCGCTGATGCCGAGAATCAGTGAAGCAACAATTTTCATGGCAGAGTTCCTTGTGCTATTGAGTTGCTACAGGGTTCGATTTCTTTAGCTAAGCATAGTTTCTGCTGGCCGGGCAATGCATAGATGGCAATTTATCAGGGTTGTGGGTTGCGCCAGTCTGATCCCAGCTTTTGCTCAACGTACTCCCGGATAAACTGCCGGACCTTCTGAGATGGCGTAACGTCTTCCTGCTTGCATAAAGCTTCAAAGGCGGCCTTCTTTTCCGGGTCAATCAGTAACGTAAGTCGTGCGGTTCGGTTTTCCATAGCAGGGCATCACTTTTCAATTGAGGCAGGGTGTGTGACGATTCGATAGCGTGCTGCTGATAGTCGTGGCTCACCTCGGTTAACAAGTATGCTAATCATATTAACATTGAGTGCAGATTCAATGAGCATATAATGTAAGGAATTTCATCGCAACAGG
>DATJDA010000021.1:0-5649 GCA_035497695.1 Marinobacter sp. | reverse complement strand
TGCAGCTCCATTGCCGAGTTGGTACTGGCCCGCCAGGCTGGTGGCAGAGGGGAGGATATTATGTTCACCTCAAACAACACCTCGCTGGCGGAGTTTATTGAAGCGCAGGCAGACGGTGGGTGTATTCGGAATCTGGATGACATTTCTCTGATTGATAAAGTACCTAAAATGCCAGAGCTGGTGTGCTTTCGTTATAATCCAGGTGCCGCGCGTAGCGGCAACAGCATTATTGGTACCCCCTCAGAAGCCAAGTACGGTGTCTCTCATGAGCAAATTTTTACCGCCTTTGAGAAAGCCCGCGCGCGGGGCGCGAAGCGCTTTGGATTACACACCATGCTGGCTTCCAACGAATGTGATTCGGCCTATATGGTGCAAACTGCCCGCATGCTGTTAGAGCTGGCTGCGCAAATTGGCCAAACCCTGGATCTTCAGTTTGAATTTATCAATATCGGGGGTGGGCTGGGTATTCCTTATCGCCCGGACGAAGCGGCCTTCGATGTCGAATTGTTAGGCCAGGAAATCCACACCCTGCTGCAGAAATTTTCAGAACAGCATGGTTACCAACCTGAAATTTATATGGAAAGTGGCCGTTATATTACCGGCCCGCATGGGGTGCTGGTGACCCGGGCCATAAACCGCAAAGACACCTATCGCACCTATATTGGTGTGGATGCCAGCATGTCTGCGTTAATGCGCCCAGGTATGTATAACGCGTACCATCATATTGATGTGCTTGGAAAATCTTCTGGCCCGCAAGATCCTGTGGTGGATGTTGTCGGTTCTCTTTGCGAAAACAACGACAAATTTGCGGTACAGCGCGCCTTGCCACCCATCGTTGACGGTGACTTGCTGATTATTCAAGACACCGGTGCCCACGGCCATGCCATGGGTTTTAACTACAACGGTCATTTACGCCCGCAAGAGTTACTGCTTAGAGCCGACGGCAGCGTAGAACGCATTCGCCGTGCGGAAACACTGGAAGATTACTTCGCAACACTGAATTTTGAGCCTGAGGTTTGGAGTGAATAACCTGAACCCGATACCCACCCCCTTGGCTTTTACGAAAATGCACGGCCTGGGCAACGATTTTATGGTGCTCGATGCCATTCAAAACCCTGTTTTGCTAGCACCGGAACAGATTCGCCTGTTGGCCGACCGGCACTTTGGTGTAGGTTTTGACCAGCTTCTGCTGGTAGAGGCGGCTTCACATCATGCCGTAGATTTTAGCTACCGCATATTCAATGCCGACGGCAGCGAGGTAGAGCAGTGCGGTAACGGCGCACGCTGCCTTGCGCTTTATGTGCGCGATAAAGGTTTGACAACAAAAAATGTGATCCGAGTGGCTACGCGAGCGGGTATTATTGAGTTAAAAATAAACAGCGCGGGGCAGGTGCGGGTGAATATGGGCGTTCCCAAAACACAACCTGCTGATATACCCTTTACTGCCGCTTGCGAAGCTATTTTTTACCAACTGGAGGCCGGTGGCGAGACAATAGAGCTTGCCGCAGTGAGTATGGGTAATCCACATGCAGTGGTGCCTGTGGGCAGCGTTAAGCGTGCACCTGTGCAGACCTTGGGGCCACTGCTGGAGTCGCATCCGCGCTTTCCTGCCAAAGTAAATGTAGGATTTATGCAGGTGCTGGCGCGAGACGCTGTCAAACTCAGGGTATACGAGCGTGGCACAGGTGAAACACTGGCCTGTGGCAGTGGTGCGTGCGCCGCGGTGGTAGCTGGCAGGCGCGCTGGCTGGCTGGACGCTAAAGTGAGAGTGCAGCTTGCCGGCGGGGAGTTACAGATAGAGTGGGCAGGCGACAACACACCCGTGTTGATGGAAGGCCCTGCAACCAAACTTTATGAGGGCCTGTGGGTGTGCTCCGATGGCCGTAACAAAAGATGAAAGCTATTCAGCCAGCGATAATTTCAATTGAGTGATCAGCAATGAATATTACAAGAAAGACGCTGGGTGATGCGGCGAAGGAGAACATAATCTCTCGAGAGCAGGCTGATGCACTCTTTGAGTTTTTTCAGACTCAGTATCAGGACGTACCACGATTTACCTTCACACATGTGCTCTATTATCTGGGCGGGCTAATCGCCATTGGTGCAATGACCCTGTTCATGAACCTGGGGTGGGAGTCGTTTGGAGGCGCGGGGATTGTTTTCATATCTGTACTCTACGCCGTGGCAGGCTTGGCAATTACCAATGTCTTCGCACGTAAAAACCTGATTATTCCGGCAGGAATTTGTGCAACCTTTGTCGTTTGTCTGACTCCGCTGGCTATTTATGGCCTTCAGCAATGGCTGGGTGTCTGGCCGGATGAGAGTGTTTATCGGGAGTATCACCAATATGTTAAGTGGCACTGGTTGTATATGGAGCTTGGTACCCTGGCAGTTGGCGTTGCCATGGCATGGAAATACAAATATCCGTTCCTAATCATGCCCGTCGCAATAACACTGTGGTATCTGACCATGGACATTACCGCCATAATTTCGGGAGGCGACTTTACCTGGGAGTTAAGAAAACTCGTCTCATTGTATTCCGGGCTGGTAATGATCGGTCTGGCTTTTTGGGTCGATATCCGATCCCGGCGCACGGCTGACTATTCATTCTGGCTTTATATCTTCGGGGTAATTGCTTTTTGGGGCGGGCTCTCATTCCAGTATTCGGACAATGAGCTCTCAAAATTTATATACTTCTGCATTAATCTTCTGATGATCGGCGTTGGTGTTTTATTGGTTCGCCGGGTATTTGTAATTTTCGGTGCCCTTGGCAGCTGTGGTTATCTTGGTTACCTGGCCTCTAAAGTATTCACCGATAGCTGGCTATTCCCAATCTCCCTGACAATCATTGGTCTGGCTATTATCTACCTTGGTGTGCTTTGGCAAAAACATGAGAAAGCAATTACCGCTAAATCACGCAGTATGCTTCCTTTGCCATTTAGGGAGCTGTTAGAGTCGAGATCGCCTTCGGTTCAGTAGTGTGCAAGGCTGCGGCATTTATCAGTATGACCAATGTACAGAGACACCATGAGACTAAAAAAACTCCCCCCACACTGCGGCAGGTATGTTTTGCCGTTAATTCTGACATTTCTCATGACTTTTGCGGTAGCTGGGATCAGTACCTGGATCGCCGTAGAGTCGCTGAATGTATTTTTCCTGAAAAGCTGGATGAAATCCTGGATGGTGTCTTGGGCGATGGCATTTCCAGCAATGGTTATGCTAATGCCTGTAACTCAGCGTATTGTCGCGCTGATCGTCCGCCAGACACCCTGATTGCATGGCTCAGTTGTGGGAGCTGAGAAATGAAGCTGTAAGAGCTTTTAACGCGTTCTCTTAGTTTCCCAGAGCGTTTTTTTCATTTTTCTTTGATTTTTTGTTAGCTTTTTTCTCTTTTGCAGTTAAAGCCGGTTTCTTCTTTACATCTTTCTTTTTATCTTGTCCCTTACTCATAATATTCACCTTCATTGATACGTGTTTTGGCATTAATGAGGCTGTGATGCCGGCCACGCAGAGCCTTTAGTATGGCTCTAATGGGGAATAACTGGAAGGCGTTAAACGAAATATAGTGATTACGGAGGAGCTTCTCGGGTTTGATATGCAAGTGCAGGAAAAACCGAGCTTTTTCTTTTGGCCAGTGAACGCTGATGCCCTCTCAGCGTTCACTGGTTTAGTGATCATTTCAGTAGTGGCACGCCGGGAGCAATAAGTTCAATAGCAGGAGAAACGTCCCGGTAGGTGGCAGACTTGTTACCAACGAACGGGATATTCTTACTGGCAAGAGTGTATTTTGACCGATTGCATCATTTAGGTAGTCAAATTTTGACTTGGGAAAGCAAAAACAAAAGAGCTCAGTGAAAGCATCAGTAATGCGACATACTTATTCATATTATTTCTTCTCTTGAGTCATATTTAATAGCTTTTATGCAGTCAGCAACTTCCCGAGTCATATTCCCATGTGCTCGAAAAAGGATTGTATTTTCGCTTAGCCTGGAAATGAGTTTTCTTGCCATCACTGTATGTGCGGTAGCAGTCCCCATTTGAACACCGTGTGTTGCAGGTGGTGTAGCCTGCGCGAGGTGCGGGTGCAGAGGGGTATAAACCTGTATGCTTTTTATTAGCGGTGGTGTTAGTGACCTGCTTGGGTTGGAATTCTCTGATCAGTGCGACAACTCTGTAATTGTCTGCACGGATGGCTTCCTCTTCGGCTGTTCTTCCAAACTTGTTCCTCATGCCAGATCGAGCGCCATTTGTTAGAAGAACGCGGGCAACATCTTCTCGGTTGTTCATACCAGTAAGCATAAGAGGCGTGACCAGTTCATCGTTGAGACTGTTTGGGTTGGCACCACTGCCAGTCAGTATCCTGGCTATTTCGGCATCGCTGGAACGACTTCCGCTGCCTTGAGGGTTCGCGGTAAAGTGCAATGCTGTCCAGCCTTTCTTGCTCTTGGTCTCCAGGCTGGTGCCTGACTTGATCAGGGCGTTTACGGCACCAACGTTGCCGTTATAAACAGCTTGCATGAGTGGTGTCCAGCCGTCGTTATCAACCAAATCCGGATTTGCCTTGGCTTTTAGCAGAGACTGCCGAACCTCGGGGCGATCGTTTGATATGGTCAGATATAAGGGTGTGGCGCCGGTGTTGCTCCTGGAGTTCCGGTCAGCACCTGCATCAATCAGCATTTTGGCGAGCTGAATGTCGTTGGAACGGTTTCCGTTCGTGGCAGTGTTTGCGGTGAAATGCAGGGCCGTCCAGCCCTCATCATCTTTACTATCTGGACTTGCACCATCGGTAATGAGAGCTTTAGCTGCTTCAGCGTTGCCTTCAAATACGGCACGCATTAAAGGAGTCCAACCGCTGTTGTTGGCCAGGTCCGTATCTGCGCTGGCTTTAAGCAGAACCTGGCGAACCAAGGGGCGATCATTCGTTACGGCAAGGTATAAAGGTGTTGCGCCGGTGTTATTTCTGGAGTTCAGGTCAGCACCGGCGTCGATCAGCACTTGGGCAAGCTGAGCGTCGTTGGATCGGATTCCGTTTTTAGCTGAGTTCACAGTGAAATGCAGGGCCGTCCAGCCAATATCAGACTTGGACTCTAGTGGCGCTCCTGCGGCGATGAGGTCTTTAGCAGCATCCGTGGTGCCTTCAAATACGGCGTTCATTAAAGGTGTCCAGTTGCTGTTGTTGGCCAGGTTAGCATCCGCGTTGGCTTTCAGCAGAACCCGGCGGACCATGGGGCGATCGTTCGTTACGGCAAGATATAAAGGTGTTGCGCCGGTGTTATTCCTGGAGTTCAGGTCAGCGCCGGCGTCGATTAGCATTTGGGCAAGCTGAGCGTCGTTTGACCGGTTTCCATTTTTGGTAGCGTTAGCAGTGACATGCAGGGCGGTCCAGTCCGTCTCAGACTTGGTGTCTAATGTTGCTCCTGCCGCGATGAGGGCCCGGGCTGCGCTAATATTGCCATCAAATACGGCCTTTATGAGCGGTGTCCACCCGTCGCTACCTGCCAGATCTGGGTTCGCCTTAGCATTAAGCAAGGTCTGTCGAACCGCAGCGCGATCATTCCACACACTCAGATAGAGAGGGGTTGCGCCGTCATTGTTCTTTTCATCAAGGTCAGCGCCAGCGTCGATCAGCATTTGGGCGATCTGCACGTC
>DATJDA010000020.1:0-1612 GCA_035497695.1 Marinobacter sp. | reverse complement strand
TGCTGGCGTACTTACCAGGAAACAGACTTGTTGGGGCCACGCTTGATAATGGGCGTTTCATTTTCCCACAAGGCCAGGCCGGATTTCAGGTCTGTCAGTGACAGTTGGATGTAGTATTCCACCTGCTGCTCTTTACCTACCTTATGGTTACGCTGGATGATTTTCCCGGACAGGCTCAGATCCGGTGCCTGAAGGGTGCCTTTTTGTTGTACGCCAGACTGGTCAAACTCATCAGAGTTACGCAATTCTCTTGCCTTGATGTTCATTTCATCTTCGGCACCGTCAAGGCCTACTGCAGTAGTCGTTACAACTTTTCCTGAGCGCAGCAGTGAAACACGGATCTTTTTGGTGAGCTGGTCGGTATCAATGCGTTGCATGGTGTCGTTGGTGATGCGGCTCACCACCATGATGTAGCGACCACCGTCCGGCTTGTTTACGGCACCGCTGGCAAGCATGTCTTCTACGGCATCTGTCGCGGCTTTTTCAAAATCCCGGTAATCCATCGTCATTGCGACAGCGCCATCGTCTGCGGCCGGGTCAATGTAACGAGCAGGCGCGGCGCAACCGGCCAGAACAGCAAGGGTCACAGAAATAACAACAGCACGTATCAACATTGGGTTTTCCTTTTATTGGGGCTCACGAAGATGAAGCTGGTAACTGGTAACACGCGTGCTTGGAGCAGTCGCTTTGAAGTAACGCGTCTGCCCACCCAGCAAGGTGGCCTTGCGGTAACCGTCTCCAACCCCTTGAACGGTCATGCCGTCGGCATCAAACCAGGTGATTTTCCATGCCAGTTCGGAGTTCGATCTTGCTTCCAGGGCAAACTGCACCTGCAGAAGGCTCTCGCCATTCGGTTGTTCCAGGCGTGTTTTGAATAATTCAGTGACATCTGTGGAATAACTGACTTCAGGGTCTACTTTCAGTTCCTGCCTGTCCGTTGGTACCGTGGTTACGGGTGGCGAAGCACAGCCCGCCAGGCCAAATATCAGCAAACTGGTTAGCAATACCGCTTTCATAGCGTGCGTCCTGTCGTTGTTGTGAGTTGCGTCATTAGTGAACATTATACACCTGCGTGGCAACAGACTGCGCTGGCAGCCGTACAAGCGTGGCTTCGGATTTGCCCTGAAGATCTATCGTGATGACTGTCGCCGGAGCCGATGTGGTTGGTCGCTTAACATAGACCAGTGTGAATGGTTGCCGGGGTATCTCAATGCTGCCCAGCACCTCCCCCTGATTGCCAGATAACGTAAGGTTGCCATCTTCGGGGCGGTCTGTCCGTGCCGATTGCCAGTGATCAGGTAACGCCTGCCAACTGCGCAAATCGGCCTGTGTCGTCGCAGCCGTGTATGCGAACGCACCAAGCTGGCCCACCAGGCCAAATCGTTCGATGGCTTCACTCTGAAGCATCGCTTTGATCACGGCAGAGGTTACTGCACGGGTGAGAATGCCGGTAAAACGCTCTTTCATTTCAGTACGAATAACCGTACCCATATCAGAGATCCGCTCTGTGCGAACAATGTCTCCGGCATCTGTCTTTATACCAATACTTCCGGGTATTGCCGAGCGCTCGGTGTATTTCGGCAGAGCAATTCCAAAGTACGCAATCCCCTGA
>DATJDA010000019.1:0-3315 GCA_035497695.1 Marinobacter sp. | reverse complement strand
CTCGCAAGGTCTTCCGAAGCTCAGCATCGGTTACAAAGCGGGCAATGTTGGTCATTGCCGACAATAAGGTTGAATCAGTAAAGTACTGGGGTGGCTGGGTTTTTCTGTTGGCTACAGTGCTTTCGCTACACAATACGGCTTCACCCTTTTCCAGTCGGGGTAAGGGTGTTTTTTCAGGCTCTGCCCGGTTTTCCCGAAGCCTGATCTCCAGTGTTTTCCAGCCAGCCTCAAAAATGGCGGTTTCTGTGGCCCGAAACGTTTGCTCAGCAACCTTCAGAGTAAGCCGGCCCTCCCGATGAATCGCATCTGCAGCAAATTGCATGAGGTAGTAGCGGCTGATCAGCTCATAAATTCTTGCTTCTGCCACACTTAACTTGCCACTGGCCGATGCGCGGCTGGTGGGGATGATAGCGTGGTGCGCATCTACCCGCTTATCGTTCCAGGCCAGCGTTCTGCGCTCAAGATCTGCGCTCTCGCAGGCACTGCTCAGGTCGGGAGCTACCATGCGGATTGCGCGCACTACCTGTTCACGTTGATCAAAATGACCTTCTGGCAGGTAGCGGCTATCGGATCGTGGATAGGTGATCAGTTGGTGGCGCTCGTACAGGGACTGGGCTGTGTCGAGTACATCTTTGGCACCCATGCGAAACAGTTTGCCCGCCTCAATCTGCAGTGCCGAGAGAGAGAAGGGTAAAGGTGGAGCTTCCGCCCGATCCTGAAATCGTGACTCAGTAATAGTGCCCGGCCGACCCCGGACACTCTCTGCAATCTGCCCGGCAACCGCGCGGTCCATCAACCGATTGTCTTCATCCAGAAAGTCCTGGAATTGTTCACCCGGAAGCCAGCGGGCTGTAAAGTGCCGCGAATCGGCCTCCTCATCCTGAGCGTGAAAAGTAGCATCGATTCGATAATAGGGTTTTGGTTCAAAATTCTCGATGGCGTGATCACGCTCAACCACCAACCCCAGCACAGGTGTCTGAACGCGCCCGACAGAGTACACCCCTTGCTGGCCTTGCTGCTGATAAGTCAGGGTATAAAAGCGGCTAAGATTGATGCCATAAAGCCAGTCAGCACGCTGGCGGGCCAGCGCCGAATGGGAAAGCCGGCGAAATTCCCGGTTATCTTTGGGTTCCCTGAGTGCTCTGGCTACCGCTGCCGGGGTCAGGTCATTGATTAACACTCTCTGGATAGGCGCTTTTGTGCCGAAATAACGCAAAACTTCGTCAACCAGAAGTTGGCCCTCCCGGTCCGGATCGCCGGCATGAACAATTCTGTCAGCTTGACGAATCAGAGACTCAAGTACCGTGAGCTGTTGGCGAACGCCTTCTTTGGGCGTTACCTTCCACTGTTCGGGAAACATTGGCAGATCTTCAAGGCGCCATTTTTTCCATGCCGGGTTGTAAGCCGCTGGCTCCGTAGGTTCCAGCAGGTGCCCGATGCACCAACTAACAGTAACGGCTTCTTTCCCTTCACCACAGCGTATCCAGCCCGGGCCTTTCTGATGCGGACCAGGCAGGGCGGCGGCAATGGCGCGGCCAAGGCTAGGCTTTTCGGCAATGTACAGGTGCATGGCTTTGAACTGAGTGAGACGGGTGTGCATTGGCATGGGAATGTGGCGGTTTGGGTTGGCAGTGTCAAGGTTCGGAGCGAGTGGTTTGTGTAGTAGACTAGCCACATAGAGCGAATTTGGAGATGCAGGAATTATGACGGTTCAAAATGTTATTGAATCCAGGCTAAAGGAAGCGTTTGATGCGCAGGTTCTGCAGATAGAGAATGAGAGCCACCGGCATAACGTACCGCCCAACTCGGAAACCCACTTTAAGGTAACCCTAGTTTGTGACGAGTTTAAGGGCCTGTCAAAAGTGAAACGACACCAGATGATTTACAAGATTCTGGCAAAAGAACTGGCGGAAAGAGTGCACGCTCTTTCACTGCATCTATACTCGGTGGAAGAGTGGGCAGACAGCGGCCAGCCGGTGCCAGAGTCGCCCAATTGTATGGGTGGGTCAAAGAATGACCCGGAAATGGCTGCACGCCTTGAACAAGGGGAGGGCTCATGAGCCAGTTTTTTCAGATTCATCCGGAAACACCGCAAAAACGGTTAATCAAACAGGCTGTAGATATCCTGCGTAGCGGTGGTGTGATCGTCTATCCCACAGATTCAGCTTATGCCATAGGCTGTCGCCTTGGTGATAAGCAGGCATCTGACCGGATCAAACGGCTACGGCGGCTTGATGATAAACACAATTTCACACTGGTATGCCGGGATCTTTCCGACATTGGCGTGTATGCCAAAGTAGATAACACCCAGTACCGCCTGTTAAAAACGTTCACCCCCGGGCCTTATACCTTTATTCTTGGTGCAACCAGTGAGGTTCCCCGCAGGCTTCTGCACCCTAAGCGCCGTACCGTAGGGGTTCGGGTGCCGGATAATGCCATCGTTGACGCATTACTCGGAGAGTTTGGTGAGCCTATTATGAGCAGTACCTTGATATTGCCCGATGAAACCGATCCGATGACCGACCCGGAAGAGATTCGGGATACTCTGGGCCGTGATCTGGACTTGGTCATCGATGGTGGGTTTTGCGGAACTGAACCCACCACCGTAATTGATTTTACCGGTGACACGCCCATTGTTACGCGGGTAGGCAAAGGCGATCCAAAACCCTTTGAGGGGTAGCTTCAGGCCTGAGTGTTCAGATTGAATGCGTAGTGACTGGTATTGCTGCCTGGCATTCCCGGTTGCTCTGCACTCGCTGATCGGCGCAGGGTGTCATAACGATGAATAAGATCCTGCAAGCCGTTGAACTGCTTGTTTTCGCTAACCAGCATATCCAGTAACGAGTTGTTTACACCGTACGCCTGATTCAGTTTAAGGGCATTATCCATAAAGTGCAGGGTAGGCTCACTGACACTCAGGCGATTAAAGGCGTCTTTGAAGTTTTTGCTGTTGTTCAGATCGCTTTCAATTCTGGTTCGCACTTCTTCAGGTATTTTGCTGCTTATCTGAACGAGGCCTGAATCATCTTTGCTAACGTTGAGAGCTGTCGCCGGAGGCAAGTTGTATTCGGCAAGTTTGTGCCGCAGCGTATCCCGCACAAAGGCAAGATCCTGCCCTACCGTCTGTTTGTATTCTGACATAACCAGCCGTCTGGATTTCAGTCCGTTGTTATCGGAACTGCTCTCTCCCGACGGTGTAAATCGGTCACTATCAACAGAGTTGTCTGCTTCAGACCCTGCCACCAGCGGCTTGGTTGGCGTGTCTGTTGCTGTACCTGCAGCGCGCTGATGCTTTCCCATCGCCTGCTGAAACTG
>DATJDA010000018.1:0-10631 GCA_035497695.1 Marinobacter sp. | reverse complement strand
GGTGTGGTTGTTGCCGGTCAATCCGCAGAAGAGAAACGGGCTGCCTATCAGGCCGATATTACCTACGGCACCAACAACGAATTTGGCTTTGATTATCTCCGCGATAACATGGCCTTCAGTGCTGAAGACAAAGTTCAGCGGCCGCTGAATTACGCCATTGTGGATGAAGTCGACTCCATCCTCATTGATGAGGCGCGTACCCCGTTGATTATTTCAGGTGCCGCTGAGGATAGCTCCAAGCTGTATCTGGCAGTAAATGAGTTGATTCCCTACCTGGAAAAAGGCGAGGCTCCGGAAGAAGGTGAGCCCACCGGCGATTTCACTATCGATGAGAAGGCCCGCCAGGTTGAGATGACCGAAGCCGGCCATGAAAAAGTAGAGCGGCTTCTGCTTGAGCGGGGGTTGCTGGCAGAAGGCGATAATCTTTATTCGGCCACTAATCTGGGCCTGCTGCATCACGTTCATTCTGCGCTTCGGGCGCATCACCTGTTCCAGAAGAATGTGGATTATATTGTTCAGGGTGAGCAGGTGGTTATTGTTGATGAGCACACTGGCCGTACCATGCCTGGTCGTCGCTGGAGTGAAGGCCTGCATCAGGCGGTGGAAGCAAAGGAAGGAGTTAAAATCCAGGCTGAAAGCCAGACCTTGGCGTCCACCACCTTCCAGAACTATTTCCGTTTGTACAAAAAACTCGCCGGTATGACGGGTACCGCCGATACCGAAGCTTTTGAGTTCCAGCAGATTTACGGTCTTAATGTTGTGGTTATACCCACCAACCGGCCTATTCAGCGTATTGATTATAATGATTTGGTCTACCTTACCCAGGAAGAGAAATTCCACGCCATCATTGATGAAATCAAAGATGTTGCAAGTGAAAATCGCCCAATTCTTGTAGGTACGGCTTCTATCGAGGCCTCTGAGTTACTCTCGGTACTACTCAAAAAAGCTCGCATAGAACACAAAATACTGAACGCCAAACAGCATGATTCCGAGGCGTTGATTATTGCTCAGGCTGGTCGCGCTGGTTCTGTAACCATAGCCACCAACATGGCAGGTCGTGGTACGGACATCGTTCTGGGGGGCAACTGGGAATACGAAGTTGCGGCACTTGAAAACCCAACCGAGGAAGAAATTGCCCGCATCAAAGCTGAGTGGACTGAGCGCCACAACCAGGTACTGGAAGCGGGTGGTCTGCATATCATTGGTACTGAGCGTCACGAGTCCCGGCGTATAGATAACCAGCTTCGTGGCCGCGCTGGCCGTCAGGGTGATCCGGGCTCATCCCGTTTTTTCCTCTCTCTCGAAGATAATCTGATGCGGATTTTTGCCCCTGATCGTGTCAAAAGCCTGATGCAGGCGATGGGCATGAAAAAGGGTGAGGCCATTGAGCACCGTATGGTGAGTAATGCCATTGAGAAATCACAGCGTAAGGTAGAAGGCCGCAACTTTGATATGCGGAAATCCCTGCTTGAGTACGACGACGTTAACAATGATCAGCGCCGCGTAATTTATGAGCAGCGCAACGAGATCATGTCTTCTGAAGACATCTCGGAAATGATTGATACCATTCGGGAAGATGTTGTAGATACACTCATCAGTGAGTACATCCCGCCTGAAAGCATGGCTGAGCAGTGGGATATTCCAGGCCTGGAAGCCCAGTTGCAGTCAGAAATGGCCATAGAGCTGCCAATCCAGCAGTGGCTTGATGAAGACAAAAAACTCCACGAAGAAAACCTGCGCCAGAAAATACTGGAGGAAATCGTTAAAGCCTATCGGGCGAAAGAAGAAGTTGCCGGCTCCGAGCCCATGCGGAAGTTTGAAAAGCAGGTGTTTTTGCAGGTTCTGGATACCCTTTGGAAAGAGCATCTTTCCAACATGGACCACTTACGTCGTGGTATACATTTGCGCGGCTATGCTCAAAAAGATCCCAAGCAGGAATACAAACGCGAAGCGTTTAATATGTTTGAGATGATGCTCGATAACATGAAAAGAGATATCTGCAGAATTCTCGGACATGTTCGGGTGCAGAGCCATGAAGAAATGGATGAGATAGAGCGCCGTCGCAAAGAAGAGCTTGCCCAGGAGCTCGCCCGTGCCCGTTTGCGTCATGATGAAACAAGTGCCACCGGGCATGATCAGAATCAAGGTGGCGCTGCCGGTGGGCAGCAGCCGGCAACACCCGACACGTTTGTACGACAAGAACGTAAAGTCGGGCGGAATGAGCCTTGCCCTTGCGGATCCGGGAAGAAATATAAACAGTGCCATGGCAAGGTTAGCTGACCTCTGGTATTGAATGGATGTTCAAGACCCGCAATCTGAGCACATCGGGTTGCGGGTTTTCTGTTTGGCGTTGCCTGGTTTCAGGCTTGATCAGAGGAGAGGTGATATGGCTGTAGGTCCCGGAACTCTACCCGAATTTTTCCCGGTTTCCGGGATCAGAATTGGAATTGCCAGTGCGGGTATCAAAAAACCCGGCCGAAAAGATATCGTGGTGTTTGAACTGGCACCAAAAAGTTGCGTCGCAGGGATTTTCACCCGTAATCAGTTTTGTGCGGCGCCTGTAACTCTGAGCCGGCAACACCTCACAAAGGGAGCCCCCCGCTACCTCTTGATCAATACCGGAAATGCCAACGCCGGCACTGGCGCACAGGGTATGCAGGATGCTATTGCCTGTTGTGAGGCACTTGCGGAGAAAGCCGGTGTAAGTCCATCGGAAGTGCTGCCGTTTTCTACCGGTGTTATTGGCGAACCTCTCCCGGTGAATAAAATTACCGGTGCGCTTCCGGAGGCGTTGGCAGGTTTGTCTGAAGCTCGCTGGGCAGAAGCGGCCAACGGCATCATGACAACGGACACCCGGCCAAAGGGAGTGTCACGGCAGATTGATCTTGATGGTCATACCGTTACTATCTCTGGCATCAGTAAAGGAGCCGGTATGATTCGCCCGAACATGGCGACCATGCTTGGCTTTATCGCCACCGACGCACGCATTGAGCCAGGTCTGCTGCAAACTCTGGCGACAGAGCTGGGTGAAAGGTCGTTTAATCGCATTACTATTGATGGTGATACCTCTACTAACGACGCCTGCATGCTGATGGCCAGTGGCCAGTACACCGGCCCTGAAATCACTCTGAGCAGCACGGCACTGCCAAAATTACGGGAAGCACTGAAGCAGGCTTATCTGGACCTTGCTCACGCCATTGTCCGCGACGGTGAAGGGGCAACAAAGTTTGTCACCATCGAGGTGAGTGGAGCTGCCGCCCAACAAGAAGCGTTGGATGTCGCTTACGCTGTGGCACACTCACCCCTGGTAAAAACGGCGTTGTTTGCCTCAGATCCTAACTGGGGTCGGATTCTTGCCGCGGTCGGGCGTGCTGGCGTTACCGATCTTGATGTTAATACACTGGAAATCTTTCTGGGCGATGTTTGTCTGGTGCGTGATGGCGGCAGAGCGAAAGACTACTCCGAAGAGCGTGGGCAGGCAGTGATGAATCAGCAAGACATTACCATCGCTATCGACCTTAAGCGTGGCGATATCACCGAAACTGTCTGGACCTGCGATTTCTCGCACGATTACGTCACGATCAATGCTGAGTACCGCAGTTGATCATGTCTGATGCCATGCGTGACAGGGTGGCAGTAAAGGAAATTCATGTTGCTGTTGCCGTCATTATCCGTGATGGTCGGGTATTGGTTGCCCGCAGGCCCGGCCACGCTCATCAGGGTGGTTTGCTGGAGTTTCCCGGCGGCAAGGTTGAGGCCGGCGAAACGGTTCAGCAGGCGCTGATTCGGGAGATTGCTGAAGAAACCGGGCTCAGGCTCACTGAAAGCGCCCTTGAGCCTGTTATTGGTATCCACCATGATTATGGCGACAAGCAGGTGTTTCTGGATGTCTGGCAAACAACAGACTCGCAAGGCGAAGCGGAGGGGCGCGAAGGCCAGTCAGTAAGCTGGATGCTGCCAGAGACTTTGCGGGATGAAGACTTTCCAGCGGGTAACCGCGCAATTATTCACGCTCTGAAGCTGCCGCGACAGCTGGCTATTACTGGCCAGATTGACGGAGGTGAGGGCGTCAGGAATGGCATCGACCAGTTAACTATAGCCTTGAGGCAGCGATCGGTTCCGCTTGTAGTGCTGCGCGCACCGGTTCTTGAGCGCCCGGATTACCATCGGCTTGCTGAGGCAGCGTTGTTGGTTTGTAAGGATTTTGGTACCGGGTTAATTGTTCATGGTTCTCCGGCGGTATTCCAGCATAACCGGGGCTTGGCGGGCCTGCACTTGCCCTGGCGTGAGGCCGAAGGTCTTGAGGCACGGCCGATATCCCGCGACGCCTGGTTGGGCGTGTCATGCCATAACGCGGAACAAATCACTCACGCAGCCCGCCTGGAAGCTGATTACGTGACGCTTGGGCCGGTGAAGCCAACCGCAAGTCACCCCGAAGCCGATGGTATTGGTTGGCCGGCATTCTCGAAGTGTGTGGCTCTGGCACCAATGCCTGTCTACGGCCTTGGTGGGCTCGGTATTGAAGATGTGTCTGAAGCCCGGCGCAACGGTGGGCAGGGCATTGCTGGCATCCGCTACTGGTGGCCGGAAAGCTGATGATTACCCGTCTGGGTGCGCCTGATGTCTGGTATAATGGCGGGTCTGCATTACTAATTTTTGACCAAGCTGATCTGGAGATACTGTGAGTAAGCTGACCCACATTGATGACAAGGGCGAAGCCCGCATGGTGGATGTGACTGATAAAGCGGTCACTGAGCGTGAGGCCCGTGCTGAAGCCAGTATCTACATGGCAGAGAAAACCCTGGCGATGATTATTGGCGGAGAGCACCCCAAGGGAGACGTGTTGGCTGTTGCCCGTATTGCCGGGATTATGGCGGCTAAAAGAACCCACGAGCTCATCCCGCTGTGCCATTCCCTGAGTTTGACATCAGTTAAGGTGGAGCTGACTCCTGGTGCTGACAATGCGTCGGTTCATATCCAGACTTTTTGTAAGCTGTCTGGCCAGACAGGTGTAGAGATGGAGGCGCTAACGGCTGCCAGTGTGGCCGCCCTCACGCTTTATGATATGTGTAAGGCGGTAGATCGCGGTATGACCATCAGCAACATTCGCCTGCTTGAAAAATCTGGTGGTCGCAGTGGTCACTGGCTGGCTGGTAGCCAGTAATTTTTTGACCGGGGCAGTATGAATTTCGCAAATCCCCAATATCTGAAAATATCCAAAGGATATACAGTGCCAGAGTTACATCAGAAACAGGGCCTCGTGGTAGAATACGCAGCCCCGATTACCGAACCACGAGGGAAGATTGTGGCTGTTCGTTACATCCAGACCTGCCGGCTGCCAACTCCATTTGGAGTTTTTGATATGCATGGCTTTGAAGAACCGGACACTGGAAAAGAGCATGTAGCGCTTACTCTGGGTGACTTAAGTACTGACGAACCTGTGCTTGCCCGTACGCACTCCGAATGCCTTACAGGTGATGCGCTTTTCAGTATGCGTTGTGATTGTGGCTATCAACTGGAAGCAGCGCTGCGCAGCATCGCCCGGGAAGGTCGTGGCATTCTGATGTATCTGCGTCAGGAAGGGCGCGGGATCGGCCTTCTGAACAAAATCCGTGCTTATAAGCTTCAGGATGAGGGTGCGGATACGGTTGAGGCAAATGAACAACTGGGCTTTGCAGCCGATCTTCGTGACTACAGCATGTGCAAGGATATGCTGGCACATTTAGGTGTTGGCAGCTTGCGCCTGATGACGAATAATCCGCGTAAGGTTAAGGCATTGACCTCTTACGGTATTACTATTGTTGAGCGTGTGCCGCTTAATGTTGGCAGGAACCCTCACAATGAGCACTATCTTGATACCAAAGAGCATAAGCTGGGTCACTGGCTGGGAACCCATCAGGACGATGATCCGGGGTTGTAAATCTGCCTTTCCGGGTTTAAGTGCAGGGTCGGAGCTTCAGCTCTGACCCGGGATTATTTAACAGCTTTCAGACTTTGCCGTTGCAGGCGTTCCATTCGCTTTTCGATAGCATCTTTAATTCCGTTTGCATCCAGCCCACAGTCGCTGAGTAATTCCTGGTGTGTCCCATGATCAATAAAGGTGTCTGGCAGACCAAGCTGAAGCACAGGCATTAACACCTCGCAGCGATTCAAAAACTCGGTAACGGCACTTCCCGCCCCACCAGCAATGGTGTTTTCTTCCAGAGTGACCAACAATTCGTGTTGTTCAGCAAGAGCCAGCACTAACTCTTCATCCAGCGGCTTCACAAAACGCATATCTGCAACCGTAGCACCCAGTGCTTTTGCTGCTTCCACAGCCGGTGCCAGCAACGTGCCAAAATTCAATATGGCAACGCCGCTGCCTTCACGAACCCGACGACCTTTGCCAATGGGCAGCGCCGTAAGTTCACGTTCTACATTTGCCCCTGGCCCGTTACCCCGTGGGTAGCGAACCGATGCCGGACCATCAAACAGCATGCCGGTATGGAGCATCTGGCGAGTTTCATTTTCATCCGATGGTGTCATAACGACCATGCCGGGAATGCAGCGCAGATAACTGATGTCGAACACGCCGGCGTGAGTTGGCCCATCTTCGCCCACCAGCCCGGCCCGGTCGATGGCAAAGAGCACATCCAGGTTCTGGATGGCAACATCGTGAATCAGTTGATCGTAAGCGCGTTGCAAAAAGGTGGAGTAAATGGCAACTACCGGTTTGGCGCCCTCGCAAGCCAAACCTGCGGCCAGTGTTACTGCGTGTTGCTCGGCGATGGCAACATCAAAATAACGATCCGGAAACCGTTCTGAGAATTCCAGAAGATCCGAGCCTTCACACATGGCGGGGGTAATGCCGATTATCCGGTCATCCTGAGCTGCAGCATCACACAACCACTGGCCAAAAATATTGGCGTATCTGGGGCGGCCGGGCTTTGGTTTAACGGGCTCTGGTTTACTCGGTGGCACCGGGTCAATCTTGTTAATGGCGTGATAGCCGATCGGGTCAGCTTCAGCCGGCGCAAACCCTTTACCTTTTGTGGTGACCACATGCAGAAATTGTGGTCCTTCAAGCCCACGGATATTTTCCAGAGTTTCAATCAGCAAAGGCAAATCGTGGCCATCTACAGGCCCTATGTAGTTGAATCCCAATTCTTCAAACAGAGTGCTGGGGGCGATCAGGCCTTTAAAATGCTCTTCCGTCTTTTTGGCCAGAGCCATCAACTGCGGTGCGCCCTGAAGCACCTTTTTGCTGCCGTCGCGAACCTGGTTATAGGCGCGGCTGGACAGTAGCTTGGCAAAATAGGTGGACAACCCGCCGACATTGCGGGAGATGGACATGTCATTATCGTTCAGGATCACCAGTAAGTCGGCGTTCGCGTGACCGGCATGGTTCAGAGCTTCAAATGCCATGCCAGCAGTCATCGCACCATCGCCAATAACGGCAATGCTCTTTCGGCTGATATTCTGAAGGCGCGCCGCTATGGCCATCCCCAAAGCTGCGCTAATGGACGTGCTGGAGTGACCAACGCCAAAAGTGTCGTATGGGCTTTCTGCCCGTTTTGGAAATCCTGCAAGCCCGTTTTTCCGGCGGATGCTGCCCATTTGTTCCCGGCGCCCGGTAAGTATTTTGTGGGGGTAGGCCTGATGACCAACATCCCATATCAGGCGGTCTTCCGGGGTATTGAATACATAATGCAATGCAACGGTCAGTTCCAGCACACCCAGACCAGCACCGAAGTGGCCACCAGTCTGGCCAACAGACCAGAGCAAAAAGGCTCTGAGCTCTCGGGCCAGTTGGGTTAACCGGCTGGCGGGTAGCTCGCGCAATTGTGCTGGCGTGTCTATCTTGTCCAGCAGTGGCGTGTTTGGCCGCTGTGAAGGGATTTCCCTGAAAATATAATTATCCTGCATTAGCTTGGGTCTTTTCCGGAGTATTCAGCAATCGATCGGCATTATAAGGGGGGGGTGCCCCTTCCAGTGGCCGGGGTTCAATGGGTTCGCGCCACCACATAGTCTGCCATGGCTCGAAGCGGGTCTGCCTCAGGGCCAAAAACCTCAAGGTTTTTCAGAGCACTTGCCTGTAATGTGGACAAATGTTCTCGGGCGCCAGCCACACCAAGCAAAGCGGGATAGGTGGGCTTGGCTTTGGCGATATCTGAGCCCTGGGGCTTGCCAATAATTTCGGTATAGCCCTCAATATCCAGCAAGTCATCCTGAACCTGAAAAGCCAGTCCCAGTGCTCTGGCATAATGGTTGAGTGAAATCAGCGCCTCTTCAGTTACCGATGGCGCGGTAAGAGCCCCCATACGTACGCTGGCTTCAATCAGTGCGCCGGTTTTATGTCTGTGCATGTTTTCCAGTTCAGCCAGCGACAGATGCTTGCCAACAGATTCCAAATCAATGGCCTGGCCACCAACCATACCCTGATGGCCACTTGCGCGAGCCAGTTCCTGAATCATCGACAGGCGGGCCAGTTCACTGACTCCAGTGTTGCCAGCCAGCCAGCCGAAGGCCAGGGCTTGCAGCGCATCGCCGGCCAGAATGGCAGTGGCCTCATCGAATGCAATGTGGGTGGTGGGTCGGCCACGACGCAGCTCATCGTTATCCATGGCGGGCAGATCGTCGTGGATCAGTGAATAGGCATGAATCAGCTCAACGGCACAGGCCGGAGCCAGTGCTTCGTTGCCGGATTGCCCGACGGCCCTGGCCGCGGCCAGGCAAAGTGCCGGACGAATACGCTTGCCACCACCCAGCACACTGTAACGCATGGCCTCTTGCAGTCGATTGGAAGCGGAGCTGCTCTGGATACACCTGTCCAGTTCTGTGTTGACACGAACACTGCAATCTTCCAGAAAGTCGGCCATCTGCGTGCCCTGATTGCTCATTCGTCAGTAACGTCCGAGGCGAAAGGGCGAGTGGTTAAGGTGCCATCATCGTTCTGAACCAGTTGTTCCACACGTTGTTCGGCTCCCTTCAGCGCTTGCTGGCACTCCCGGGTTAATTTGACGCCACGCTCGAATGCGGTCAGCGACTGCTCCAGGGAAAGCTCCCCCTGCTCAAGATCACGCACCAGCTTTTCCAGTTCATCAAGGGATTTTTCAAAACCGGCTATGGACGCGGTATTTTGTTCACTTGCCATCGGGAACCCTCCGATTGGGTGGCAGAATTTGGCGGATTATACCAGAGCCTGAACGCTATCGCTGCCAGTTAAAGTGCCGGTATTCGCCACTTTTAGCGCCTGGCAGCCAGCTTTGCTCGCTTACAGCAATATTGCCGCAGGAAGAAACGCTGACTATGGTCGTTGCCCGGGTGCCGTAATTGTCTCCAATAATAAACGGCGATGACAGAAGTCGCTCCATGTCCGGTGGCACTCCGGTGTCTGGCAAAAGGTGATCCGGGGCCGGCGTTGTGTCCTGTAGCAGAGCCATCAGTTTGGCATGCAGGGTTTTGGCATCACCGCTGGTGGCAGTAACGGTTTCTCCAACCTGTTGCCTGAGGCGCAGCAGTTTAGGCCAGGGGGTTTGTAGCAGGTGATTGCTGAGCCCGTAAAGCCCCCGGTGGATGTGACGGCCGGGGTGAGTATCCCTGTTGCTGTAATACCAGCCGGCGGTGTCTGTCAGACTGGCCAGATTAAAGCCGGCATAGCGTTCTGCTTCATCATGAAGCCGGATCTGCAAGTCCGGTAGTGGTTCCTGCAGGGCCCTAAGGGGCAGTTCGCCACGGCTGCGCAAGCCGGCTTTTTCGATACGCTTTCGCACGTTGGTAACCGCGGTTACTTTGCCGTCACGGGAAACAGCTAACCAGGTACCGCCAGATTGTAAATCACGGCCAGCAAGAACTTCCGTGCCCTGGTCTGTAGTCCACCACTGCATAGCAGCCGTCGGGCGGCCAAAGAACTCATCCCGGTTGGCAGCAACCACTAAAGGAAAGTGGGCATTCTGGCCAAGAGTGAATGCGATCAGGCACATGATGTAGAGTGAGCCTCCCGGTTTTAATAATGAAGTCGGCAGTGTCGGTGTGTATTATACCAGCCTTGTTTCTCCGGGTACGGACCATTAATTATGACCCTGGTTTATTTGTTTGCCTCCTATCTGGCGTTAGGCGCACTGTCGGGCACACTTGCGGGTATGTTCGGTATTGGTGGAGGGCTTGTGATCGTGCCCGTATTGATCTTCAGTTTCGGGCTTCAGGGGATTGGTTCAGAGGTTGCTGTCCATCTGGCTATCGGGACGACTCTGGCGGTTATCGTTTTTACCGCAGCCAGTTCCATTCGCACTCATCACCAACATCGGGCCGTCCGGTGGGATATATTCTGGCCCATGACCGCAGGTATAGTGGTGGGTGCGCTGCTGGGGGCCAAGTTTGCTGCCATGCTAAGTGGCAGAACGCTGCAACTGGTTATTGGTGTGTTTGTTATTCTGATGGCTATAAAAATGCTTATCGGAGCAAACCCTAAGCCCGGTCGCGATATTCCGGGTCGCGCTGGTTTGGCGGCTGTTGGTGGTTTTATCGGTTGGGCGTCGGCTATTTTCGGAATTGGTGGTGGTTCACTGACCGTGCCCTACCTGAGCTGGTGTAACGTCCGTATGCAGCACACAGTTGGTACATCAGCAGCTTGTGGTTTACCGATAGCACTG
>DATJDA010000017.1:0-5362 GCA_035497695.1 Marinobacter sp. | reverse complement strand
CCGTAATAACCACTCCAGCCGGCGATGGAATCCTGAAAATCATACACGGTGGCAGTCGGCTCGGGATCTTTTGGATCTTTTGGATTGTCAGTCACCCGGGTTGGGCGATACCCAGTGATCTGGGCAGCCATTTGCTTCAGTGACTTGGCTGCGTCTGCGTAATTGTCGACCCCACAAGGCTGCCCTTCGCAACGCTTACGCGGGTTGGAAAAGAACGGCTGGACATTCCAGGTGCCGTACGCGTCCGGATAGGCCATCGGCGTTACAAATAAACCGTTTACACCGTATCCGCGGCTAAAAGGGTAAGTTCCTGAGTGGCGGTAATTAAAGTTGTACCCTTCCTGCTGATCCTGCACTGGAGAATGGCGGAGCCCCATATTATGGCCACTTTCATGGGCAATAATATGGATATAGCAATTGACTGCAGACAGGTTGTAGCCATCTTCGCCTGAGGCAGACCAGTTGTAGAACTGCCCGTTTTTTCCGGTCGCGATACGCCCGATGCCACATGACTCCCTGGGTGGATTAGCATAAACCAGAGAAACGATGTCAGCACCATACTGATTACGCAGAGCATTAACCCTGGAATCGTTGGCCAGCTGATTCAGATTATATCCTGTGGCACGATTAAGGTTACCTCCCCAGTTCATCACTTGTGTATGCACAAGCCGGACATTCATATCGGTATCCGAATTCACCAGAACACGATTAAAATATTCCACAAGGCTTTGAATTCGCGCATTTATATCCCGACCTTCCCAGGTTTGTGTTGCTTGCGGTGTATAAAGAACCAGAAGGTCAATTGTTTTGGTTTTAGCCTGAGCCCCGAAGCTGATTAATACACCGGCCACTAACAAAGCCAGGGACTGTGAGAGTTTTCTTGGAATAGTCATGACAATACGTTCGTTCCTTCGGTTTGTTGAAAACTTCATCCATGATGAAGCGGTTAATGTAATGAGGCTGCAGTGAAAACCGCTGCCCACATCGCTGGGGTTACGAAGCCGGAGGGGGCTCGGGCAGGGGCGGATGATCTGCTTCTACACCGTCGTTGGCATCCAGCACTTGGGTTTTCATGCGATCACGCTCATCAACAACAACTGTTTTACCGGTTTGATTGTCGATAACCGCTGTCCAGGTAGCCTGTCGGGTAATGATGGTCATGTGGGTATCGAATTTACCCTGAACCACTGTCACACTTTCTACTCCCTCAGGATCGTCGCCAATAAATCCGGTTAGTACCGGAATCCCGCCAAACCCTGCTTTTTTCTCTGTGATGTGTGCTTCGACAGACCCAGCCCGATTTGGCAGAGGGATTGTGATTACCATCCCTTTGTCCAAACGCTGAACCCGGGAAACATCTGCCTGGTTACGGTAAAGTGGGAATCCTTCTTCACTCGGTTCCGATGACCACTGATTTTCTGGCCACAGATCCTGATAGTCAGAGGATAAAGTGGACACTGCGTGAGCGTGAGCCTGGGCCTTATCAGCGCTCGTTGTTCCTGAGGGGGAAGGTAACGTCGCCGAATAACGGGCCGGCGTATCCGACACTGGCGTGGGCGCCTCAGGTGGCGGCGAAACCGGCCAGAAGACTGCCATCAACACAACAATCAAAGCCGTGCATCCAAGCCATACATACGTGCGCATAAGTAATTCCTTTTATGGTGTGCGGGAGTGGTTATCAAGCGCAGCAATCGGCAATTATGCCCGCTGAAAAGCGCTTGCGTGTGGCTTTGATGGCCAAACACGTGGCAATAAAAGCCACCCTTATGTCGGTGGGAATCCATTCACAATTCACTGAAAACAGAATGAATTAACACTTCTCATGGATAGACTGTAGAGCAGATAGCAATATGAAATAAAAGAGATTGTTATAATTACGACAAACTTCCCAGAGCAATCGGAATGCACTATTTAACCGGATCTTTTCTGGAGCCTTTATATCAATACGTACAACACCGGGAGTGGCAATGGCCCTGGGATTCGGCACCACAACCCGATGCGCGCTATAAAGTAAAGGACGTTGAATTACTTTGGTATGAACTGCTGTCGCAGTCAGACACCCAGTATCTTGGCTATCATTCGGGGGGCTTTCTGCAGCCCAGGATGTGGCCTGGCCTGAGCGATGGTCTGTTATTTTGCCGCACCTTTCAGGACTCCTATCGAATGCTGTTAAGCCAGCAGACATTATTAGCTGCTCCGGATTTCCTGAGCGAGTCTGCAGAAAATAATACTGCCGCCCTCGTTGTGCACTGGAAGGTATTTTCACCTGAAATAAACAGGCAGCTTACCGAATACACCTTACGCTGCCTGGTGCTTTGGGGTTGCTGGTTAAGAAAGCCTGATCAGTGGATAACCCGCATCGAACTGCCTTGCGCAAATAACTCTGATCATGACACCAGTGCCTATCGCTTTTTTCGTTATGCGATCGGCGAGAGTGGCCAGCTTTTGTTCGGCAACAAGCGCTGCGCTTTGGTACTGAATAAGGCGACGTTCGAAAGAAGACTTCGGATTGCTGCCCGGACACAGACGCTGACCGGGCAGCAGAGGTCAGACATAGTAAACAAGGCCCGGGAAGTTATTGAGGCCGGACTCAGAGACGGTCATCTGACCCGCAGGGTTGTTGCTGCCAGACTCTGTGTCAGTGAGCGGACTTTACAACGACAGCTCACGGTTTACGGGACGTCTTATGGGGAGTTACTTCGTCAGGCACGCTTGCACTATGCCTGTTATTTATTGCGTGAAACCGACCGCCAGGTGCTGGACATTGCTTTGGAAGTAGGTTTTCGGGATGCGGCTAACCTGTGTCGCTTATTTCGCAGTCAATTGCATACCACGCCCTCACACTATCGAGAATACACAAGACATCAGAATCCCCTATACGCCCCCACCTTCACTGTGGGGTGAATGTTCTACCTGAGGGCGCAAATATTTCCAGGCACATGAAAAGAGACCCTCTCAATGTTCACCGGATAAAAACAGCCTTATACTTTGATTCCATTAACTTTTCTGTCTTGCACATCCGTACGGAAACTTTAAAGTTTCGGGTAATTAAAAAAAGCCGGCAGCCCCCCATTGGGATCACCGGCGTTTTGCGTTGAGCGCCTTAAAACTCCCAGATAACGTTCCGGTTCTGGCCATACCACCCTTCCATCCTGTCGGCGTAGAAGGCCTCGATAATATTCCGTTTAATTTTCATGGTTGGCGTCAGCATGCCATTTTCCATGGTCCAGGGTTCTTTAACCAGAACCACAAAGGCCAGTTTCTCATGGGACTCACACTGGTCATTCACCGCGTTTAACTGGTCCAGGAGTTCCTGCTCCAGCTCTTTCCGACTGCTTCCTTTGTCCAGCTCACTCCGTGCCTCTTCAGACAACAGCACCATTACGCAGGGTTGCGGCTGATTAGCGCCCGCTACACAAACGACTTCCGCGGCTGGGTGGTTAAAACTGTTTTCAATCGGCACCGGAACAACATATTTGCCTTTTGAGGTTTTGAACAGATCTTTTACTCTGCCGGTTATACGCAAATAGCCCTCGCTGTCTATTTCGCCCATATCACCCGTTTTCAAAAAGCCATCATCTGTTGTGTCTTCACGGGTTTTTTCATCATTTTGATAATAACCCAGCATTTGCCCGGGACTTTTTACTTCCAGTTCGCCAGCTTCATTAATGCGGTGTTCTACGCCCGGATTCGGTATTCCAACAGTGCCAACCTTCACATGACCAGGGCGGTTAATGTGTGAATAGCCGAAATTTTCGGTCATTCCGTACACTTCCAGCAACTCCAGCCCAAGATTCCGGTACCAACCAATAATTTCAGCCGATAAGGGCGCTGCACCGGTTAAGGCGACATTACAATGATCCAGTCCGATTTGCTTCAGCACTTTTTTCTTGACGATTGAACGAACCACAGGGATTGAGAACAGTAACTTCTGCTTCTTCAAGGGAAGCTTGGCATTGACCCCCTGATAGAACTTCATCCACAAACGAGGAACGGAAAAGAAGAAGGTTGGCCGTGCCCGCTGAAGATCCTGCTGAAAGGTTTCCAGCGTATTGGCAAAATACACCTGAAAACCATAATAAAGAGACTGGGTTTCTACGGCGGCGCGTTCAGCTACGTGTGCCAATGGCAGGTACGACAGCATTCGATCATCAGCCGATGCTGAAAACATCTGTTTCAACCCATCTGCCACTGCGGCCATAGAGCGGAAACCATGCATTACCCCTTTGGGCTGCCCGGTACTCCCTGAGGTATAGATCATCGTTGCCAGATCATCCAGCACCAGTTGCTTTGGTTCGGCCGAATCATTTTCTGCAATGATATCCACCCATTTCGGCGTTTTATCGAGCGGGGACATTGGCAAAGAAATAATCGGCAGGCTGTCAGGAATGGAGCCCTTAATATCGTTCCAGCCATCAGCAATGCCGTCCATTTTGCCCAAAAACATCAGCTTTGCTGCACTGTGCTCCAGCACAAAGGCGGCAGTCTCACCATTAACCGTCGGGAATAGTGGAACTGAAATATGACCAGCGGCCCAAATAGCCAGGTCTGCCAAAATCCAGTGGGCACTGTTTCTGCCCAATATGGCAATGTTGCTGCGCTC
Source organism: Marinobacter sp. (assembly GCA_035497695.1). Classification (GTDB taxonomy): domain Bacteria; phylum Pseudomonadota; class Gammaproteobacteria; order Pseudomonadales; family Oleiphilaceae; genus Marinobacter. The sequence continues at coordinate 759 of DATJDA010000017.1, read as the reverse complement.
TGGAAGATTCAGCCCATTCAGATAACCCGCCACCCTGGATACCTGGTCTGCCGCCTGCTTCCAGGTGATGTCTTCTACCCGTCCATCGGGAAATGGTTGTGTCAGATAGATGTTGTCCGGTGTGTTTTCTGCCCAGTAGTAAAGGCAGTTCAAAGGTGTCTGATTCGTTAAATCGACTGACATGCAAATCTCCTGATTATTCTTATTACTATTTTTTTTATGGGGTGCGCGGCTGGCTTTATCCTAGCGTTATTTTTATAGGACTCAATAGGCGGGCCAATATTTACAGTCAGCGCCGGAATCGTGTTTCCAGCACCACCGCAGAATTCGTTCGTTCAACACCTTCAAGGTTACCGATATCATCCAGCACTGCGCTAAGCTCTTCCAGTGACTGGGCTTCGACTATAGCGATCAGATCGTACTCTCCGCTCACGGCATATAACTGTGACACCTGACTTATCTTCTCTAGTGAGCTGTTGGTTCTTGCCGTCAGCTTCTGCCGGACCTTTATCGACACATGCGCCTCTACCTGATTAGCTGAATACACACCGCCCAAAAGCACTGAATAGCCCTTGATAACACCACTGGCCTCCAGCCTTGCAATTCGGTTCTGGACCGTTGACCGCGAGAGATGCAGGTCTTTTGCCAGCTCGGTAACACTAACCCTTGCGTTCTGACGAAGCAGCATCAGGAGTTTTTGATCTTGCTTATTTATCATTTTGCTAAATTATCAGGTCATTTTGCTAATACTATAGCCCA
>DATJDA010000016.1:0-6358 GCA_035497695.1 Marinobacter sp. | reverse complement strand
GAGGTTATCGCCAGTTACGAGACGGCCTGGATCTACTGGCAAAAGCCGGAGTAAGCACAAATATGGCGAAAAAAACCTTTTTTGTAACAGGCACAGACACCGGAGTTGGCAAAACGACTGTCTCTGCCGCAATTCTTCAGGCTGCCAAAGAACAGGGTAAGCGGACTCTGGCAATGAAACCCATAGCGTCGGGATGTGAAACCACGTCTGCAGGGCTTCGCAACGACGATGCGTTGATACTGCAGAGTGTAATCACCGAGTCTGTGCCGTACGACCTGATTAACCCGTACGCGTTTGAACCGGCTATTGCCCCTCACGTTGCCGCCCGTCAGGCGGGAAGAGCCATCACGGCACAGCGTCTTGTCGGGTTCTGCCGGGGCTTGCAGACATACCCAGCCGACCTTCTTCTTGTTGAAGGCGCTGGTGGCTGGCGGGTGCCTCTGAATGACCGGGACACACTTTCTGCACTGCCCCGTGAACTGAATCTGCCGGTCATTCTGGTGGTTTCTCTCAAGCTGGGGTGTATTAATCATTCGCTGCTTACGGCTGAGGCTATCCGCAGTGATGGGCTAAAGCTTGCCGGCTGGGTAGCGAATCGCACTGAATCTGTTGCCATGAACTGTGAGCAGGAAACTCTGAGCTATCTTCTTGAACATATTGGGGCGCCTTGCCTTGGCGTGCTGCCGTGGCTGGAACGCGCAGCGCCAGAGATGCTGGCCGGTCATCTTGAAATTGAGCATTTGTTTGAAATTTGACCAAAAATGTGGCTTACTGGTGACGTTAACTGGTCACGGGAAGCAGATGTCATGATCAACAACACACTGGCAATTGGCGTTCAGGGGATTCAGAGCGGCATGGTGGGCATGGAAAATGCGGCCCGTCAAATCGCCCGTGGTGGTGTTGATGGCCCTCAGGGCAGTGCCGGTAGCGGCAAGGGGCTACTTGAACCCATGATCGATCTTAAGCTCTACGAGCGCAGCGTACAGGCCTCGGCACAGATTGTTAAAACAGCTGACGAAACACTTGGCAGCCTGCTGGATATTATGGCCTGAGAACCGGCCATGAACGCGCTTTCCTCCTTACCCTCCGCTTCTTTATATGTAAACACTCCGGTTGGTCATCCGGCCAAAGAACCGTCTGAAGGTTCTGGTACCCCTGTCCGGCGCTCTTCTGCTCCGGATCAGGGGCTAAGTGCTGAAGATCTCAAAAAGCTGACTGAACTCAAGGCCCGCGATCGGGAAGTCCGTGCACATGAGGCCGCACATCAGGCGGCTGGCGGTCAGCATGCGGGTGCCATGTCGCTGACCTACGAGCGTGGCCCGGATGGCGCTCAGTACGCGGTGGGTGGAGAAGTTCCTATCGATGTATCCCCGATAGCTGAAGATCCTCAGGCTACCATTGAAAAAATGCGCACAGTGCGCGCTGCCGCTCTGGCACCGGCCGAACCTTCAAGTCAGGATCGAGCAGTAGCCGCACAGGCCATGCAAACGATCCTTCAGGCTCAGGCAGAACTGTCAGCAGACAAAAACAGCGGCAAAGATTCGGCAGCAAAGATAAAGGGGAATACTGAGGAAAGTACTGAGAATCGTGTTCAATCGCTCGCCAGCCGACAGGCGAATGACACCTATCGCTCAGTTTCCGGACTGACGGGCGAGCCAGATTCTCAACAATCCGGCTTTCTTAATGTTTTGGTTTAGGTGATCGGCTTCTCATCCGTTAACGCTTTCTTTTCGTATCATCCTCAGTGGCTTGCACTTGCCCAGACGTGACGCTACTGACATTCCTGTCACCAATCGCAACATAAAAATTTGCTCCACCTATTGACAATTCTGTGTCTCTAAACGTATGTTTCAAACAAGTGTTTAACTAAGGCCGTAACGCAAAACGTTGCGACGTATGAGCAAACCCAAGGCAATAAGCTGTTAATTCTGATTCAGCTGAGACCGAAAACCGAGGTGGATTCAATGCCTGAATACAAAGCGCCCCTGCGTGACATCAAATTCGTAATGAACGAGCTGCTGAACAGTGAGCAGCACTACGCCAATCTGGAAGGCGCTGAAGATGCAACTCCTGATATGGTTGATGCAATTATCCAGGAAGGTGCAAAATTTGCTGAACAGGTATTGTCCCCACTGAACGCAGTTGGCGACAGAGAAGGCTGTACCTGGAGCGAAAATGGTGTAAAAACACCGACAGGCTTCAAGGAAGCTTACAACAAGTTTGTGGAAGGCGGCTGGCCATCATTGGCGGCCGATCCGAACTACGGTGGCCAGGGCCTGCCAAACTCGCTCGGCATCGTAATGAGCGAGATGAACGGCACAGCTAACTGGTCCTGGGGTATGTACCCAGGCCTGAGTCACGGCGCAATAAATACTCTCGAAGCGCACGGAACAGAAGAGCAAAAGCAAATCTATCTTACCAAAATGGTCAGCGGTGAGTGGACCGGCACCATGTGTCTGACCGAAGCTCACTGTGGTTCCGATCTGGGTACATTGCGTACCAAGGCAGAACCTGCTGCAGACGGTTCCTACCGTATCACCGGCACCAAGATATTCATCTCCGCCGGTGAGCACGATATGACAGAAAATATCGTCCACATTGTGCTGGCACGTTTGCCAGGTGCTCCGGAAGGTACCAAGGGCATTTCCCTGTTTATCGTGCCCAAGCACCTGCCAGCCAAAGACGGCTCGGTTGGGGAGCGTAATGCTGTATCTTGCGGCTCTATTGAGCACAAGATGGGTATCCACGGTAACGCTACCTGCGTAATGAATTTTGATGGTGCCAAAGGTTGGTTGATCGGGCCGGAGAACAGAGGCCTTAATTGCATGTTCACCTTTATGAACGTTGCCCGTATCGGTACAGCTATCCAGGGTCTGGGTGCTGCTGAACTGGGTTTCCAGGGTTCATTGGCCTACGCCAAAGAGCGTCTGGCAATGCGCTCGCTGAGTGGCCCTAAAAACCCGGACGGCATCGCAGATCCGATTATCGTACACCCGGATGTCCGTCGCATGCTGCTGACACAGAAGGCTATTGCCGAGGGTGCTCGTGCACTGATCTATCTGACGGCTCAGAAAGCTGACGTTATTCAGCGCGGAAAATCAGAGGAAGATCGTAGGGCAGCCGATGAGCTGTTGGGCTTCCTGACACCGATTGCCAAAGCGTTTGTAACTGAAATTGGTTATGAGGCAGCCAACCTGGGCATGCAGGTATTCGGTGGCCACGGTTATATCTCCGAGTGGGGCATGGAGCAGAACGTTCGTGATGCCCGTATCGGTATGATTTATGAAGGCACCACGGGTATTCAGGCACTGGATCTGCTGGGCCGGAAAGTACTGATGACCCAAGGCGAGTCTCTGAAGGGCTTTACCAAGCAGGTTCACACGTTCTGTAAAGAGAACGCCGATAATGAGCAAATGAAGCCGTTTATCGAACCATTGGCCGCTCTTAACAAGGAGTGGGGTGATCTGACCATGAAAGTGGGCATGATTGCCATGAAGAACCGCGAAGAAGTCGGTTCAGCCTCTGTCGATTACCTGATGTACTCAGGCTACGCCGTATTTGCCTACCTGTGGGCTCGCATGGCCAAAATTGCTCAGGAAAGGCTGGCAGAAGGTACCAGTGAAGAGCTGTTCTACAGCGCGAAGTTGCAGACTGCACGCTTCTACTTTACCCGCATGCTGCCGCGCACAAAGACGCACGCAGTAACCATGCTGGCTGGTGCGGATACGCTGCTGGATATGCCGGAAGAAGCGTTCGCATTCTGACAGTTTTGAGAATGCTGACGGTTAACTGGTAAGCAAAAAGCCCGCGCTCTCAGGAGCCGGGCTTTTTTCATGAGTTACGAACAAGTTTGGGTTAGAATACCCGCCCATAAAAGATAACAAACCAGATGCATGGCCCAGGCTGGCGTGTTGGTTTTGCACTCGTTTTTCATCTGCGCAGACAGACTGATTGGAATTTGGAGAGGTTTAATGGCTGATTATCAGGCACCCCTACGTGATATGCGTTTCGTACTGAATGAAGTATTTGATGTGCCTTCACTTTGGGCATCACTGCCCAAAGTTGCCGAAAATGTAGATCCGGACACAGCGGACGCCATATTGGAAGAGGCTGGCAAAATCACCAGTGGTGTATTGGCTCCGCTGAATCGAGAAGGTGACGAACAGGGCAGTCAGTGGAATGACGGTGAAGTTACTGCACCGGATGGCTTTAAAGAGGCCTACCAGACCATTGTGGAAGGCGGCTGGAACGGGCTGGGAGGTAATACCGAATTTGGCGGGATGGGTATGCCTAAAACGCTGGTGGCCCAGTTTGAGGAAATGATGCAGGGTGCCAATATGTCCTTTGGTCTGGCCCCGATGCTGACCGCTGGTGCCTGTCTGGCACTGGATGCCCATGGTAGCCAGGAGCTGAAAGAGAAGTACCTGCCAAATATGTACTCCGGTGTCTGGGCAGGCGCTATGGATTTAACAGAGCCCCATGCCGGTACGGATCTGGGCATTATTCGTTCTAAAGCTGAGCCCAACGATGACGGCTCATTCAGTGTGACTGGCACCAAGATCTTTATTACCTGGGGCGAGCACGACATGGCAGAGAATATCATTCATCTGGTGCTCGCCAAGTTGCCGGATGCCCCCAAGGGGCCAAAGGGTATTTCGTTGTTCCTGGTGCCAAAGTTTCTGGTTGGCGATGATGGCTCTCTGGGCGAACGCAACAAGTTCAGTTGTGGTTCTATCGAAAAGAAAATGGGCATTAAAGGCTCTGCCACCTGCGTAATGAACTACGATGGCGCAAAAGGCTGGATGGTTGGTGAGGAAAATAAAGGCCTGGCCGCCATGTTTACCATGATGAACTATGAGCGCCTGGGGGTAGGCATTCAGGGCATTGGTGCTGCCGAAGCGTCTCTTCAGAGCGCTCGTGAGTATGCTATGGAGCGCATTCAGAGTCGTGCGCCTACAGGTGCCCAACAGCCAGAGAAAGCGGCTGATCCAATCATTGTGCACCCCGATGTACGCCGCATGCTGCTCACCATGAAAAGCTATGTTGAGGGTGGTCGTACGTTTTCAACCTATGTTGCGCAATGGCTGGATATCTCCAAGTATTCGGATGATGAAGAGCGCCGCACACACGCAGAGGGAATGGTGGCTCTGCTGACTCCGGTTGCCAAGGCATTCCTGACAGACCGGGGCCTTGAGGCCTGTATTCTTGGCCAGCAGGTATTTGGTGGCCACGGATTTATCCGGGAGTGGGGGCAGGAACAATTAGTCAGAGATTGCCGCATAACCCAGATCTACGAAGGGACAAACGGTATTCAGGCACTGGATCTGATGGGCCGGAAAGTAGTCGGTAGCCAGGGTAAGCTGTATGAGCTGTTTGCTCAGGATGTTGCTGCTTTTATAGAAGAAAATGCATCTGATGGCAGCTTGCACCCCTTCCTTGGGCCTTTGGCCGCTGCACTTGAGCGCTTGTCTGATGTTACTGAACACGTTATCGGGCAGGCTGAGGGTAATCCGGATGCCGTCGGGGCAGCGTCAGTAGATTATCTGGACCTCTTTGGCTTTACCGTCTTGGCCTATATGTGGGCAAAAGTTGTCAAAGCCGCGGCACCTAAGGCCGAAAGTGATACGTCTGGCTTTTATACGGGTAAACTCAAAACGGCGCATTTCTATTTTGATCGCCTGCTACCCAAGACAGCCTCACTTGCGGAAGGAATTCGCAGTGGCAGCAAGTCAATAATGGCATTATCCGCCGAAGAGTTTTAGTTCGGTAGCCGAGCAATAACCTTTGGTAATAACAAAAAAGCAGGCACTTGAGCCTGCTTTTTTGTGTCTTGGAAATAACTCAGAACTGGTCGATGAGCTCAGGATTCAATACGAATGGATTTGAGTTGCCCTGTATGTCTGCAATCTGACGATGCCTGGTCAGTTCTGTGTCATCGGGTGGATCCAGCCGGTTCCAGCCCTCGAACACGGTTGTGGCACCCAGCCAGGGTAAATCGTAGGCATCTACCATATAAGCCACAGTGCGGGCGACATCACCTTTTACGCGCTCAGGCGGCTCAAAGAAACCGGCGCTTTCGCGAATACCGCAATCATCGGTTCGAATGCTCGGGCCAAGATTTTCATACTGGATATTGCGTCGCTTCATCTCCGTGCGTGTGCGCACCGGAATCATGTTATGCAGATCTGATGCAATCTGCCGGTAAGTATTATTTTGTTCACATTCGCGGGTAGTCCCGCACTTCAGGGCCGTGCGGATATCAGCCAGTGGGTATATATAGCCCTCGGTCAAGACAAAACCCTTGCTGGTGAACGGGGTGTTGCAGAAAAATGAATTGCCGCCCTCTGCGTAAAGATTT
>DATJDA010000015.1:0-3001 GCA_035497695.1 Marinobacter sp. | reverse complement strand
CACTCAATTTATCCGGGGTACGGAACAGCACCATGTTTGAGAACCTTCAAGACCGACTTTCCGACAGCCTACACAAGATTTCCGGCCAGGCGCGGCTAACCGAAGACAACATCGGCGGCACGCTTCGTGAGGTCCGGATGGCGCTGCTGGAGGCTGATGTCGCGCTACCGGTAGTAAAAGACTTTATCGAGAGCGTCCGAAGCCGTGCTATAGGGCAGGAAGTTCAGCGCAGTCTGACACCTGGCCAGGTATTTATAAGGGTGGTCCAGCAAGAGCTGGAACGGGTTATGGGGGAGGGCAATGAGGCCCTGAACCTGGCTGTGCAGCCACCGGCTGTGATTATGATGGCGGGGCTTCAGGGCGCGGGTAAAACCACAACCGTTGCCAAGCTCTCCCGCTTCCTGAAAGAGCGCCAGAAGAAGTCAGTGATGGTTGTCAGTGCGGACGTCTATCGTCCGGCCGCCATCAAACAACTGGAAACTCTGGCAGCCGAAGTGGGTGTTGAATTCTTTCCAAGTACCGCAGATCAGGACCCGGTTCGTATTGCTGAGGATGCTGTTGCTGCTGCACGCAAGAAACACATCGACGTTTTGATTGTTGATACCGCTGGCCGTTTGCACATAGATGAACAGATGATGGGTGAGATCGGGCGCTTGCATAAGGCCATCAAGCCCATAGAAACCCTGTTTGTTGTTGATGCCATGACCGGCCAGGATGCGGCTAACACCGCCAAGGCCTTTAATGATGCCCTGCCGCTGACGGGTGTTATTCTTACCAAGACAGATGGTGATGCACGAGGCGGTGCGGCGCTGTCTGTCCGCCATATAACTGGTAAGCCGATCAAGTTTCTTGGGGTTGGCGAAAAAACAGATGCTCTTGAGGCTTTTCACCCGGATCGCGTAGCGTCCCGAATACTTGGCATGGGAGACGTGCTTTCTCTTATCGAAGATGCAGAGCGCAAGCTGGATAAGAAAAAAGCCGAAAAGCTCACCAGAAAAATAAAAAAGGGTAAGAGTTTTAATCTCGAGGATTTCAGAGACCAGCTCCAGCAAATGAAGAATATGGGTGGTATTGGTGGGCTGCTGGATAAATTGCCGGGCATGGGGCAGATGGCTCAGGTGGCTCAACAGCAGGTAAACGACAAGTCCATGGGGCAGCTTGAAGCCATTATATGTTCCATGACGCCAAACGAGCGTCGCCATCCTGATGTGATTAATAATTCGCGTAAGCGGCGAATTGCCACTGGCTCCGGTACCCAGATTCAGGATGTGAATCGACTGCTTAAGCAGCATAAGCAAATGCAGAAAATGATGAAGAAGTTTGGTTCTGGAAAAATGAAGAATTTGAGTGCCCTGATGGGGGGTATGAACATGCCAAAAGGTCCGGGCGGAAGACCCTTTTAGAAGAAGGCAGGAGAGCAGCGATGAGCACGCAGATACAGCATCCCGATGAGGCTTTTGATCAGGACTGTGTAAAACCAGCCGGATGCAAATCGGTTGAGCTGTTGATCGAGCCGCGCGACAGGGACTTGGGAGGGTTCTCGGTAAAACGCGTTCTCCCGGCCAGCCAACGCCGCATGGTGGGGCCCTGGGTTTTCTTCGACCATATGGGGCCGGCTGACTTCGCCGCGGGCGATGGGCTCAATGTGCGGCCACATCCGCATATCAATCTGGCCACCGTCACCTACCTGTTTGAGGGGGAAATACTGCACCGGGATTCGGTTGGCAGTTACCAGCCCATTCGGCCTGGCGATGTGAACCTTATGGTAGCAGGCAGGGGTATTACCCATTCCGAGCGAGAGCGACCTGAGGTCACCGCAACAGCGCACCGCCTGAACGGTCTCCAGCTTTGGCTGGCTCTGCCAGAGGCGGATGAAGAGGTCGATCCGGCATTTTACCACTATCCAGGCAGTGACATTCCGCAGGTTGAAATCGACGGTGTGCCAATCCGCGTGATTATGGGCAGCGCCTATGGGGCAACCTCACCCGTCAAAGTGTATGCAGACACACTTTACGTTGAGGCGTATCTGCAGGCCGGACAGACAATCAGGGTGCCGGATGCCGAAGAGCGCGCTGTTTACGTAGCTGAAGGTGAACTGGCTACGGAAGGGACCCCAGTACCCGAGTACGCCATGGCGGTGTTTTCTAATGCGCCCGATATTGTCCTGACGGCAACGCGGGATTCACGCATTGCGATCATTGGTGGGCAGCATCTGGGCACTCGTTATATGGAATGGAACTTCGTGTCCAGTCGTCGCGAGCGCATCAAACAGGCAAAATCTGACTGGAAAGCTCAACTCTTCCCCAAAGTAGCCGGCGACGAAGATGACTTTATTCCGTTTCCGGAATAAACCGACAATCGGCGACACTCCATAAGGCGTGCCGCCGTCTGTTACCTCGAAGCATCAAAAAGAACGATTATTCGATATTGAGATCAATTCTTTAAATCGATAATACGTGTTCCTGAAAAACTCCCGAACTGAGAATCAGCTATCTAACTACACCAACGCTTTACATTAAGATACAAACGGTTTTAATGCAGAATAATTATAATATTTAAAGGAGCTAGTCAGGTGTTAGTTGATATAACGCAAGATAATAATTCAGAAGCTATAAAACGTTCATTAAAAACTCTTTTACTCAGCGCTGTAATATTAATTAGTGCTGCCTCTCAATTCGCCTATTCATATGTTTATAAATGTGATGCTGGCGATACCTCTTGTGTGACAAATTACAACAAAAACGCAATAGAAGAGAATCAGGCTGTACAGAAATACAATCTGGTCCGGATTGTCATGCCCGGCCGAACCACGCCAGAGATGGCCAGAATAAAAAGTAGCGCCAGGTGGCTGGGAAACTTCTATAACACCGCTTCACAGGGCCAGTTGCGCCTTAGGCTGAACAAGGCTGTTACCAAGGAAGTTGAGGAAGGCACCTGCAAGCAGGCCAAAAATGAAGCAAATACGGTTGACTCCAGCGGTACACTTTTTTCGATCCGGGTC
>DATJDA010000014.1:0-4856 GCA_035497695.1 Marinobacter sp. | reverse complement strand
TTGCGGGCTATGGCAACTGGCTGCACGGCGAAGCGGTTGGTACTGGTATGATGATGGCAGCCGACCTTTCCGCCCGAGAGAACATGATCAGCCGTGAAGACTCTGAGCGGGCAGCGCGGATTATCCGCAAAGCAAGCCTGCCTGAGAAAGCTCCAGCCAACATGACGCCCGAAGACTTTAAAAATCTCATGGCGGTAGATAAAAAAAATATCGAGGGCCAGTTGCGGTTAATTTTATTGAGTGCGCTGGGAAATGCGATTATTACCGCAGATGCAACTGAGAAAAATCTGATGGCAACACTGGCTCAGTTCTGCCAGCAATGACAGGGGTGCGTCAGAGCGGCTATAAACCGCGGGAATATTACAGGGAATACCCGTGACGGAAGATCGACTAGATACACAGGATGGCGGTGGTCTGTTCCCAAGGCTGCAGCAACAATACGGGTTGCGTGCGAATCCGCTGGATATGGACACGCCGTTTTTTCCTGACGCCATGCGACATCACTCGCTGGAAACACTTCGGCATCTGTGCGGCTTTGGCGACATGGCCTTGTTGTTAACCGGCGCCGAAGGAGCGGGTAAAACCCGTTTGCTGGCAGAGCTGGTTCGCAGTGAATCTTCTCGTCTGAACTTCCATCGTATACCGGTCTCTGCGCTGACCAGTGCCCAGGCACTTTCCCGCGATCTGAAGGGCCTTGCTCTATCTGGTTTGCGAGAGGAGGACTCACCTCGTAACCTGGTGTATAAATTTTTCAAATGGTCTGAATCGCAAGCGCGTAAAGGCCAGAGAATGGTGCTGCTGATTGACGATGCACACCGCGTACCGACGGATCTTCTGAAGCTGATTCTTGCCGGTTATCTAGCGTCAGAACGTAGTTCGGCTGCCGTTCCCATAATTGCAGGAGCAGACAGTCTGGTGGGCACGCTCGAGCTTGATGCATCCTCGACCAGTGTGCACCAGATTCATCTCCGCCCCCTGACAAAGGAAGAGGTAGCTGCCTACCTCGAGCCCAGAATTCATCAGGCAGGTGGTAAGCCCGGTGAACTGCTTGGCTCTGGTCGACTGGCACAGATTTATGCGCTTAGTCAGGGGAGCTTCGGCCGATTGAAACAGGTGGCTCCTGGTGTGTGGCTGAATATGGTGCCGGCGGTGTCGGCACCGCGCAGACTGCCAGCTTTCCCACTCAAAACCGTTGCATGGCCCTTGTTAGCACTTGCTCTGCTAGGGGGTTCCTGGTGGTTTGTGTCTAAGCAATATGATGGCTCAGTGGCAGAAGAAACTGCCCTTTCTCCAAAACCGGAGCGGATTCGCAAGAGCATAACAATTGGCCCAGAGACACCTGTAGCAGAAGTGGAGCCTGTTGGTGTGCCCGTGCTGGATGAATCAGCCGCGGTCGCAGTCCTGCTGACGGAGCCAGAATCGGAGCCAGAGCCAGAGCCAGAGCCCGAGCCCGAGCCCGAGCCAGTATCCGGGGTTGAGCATAGCGCTGGACCAGTTGCCGGGCTCATATCTGAGCCTGAGCGAGATGCCAGGCAAGAACCCAAACCCGAGCCAAAGCCTGAAATCAAGCCAAAGCCCAGGCAAAAACCAGCCTTCACTCCTAAAAATACCGCTCAGTTCGTATCTGTGCAGGCACTGGAAAAGCGCGACGGGTGGTCAATCCAGCTTGTCGGCGGGAACCTTGAGCAAACGGCACTGAATATTTTGAAGCAGTACCCCCAGCTCGACAACCTCGTGTACACCAGAAGCGAAAGAAACGGTGAGCCGTGGTTTATGGTGTTTTATGGCCAATATGCTAATAAAGCAGAGGCTCATGATGCAGCATCCAAATTACCCGAAGCTTTAAGAAAATCGTCACCCTGGATCCGCACAACCAAGAACTTATAATGAACAAAAGCTCATGCAATAACCAGATGGTGTCTGAAGGGGCTGTCTACTAGGGATAAGCCGTCCTTTTTTATTATGGCAAACGAGGTATCATTGCATTCCGTTCAAGGTGGATCATTTACTAACTGAAATTGCTGGAGTTTTTATGACCGAGCTGAAGAATGACCGTTTTCTGCGAGCACTTATGCGCCAGCCCGTGGATCGCACTCCAGTATGGATGATGCGCCAGGCCGGCCGCTATCTGCCAGAATATCGCGCTAGTCGGACCAAGGCAGGTGATTTTCTCAGTTTGTGCAAAAACACGCCCCTTGCTTGCGAAGTAACACTGCAGCCGCTGGAGCGTTTTCCTTTGGACGCCGCTATTCTGTTTTCCGATATTCTGACCATTCCGGACGCACTTGGCCTTGGTCTCTATTTTGAAACCGGCGAGGGGCCAAAGTTCAAACACCCCATTCGCTCCGAGGCCGATGTGGCAGCTTTGCCGAAAATAAAGGCCGAGACAGACCTCGATTACGTCATGAACGCAGTGTCCGCAATTCGCGGAGCACTCAATGGCAGGGTGCCCTTGATTGGCTTCTCCGGAAGCCCATGGACACTGGCCACCTACATGGTTGAGGGTGGTTCATCGAAAGATTTCCGGGAAGCCAAAAAGCTTATGTACAGCCAACCGGAGGTGATGCACAGGCTGCTTGATTTGCTGGCTGACGCAGTAATCGATTACCTGAATGGTCAGATTAAGGCTGGTGCCCAGGCCGTTCAGATTTTTGATACCTGGGGGGGGTTGCTGAGTACACACGGCTATGAAGAGTTTTCCCTTAACTACATGAAAAAGATCATCAGTGGCTTGATCAGAGAGGCCGACGGACGGACAGTTCCGGTAATTGTGTTCACCAAAAACGGCGGGCAGTGGCTGGAATCGATCGCGGAATCCGGTGCCGACGCGGTTGGTCTGGACTGGACTACAGATATTGGTAATGCTCGCAGCCGTGTTGGCCATCGTGTTGCTCTTCAGGGCAATATGGATCCAACCATGCTGTATGCACCGCCTGCCCGGATTCGTCAGGAAGTGGGGGATATCCTGCACCGCTACGGCTCCGGCCCCGGGCACATCTTCAATCTGGGGCACGGTATTACGCCAGATGTAGATCCTGAGCACGCCCGGGCATTTATTGAGGCGGTTGTTGAATTAAGCCCTGAGTATCATCGCTGATCTTAACTGCCAGCCCCGGATGTAATGGATGAATTGTTCTGCCGGGGCTATAGTCGGATGGTCCAGGAACGGTAAACAGGAGTGCACACTTGCCTGCTAAAAGCTCAGAGAAACGCCGTTTTCAGCGAATCCATTTTGATGCACCCTGTGAATTGCATTATCAGGAAAGTGTCTGGACAACCGAAGTGCTGGATATTTCCCTTAAGGGCGTTCTGGTTAAACGGCCAGAGGCATGGGATGTACCGCTAAAGCAGCCCTGTGAGGTTGTTATCCACTTGAACGGCAACAATGCCGGGATTGTGATGGCTGTTGAGCTTCGGCATATTGAGGCACACCGGCTTGGGTTTACCTGTAAGTACATCGACCTTGAAAGTATTGGCCACCTGCGCCGCTTGGTGGAGCTCAATCTTGCTGATCAGTTGATGCTGGAGCGTGAGTTGTCCCGCATGATTGGCGAGTAGGTCAAAATCTAAATCCTGCTTCAATACCGGTTAGCCAACTTTGGCTGGCCGGCTCTGTTATCCGTACGTATTGGGTTGTCTGCTGAATAACAACTGGTTTACTGGCGCCATGGCTCCACGATTTTGTATAAAGTCTCAGGGTTAGCGGCCCGGCCAGTTTCAGTTTCATGCTCGCTTCGCCACCCCATTCGCCACCGAGATTCAGCTTTGGATTGCCCAGGCCCAGATCGTCCAGACGAACAGTGACCGTTCCGCGTTCAGTCCGGGTTAATTTGGCCGTTATGCAAAGTTGCTCAATACCTTCGATAGCTGATGGCGCGGAGCAGTGCTGCAGTCCTCCAGACAATTCGTACCAGCGATAATGCTCGTAGAGGTGGCCAGATTGGCTGGTGGGCTGAATTTTTCGGTTCCAGCGGGTGTAACTCAAACCAATAACGCCAGAAAGTGACTCGGGAAATGCGTTTGGTACGGGCGTGAAGAGTTCTGCCCCTGCGTGAGTAATTGTTTCCGTGGTATGTGTTGATAATGGGTGGCCAGCCTGGGTTGTGCCTTCATAATTTGCCGTGCCTTTGGCTCGGGATACAACAAAGGCCAGCTCAAAATCGCTCGGTAGCGAGGTGTTGGCAGACATATAGAACCCGGGAAGCCAGCCCTCTTCGGTATTCAGTGTTGTTCCGTTCGCGAGTTTTTCTTCATAGTGGAACCACTGATCATTGATACCAACTTCCCATGAAGTTTCTGATGTCTGTGCCTGCACGGTGGGTACGCTGAGTAACAGCACTGAGAAGATAAGTGCGGCTGAATGCACTTTCCGAAACGGGTATTTTCGGGAAAAGAATCTGTCCGGGTTAAAGGTCAACAAGTGCATCCATGGCATCCTGAAGTTTGCTGACGGGAATAATTTCCATACCCGCTATTGCCTTGCGTGGTGCGTTGGCCTTGGGCACCAGTGCCCTGGTGAAGCCGTGCTTGGCTGCTTCGTAAATCCGTTCCTGGCCGCTAGGCACCGGGCGTATTTCACCTGACAATCCAACCTCTCCGAAAATTACCAGATTCTGAGGTAATGCGCGATCACGAAATGAAGAGACGACCGCAGCAAGAAGCGCAAGGTCTGCACTGGTTTCGTTAACCTTGACGCCACCAACCACGTTCACAAATACATCCTGATCAGACACGTGCAGGCCAGCATGACGATGAAGAACCGCAAGCAGCATGGCCAATCGGTTCTGATCCAGGCCCACGGCAACCCGTCGCGGGTAGCTGCCCTGCGCCATATCTACCAGTGCCTGAATTTCGAC
>DATJDA010000013.1:0-19418 GCA_035497695.1 Marinobacter sp. | reverse complement strand
GTGTTTATGTCAGGCAATACGCAGAAGTCACGTTTGAAAGATCTCATTGCACGCGGCAAAGAGCAAGGGTACCTGACTTACTCTGAGGTAAACGATCATCTTCCGGAAGACATCGCCGACCCGGATCAGGTCGAAGACATCATCCGCATGATTAATGACATGGGCATCCAGGTATCCGAAGTAGCACCGGATGCTGATACCCTGATTATGACCGACGGCGACTCCACCGCAGACGAATCTGCTGCCGCTGAAGCTGCCGCAGCACTCGCCGCCGTGGAATCCGATGCCGGCCGCACCACAGACCCTGTGCGCATGTATATGCGTGAGATGGGCACGGTAGAGCTGCTGACTCGTGAAGGCGAGATTGTTATTGCCAAGCGCATTGAAGAAGGCATTCGCGATGTTATGGCGGCGGTTGCCCACTTTCCCGGCACGGTTGGCACGGTCATTCAGGCCTATGACCGCATTATCGAGAATGAGGGTCGCATTACCGACATCATTACCGGCTTCCTCGATCCTGACGGCTCCGAGCCGTTCATGCCGGAAGACACTCCGTCCACCGATGAAGATGCCGATAGTGCAGGCAGCGAAGACGATGAAGATGAACAAGAGGAAGAAGAGGAGAAGGAGCCTGGTCCGGATCCAGAAGAAACACGCTTACGCTTCGAACTCCTGAAAGAAAAACTGGAGGAAGCAGAGAAGATACTCGCCAAGCATGGCCGTGCCGACAAAAAGACCCAGGATGCCCTGAACGATCTGGGTGTGATTTTTGCGCCATTCAAACTTGGCAACAAGGCATTTGACGAGCTGGTCGAGGTCGTTCACGCCACAAATAACCTGGTGAGAGAGAACGAACGTGCCATCATGCGGATTTGTATCCGTGAGTGCAAAATGCCACGCAAAGATTTCATCAAGGCATTTCCGGGCAATGAGGTTAATTTGGACTGGGCCCCTAAAATCGCCAAGACCAAGAAGCCTTATGCAGCTCCGCTGACTGAGCATATTGATGAGATCATCCGGCTGCAAAAGCGCATTCAAAACATTCAGAACGACGTAGATCTGGACGTTGTAGATATTAAAGAGATCAACCGTCGCGTCTCCATTGGCGAGGCAAAAGCGCGCCGTGCCAAGAAAGAGATGGTTGAGGCCAACTTGCGTCTGGTTATTTCTATTGCCAAGAAATACACCAACCGCGGCCTGCAATTCCTGGATCTTATTCAGGAAGGCAATATTGGCCTGATGAAAGCGGTCGATAAGTTTGAATACCGTCGAGGCTATAAATTTTCTACGTACGCAACCTGGTGGATTCGTCAGGCTATCACGCGCTCAATCGCGGATCAGGCCCGCACCATTCGTATTCCGGTGCACATGATTGAAACTATCAACAAGCTCAACCGGATTTCACGCCAGATGCTTCAGGAGATGGGCCGCGAGCCAACCCCTGAAGAGCTCGGTGAGCGCATGGAGATGCCGGAAGACAAAATCCGCAAGGTGCTGAAGATTGCCAAAGAGCCAATCTCCATGGAGACGCCGATTGGTGATGATGAAGACAGCCATCTGGGCGACTTCATTGAGGATATACAGGCGCTGTCGCCGGTTGATTCAGCCACCGCTGAGGGGCTTCGTGAAGCGACCCGCTCTGTGTTGGCCGGCCTGACTGCCCGCGAATCCAAAGTGTTGCGCATGCGTTTCGGTATTGAAATGAATACCGACCACACACTGGAAGAAGTTGGCAAGCAGTTCGACGTGACTCGTGAACGTATCCGCCAGATCGAAGCCAAGGCTTTACGTAAACTGCGCCATCCTTCACGCTCTGACCACCTGCGCGGCTTTATAGACGATCAGGGAAATCAGGGATAAATCACAAGAACAGTAGCGGGCGCCGCACCTCATCGGTATAATGGCGCCCGCTTTGTTTCCCATCCGGAAACCCTTTGAAATACAGTGTTTGCTATACGGGCCTATAGCTCAGTTGGTTAGAGCAGAGGACTCATAATCCTTTGGTCCCTGGTTCGAGTCCAGGTGGGCCCACCATCATATTCAACGACTTAGCCTGCTTTCGAGCGGGCTTTGTTGTTTTTGAACAACAATTCATACCTCCCCTCGCCCACAACGCTCAAAACCCCTGAATTTTACCGACCAACCAATCTACGGTCAGTTCATCGAATTAAAATGCCAAGACTCAAGAGATTGAGCAAACAGGACTAAACTCCTCCCTGCCAGCATCACAACATTTTACTTGCACAATTCCTCTGGTATACTTTGTGTATGTATCGTACGGTACACAACTACTCCAGCTGTAGGTTGACAAAAACTGGCGTAGCCGCAATCGACGTCAGGCCCAACCTTTGGGGAGTATTCGGCGCGGCAATACTGTTCACTAACTATTTGGAAACAAAAATGACTAAAATCGTTAAAGTAAAAACAGGCTCAGCATTCGAGGAAAAGTTCAGCTATTCGCGGATTGTTGCTGTTGATAACTGGATTTTTATGTCTGGCACCGCTGGACGTAACCCAAAAACAAAACTGATTCCCACGGATATCACTGAGCAGACACATCAGGTGTTCGCCAACGTTGAGGCTGCGCTATCAGCAATTGATGCAAGCCTTAAAGACATTGTCTCTGTGCGGGTATTCATCCAGTTTCCGGAAGATATTTCTGCGGTGAATGACATCGTTGGTGAGAAGTTCAGGGGCATAAACCCGGCAATCACGACAACATGCCCACCCCTGTGTTCGCCAGAATACAAGGTTGAGCTGGAAGTGACAGCCTATCGTGGTGCTTCCAGTATCAAAGCCGAAGAGATTATGTTTACTCCTTAATAATCAAACAGTTCTGAGTCAGCGCCGCTTTCACATAGTACCAACACTAACAATATACTTTGGAAAACTTAACTATGGGCCCCACAATTAAATTCGTTGAAACTTCCAGCCAGTTTCCCAGCTCAACAAGTGTGGTGATTATTGGTGGCGGTATTATTGGCCTTACAGCGGCGCTGGCACTGTCAGAACGTAAGATACCCGTGGTTGTAGTGGAAAAAGGCTGCATTGCGGGTGAACAGTCTTCGCGTAACCTGGGTTGGGTGCGCAAGACCAGCCGCCACCTCGAAGACGTTCCTCTTGCCCTGGCAGCGGATCGTCTTTGGGCTGGTATGGCGGAGCGCGTGGGAAGCGACGTTGGTTACCGTCAGGCTGGCATCATGTTTCTTGCGCGCACTGCGGAACAAATGTCAGTTCACGAGACATGGCTCAAGTCAGTAGCGTCACTGTCGCTGGATTCAAAACTGCTTAGCCCCGGGGAAATTGCACAACGAGTGCCGGGAGGAAAGGATCAGTGGGCTGGCGGCATCTATACCGAGTCAGACGGCCGCGCCGAACCCACTCTGGCGTCCAGTGCCATCGCAAAAGCAGCCATGGCTAACTCGGCAGTAATTCTCGAAAACTGCGCTGTGCGCACATTAACAATGTCCGGTGGTAAAATCAGCGGCGTAATGACGGAAAAGGGTGAAATTAAATGTGATCAGGTGTTGCTTGCTGGCGGCATGTGGTCACGACGGTTTTTGGCCAATCTTGGTGTATCCCTGCCTACTCTGCCAGTAATCAGTTCGGTTTTCCGAACCGCACCCATGGAAGGCCCGACAGATATTGCCGTCGGTGGGCCCGACTTTTCCTTCCGCAAACATAAAGACGGTGGCTTTATTGTCACCCAACGAACCGCTCTGGATGCCCCTCTTACTCTTGACCATTTACTCATTGGTTCACGTTACTGGGGCTCGTTACGCTCTCAACGTAGTTCGCTGCGCATTTCCGTCAGCAAGTATTCATTCCGGGATCCGGCACTGCCCCGAAGCTGGGGCGCAGACAGCATCTCGCCCTTTGAGCGCACACGAATTATGGATCCGGCGGCGAACGACTCAATCAACGAAGAAGCACGGCGCAATCTTGTTGATGCCTGGCCTGTGTTCAAGCAAGCCACCATTGAGCAAGCCTGGGCTGGCATGATCGACATTACCCCTGACTCCAACCCGGTCATCGGGCCAGTCGATGCTATACCCGGCTTAACCATTGCCACGGGTTTCTCAGGTCACGGTTTTGGTACTTCACCTGCGGCTGGGCAATTGGCAGCCGACCTTTTGTCTGGCGTGGAGCCAATCATCAGCCCTGCACCCTATCGATTCGATCGATTCTGAAAGACCAAAAAAAACCCCGCTGCAGCGGGGTTTTTTTCCTTAATAGTTCCTCACATTATTAGTCAGCGCGACTGCTCTCACTCAACCCCACCAACTCGCGCACGGCCACCGCAAACAACGGAAAATCTCCCTGGGTTCCACGCACTTCATTCAGAAGACGACACCAGCGTTCATGCATTGTCTCGTGCAGAGACAACCACGCCTGAGTACGCTCGATCGCCTCCCGGGGTCCGTCCTGCATTTTGAGCACGCTGGCAGTCAGTTCAAGCTGTTGGCGCTCGGTATCATCACGGAAGCTCTCCCGTGCCTTGGCCTGCCAACTATTACGAACCTCCAGTTGTGTCACTTGCTGAATCATCCACGGTAGTTCAAGACGCGCACCGACTTCATAAAACACCTCGGCAACGCGCTGGGGCTCCTCCCCAACCTGGCTTGCCACCTGGATGATGCCAAGTGCCGGATATAAGCTGCCTGAAGCTGCCAGAGTAGATGCCAGCGCCTCGGGGACTCCCGCATTAATCAGCTCATTACGACGGACAGCCCAGCGCTCCGCATCTTCGCCACGCAAACGCTCACCGATACCTTCCTGTAGCTCAGCGATTCGTGGTTTGAAGTAGTCGATGGACTCCTGCGTGCTCATCGTACTGTGCTGACGCAGGAACCAGCGTGTGGCGTGTCGTGTCATGCGCATCAGGTCCAGCATCATTGAGTATTGCACTGCACTTGGCACCTGGTTGTCCAGCGCCTCGATCTGCTCCCACAGGCTATGCAACTGAAAGCTGTTAGCTGCAATTACATAGGCGCGGGCAATGTCGGCACGCCCCAGTCCAGTGGAGTCAACCAGGCGACGCACGAAAACAATTCCCATGTGTTCAACCAGATCATTGGCCAGCTGGGTAGAAACAATTTCCCGAACCAGGCGATGCTGGTACATCTCTTTACGATAGCGCTCGGCGAGCACTTTGGGAAAAGCACTTTCCACATAAGCACGCACCACCGAATCATCTGGCACATCGGATGCCACCAGATCGTTCTTCAGTGAACTCTTGGCATAAGAGAGCAGTATCGCAAGCTCCGGTAAACTCATGCCCTGATTATGCTGGGCGCGTTCCTGCAGAGCGTTGTCACTGGGCAGGAATTCAAGCTCCCGGTCAACCAGGCCCGCGTTTTCGAGCTCGCTAATGAAGTCACGGAATGGACGGATATCTTCAAGCGATGTCAGCTCAGCAAGCTCCAGCGCCTGAGTCTGGCGATAGTTCGCCCCCAACACCAACCCGGAAACCTCATTGGTCATGTCTTTCAGCAGTTGATTACGCTGCTTGTCTGTCATATCGCCACGGGCAACAATGTCGTCGATGAGGATCTTGATGTTGACCTCATGGTCAGAACAGTTTACCCCGCCAGCATTATCAATAAAGTCGGTGTTAAGGCGAACGCCTTTGGCGGCAGCTTCCATACGCCCAAGCTGTGTCATGCCCAGGTTGCCGCCCTCGCCAATTACCCGCGCCCGGACATCACGGCCATTGATCCGCAGAGCATCGTTGCCTTTGTCACCTACTTGCTCATCGGTTTCTTCACTGCCTTTAATGTAAGTGCCTATCCCGCCATTCCAGATCAGATCCACCGGCGATTTCAGCATTGCCCGGATCAGATCGCTCGGCGCCAGTTGATCCTCGTTAATGTCGAAGACTTTTTTCATTTCCGGCGTGATGGCAATCGATTTCGCGGAGCGCGAGAACACACCTCCTCCTTTGGAAATCAGTTTGGCATCAAAGTCCTGCCAGCTTGATCGCGGGGTCTCGAACAACCTTTTCCGTTCGACAAATGTCGCCGCTGCATCCGGCGTCGGATCAACAAATATATGGAGATGATTGAATGCGCCCACCAGACGGATATGTTCTGACCGCATCATTCCGTTGCCGAACACGTCTCCGGCCATGTCACCAATGCCAACTACCGTAAACTCATCCTTTTGGGTGTTGATGCCAAAGCCCCGGAAGTGACGTTTTACCGACTCCCACGCACCGCTGGCTGTAATACCCATGCCTTTGTGGTCATAACCATTTGCCCCGCCTGAAGCAAAGGCATCACCCAGCCAGTGTCCGTACTCCTCGGAAATGGCATTGGCAATGTCGGAGAAGGTTGCCGTGCCTTTGTCGGCGGCCACGACCATATAGGTGTCGTCACCGTCATGGCGTACCACATCGCGGGCCGGCACGACCTCGTTGCCGGCAAGATTATCAGTCACATCCAGCAGTGCACGAATGAAGATCTGATAGCAGGCAATCCCCTCTTTTTGGATCGCGTCACGATCGGCACCTTCCGGCATACGTTTACAGACAAAGCCACCCTTGGCACCCACTGGCACGATGACCGCATTTTTGACTTGCTGGGCCTTGACCAGCCCCAGCACTTCAGTGCGGAAATCCTCAAGACGGTCGGACCAGCGCAGTCCGCCACGAGCAACTTTGCCGCCGCGCAGGTGAACACCCTCAACCCGCGGTGAGCATACGAAAATTTCGTATGCGGGCAGCGGCTTGGGCATACCAGTAACTTGTGAAGGCTTCAGTTTCAGAGCGATGTAATTTTTGATTTCGCCCTGGGCGTTGCGCTGGTAATAGTTGGTTCTGAGTGTTGCTTTCATCAACTCAAGATAGCGCCGCAGCATTTTGTCATCATTGAGGTTCGGAACCTCCTCAAGCAATGCCAAAATACGGGCTTCACACTCCTCCATCTTGCCCTCAGCAGGGCGATTTGAAGGGTCAAAGCGTAACTCGAAGAGTGTTACCAGTTCACGGGTAATATGTGGATAACTGCAAAGCGTTGTAGCAATGTAGCTCTGCGACATACCTAGGCGAATCTGTTTGAGGTAGCGCGCATAGGTGCGCAGCATTGCCACCTCGCGCCAGCTCAGACTGGCCCCTATGATCAGGCGGTTGAAAGCATCGTTATCTGCCTCACCGGCCCAGATGCGCTGAAACGCGTCGGTAAATGGCTCACGCATTTCCGGCAGGTTCATTTCAATATTGCCACGATGTTCCAGGTCAAAATCATGAATCCAGTAAGTGCGGTCAGCCGCTGACACCTCGTAGGGGCGCTCGCCAAGTACACGCAGGCCAAGATTTTCCATCATCGGCAATACATCAGACAACGGAATCCGGTTGTCCCGATGAAATAATTTTAGATTAACACCACTACCCTCTTCCTCGATCAGCCGATACACCGACAGCGCCAACGGAGCCTGGTCAGACAGCCCGCTCATATGGGGCAAATCATTGACTGCTGCGCGCGCTGTGAAATCTTCCCGATAGCTGGCCGGAAAGGCCGCGTGGAACTGCGCTATCAGTTGATTGGCCCGCTCTTCGCCAAAACATTCGATGGCGGCGCTGTGCAAATCATCACCCCAGTTCCGGGCCAGTTTGGCCAGCTGGCCCTCCAGGCGCTTGATGTCGTACTTCACCGGTTTATCGCCATTGAAAGGCAGGATAAACTGGATGCGCGCCAGTACTGACTCGGAGAGGTAGGTGTTGAAGTCGCCAAAACTGGCATCAAGCTCTTCACACAAATGGTTTTGAAGTTTTACTCGCAACTCGGTAGAAAATACATCCCGCGGCACATACACCAGGCAGGAATAATATTGGCCAGAGCGATCTTCACGAACAAACAGGCGCACCCGACGGCGCTCACGCACGTCCAGAATGCCTTGCGCCATGGTGGCTAACTCCTGCTCATCAATCTGGAAAAGATCGTCGCGGGGATAGACCTCAAGAATCTGCAGCAGTCGCTTGCCATTGTGGCTGGTGGGATTATAGCCTGCAGCATTCATCACCGTTTCGAGTTTGCGACGCAAGATGGGCACATGACGTGGCGAATCGTTGTATACGGTTGTGGTAAATAATCCGATGAAGCGGCGCTTGCCGGTAACCCTGCCCTTTTTGTCGTATCGGTCGATAGTAATATAGTCAGGATAGGCCGGGCGCTGAATCCGGGCGCGATGCGCACTTTTTGCGAAGGACAGCAACTTCGGCATCAACACAAAGCTTCCGCCTTCCACGCCATGATCGGTACGAATCGTTTCGCGATAACGCGGCTGGTTCAGCCGGAAAGTACCGAGCTCGCTATCTTCGAACTTGCCGAGACGCTGGTTGCCATTACCAGGCAGCACTTCGTATTCGTCATAGCCGAAAAAGGTAAAATTATCGTCTAGTAACCATTCAAAAAAATCGATGGCTTCCTGATGATCTTTCGCATCCACCTGTGGCGGGCAGTGCGCCCGCAGTTCTGCGATGGTGTCGTGCACCTTGCTGACCATGGGCTCATAATCGCTTACCGCTGTGCGCACGTCGTTCAGAACATCCTGCAAACTACGCTCGACATCCGCAATCTCGCTGGCATCAGAATGATGATCAACTTCGATGACAATCAGCGATTCCTGAGTACTCTGGCCGCGGTCCTCACCAACCGCAAGGACACGTATTAATTGATGCGAGGTGTCACGCTCAACATTAAGCACGGTATTATGGATTGCATGCACGGTCATGCCGCGGCGATTTAGTTCAACACGTACTGAGTCGACCAGAAACGGCATGTCCTGATGTAGTACCACAATGAAGCTATGCGCCGACTGCCAGCCATGCTCTTCGAATTCAGGATTAACCATCCTGACTTTGGGCACCTGTTTGTCAAACTGCTGCAGAAAGTGCCAAACCGACAGAGTAGCGCCATAAACCTCATCGAGATCTCGTTCACTCAGGTCCTCAATCGGCATCGAGTTATAGAAATCTCGCGCAAAGGCTTTTACTTTGTTTGCCTTTTCGTTGTCCAGGCGGCTTTCCAGCCGCTCATTCAGCTGCTTGAGAAGATCCTCGTGGGCTTCTCTATGCGCAACATGTAACATTCTTTATCACCTCGGCTGACAGTGATCTCTGGCGCGACCGCATCGCTCACCCAAGCGCTAGACTGCGTTACCGCGGCTACTGACACTGCCTATAAATGATTGGTCATCGGAAAGCTCTGCCGCTCAGCGCTGCTGAACGGAGCGACTTGTTTGATTTAATCTGAGCCCGGGTGGGAGGGCAGGCTCAGATAATCAAAAATTATTTCGCACTCACAATTAAGCAAGTGCAGGCTCGTCCCACAACAGAAGCTCGGTACCTATGCCCAACTTGAGAGCATTTTCGTAGATTCTGTGCGCCCAGGCCACGTCTTCCACAGGCAATCCTCCAATCGAGAACAGAACAATCTGGTCACTGTTGGTTCGACCCTGCGCTTCACCCATGACGACCTTCCCCAGATCGACGATGTCGTCAGGCACCAGCACGCCACGCTCAACCAGATCCATAAAGTGGTTACCAATGATCCCCACATGCTCATGAGTCGGTGATGGGTGATCTTCAGCCCAGGCTTCGTACTGACCAATGTTGTCTACTATTTTAAGAACATCTTTGGTGTAGAATCCGTCGTCAATGGCAACGTTCGATGCCAGACTGAGAAAGGCACCAGGCTTGACCCACTCACGTTTCAGGAGGGGATAGTGTTGAGAACCAGCCTTTCCGGAAGCAGACGTTGCCACGCTGACAATATCCGAATCACGCACAGCCTCTTCGATGGTGTCGACAACAATAACGGATTTAACCGAAGGGTAATCCTTCGCAATCAGCTCACAGTAGCGGTCTATGCTGGCTTTTCCTCGCCCGAAAACTTTGATCGTTTCAATTCCGGGCCTTTCCGACATAAAAGCAGCAAGACAGGTGCGGTTCATCACACCCGGACCGATAACACCGAGAACTTTGGCGTCTGGCTTCGCAAAGTAGCGTGTGCCAACTCCGGGTACTGCACCCGTGCGAACCGCGCTCAGCAGATTTGCCGACATCATGGCTTTTGGCGCGCCGGTATCTGCATCATTCAATATAAAGGTAAGGATGGAGCGCGGAAGCCCCTTTTTCTTGTTTTCCGCATTTGATCCATACCACTTCACCCCCGTTGCATGGTAATCGCCGCCAATATACGCAGGCATCGCCATGAAACGCCGGTCTGGTCCGTCGAGCGGCATTCTGGGGAATTTTGATTCTTTTGGAAACATTACCCATGAACCATGGGAATTATTATTTACCCCTGGCAAGCGATAATCCCCTTCGCCAAGTAACCGGAAGACATCTTCCATTGTGTCGATGCACGCAGCCATATCAGTAATACCGGCGGCTATGACATCCGGCTCACTCAGATAGAGAAACGTAATTCTGCGGGACGAATCTGTTTTGCTCATTTTTGTTCTCCTTTAATGGAACATTATTAGACTTGGACGACCACGCTACGTTGCACATCATCAATCCTTGTTAATAAGCAAAATAGCCAAAAGAGATTTTTAAATATGCACTTCTGCCCAGGTTATAATGAGCAAAAATCACTGTAACCTGGGCAATAATTAGAACGTCACACTCCAAAAACAACCAATGCTTATACTTCAATAAATATAAACTTTCGGTTTTAGGTCAATGACGTCCATACAGTTTTTGTCTCCAGATAGGAGTCGAGATTCTCGTGCCCCATATCACGCCCATAACCTGAGCGTTTGAACCCACCGAATGGTGCTGCTGCATCTGTCAGGCCATACGTATTGATGTACACCGTTCCTGCGCGGATCATGCTTGCCAGCTTATTGGCCCGGGCAATATCACGCGTCCAGATACCTGCAGCCAGGCCGTATTCTGTATCGTTTGCCCTTCTTGCAATCTCTTCAAGACTATCAAAAGGTTGTACTACCAGTACCGGGCCAAAGATCTCTTCCCGCACTGCCGGTGCATTATCATCAAGCCCGGCAATGATGGTGGGCCGCATGAAATAGCCATTAGCATCAACGCCGTCTGGAACCCCACTGCCACCGGCAACTACCTCGCCACCCCGGCTGACAGACTCATCAATGAATGAGCGCACCTGATTAAGTTGCTGATGGCTGATCAGTGGCCCCATGTCCGAGGCGGAATCTACCCCCGGGCCAACCCGCATGCTGTTTGCCTTGTCTGCCAGTGACGCTACAACTTCATCGTACGCACTAGACTCAACATAAAGCCGCGATCCGGCTGCACAGGTCTGGCCAGCATGGAAAAATATTGTCCCCGCCGCTCCGGCCGCTGCTCCATCTCTCGGCGCATCATTAAAGATGATGTTCGGGCTCTTTCCACCCAGCTCGAGAGTTACACGTTTAACCTGATCAGCAACACTTTTAGCGATTCCGGTTCCAACCCCGGTTGAACCGGTGAATGCAACTTTGTCTACCAATGGATGCTCTGCCAGCGCCTGTCCGGCAACTCGTCCGGAGCCTGGCAGGATATTGAGCACGCCGGGTGGCAAGCCTGCCTCCAACCCCAACTCGCCAAGCCGTAACGCCACCAGCGGCGTATTTGTTGCCGGTTTGAGTACAATTGTGCACCCCGCTGCGAGTGCGGGGGCAATCTTCCATACAGCCATCAGCAACGGGAAGTTCCAGGGCACAATTTGCGCAACGACACCTACTGGCTCCCGCTCGGTACGCACCATAACGTCAGGGTGAGCCACCGGTATGGTGTTGCCTTCAATTTTTGAAGGCCAGCCAGAGAAATAGTCCAGATGTCTTACGGAGAGATCCACTTCCGTCTCTTTCGCAGCAGCCCTCAACCACCCTCCATTAAGAACCTCAATTTCTGCAAGCTCGTCTCCGTGCTTTTCCAGAAGTCTGGCAAATCGTCCGATAATTCTGCCTCGATCCAGAGCACTCATGCGCCGCCAGGGTGATGAGTAGTCAAAGGCCCGATATGCCGCCTGTACCGCTTTATCAACATCACTGACATCAGCATCAGCGGCCCGGGCTATTTCCTGGCCGGTTGCCGGGTTCAGAACCGCGGTTGATCGCCCTGAATTAGCCTCAACAAACTTGCCATCAATTAACAGTTTTGGCGGCCGTGCAAGGAAGGATGCAACATCCTTCGCTACACTTGATTCATTTATGTTGCTCATATTCGTCATTCTCTTAAATCAATCAAAAATTTATCCGTTATTCAGCTAGCCAGGCTGGCACTTTGCCCTTCATCTTCATCCACATCGAGATTAATAGAAGGACGCATGTGCGCGAGTACGTAGCCAATAACGAACGCTAGGCCCAAGATCGTCATTATTGCAGTGGCAACGAAAACCGAACCGCCGGTCAGCGATAACAGGTTCATCATAACCAGCACAAAAATGGCAACGATCAGGACGAATGCAATTGGTGGAACAACCAAGACTTTGAGTGATGATTCAACCAACTTACCCTCACGACGCTGCTTATTGAAAAACAGGAATACGGACGCGGTAGTACCGGCAAGAAGAACAACAAAAGCGATGGTACATGCCCCTGCAAGCCACGTATAAACCTCATCAACCGGATCAAGACCCAACAGCGATGCACCGATGATCGCGACCAGAGAAATACCTGAGGCAATCAGCGAAGGAAGGTGAGGAGATCCATGGGACTTATGAGCCTTACCCAAAAAGCGGGGCAGTGCATTTCTGTTTGAAAGTGTAAAGACGTAACGCGAGACAATGTTGTGGAAGGCGAGTACACAAATGAACAAGCTCATCACAAACAGCACTTCATAAATTTGTAACGCGCCCCACCCAAGATAGCTGTGTATCGCGAGCGGCAACATGCCAACAGGATTATCCTGCGCGATCCTGACTGCATCCGTGTCACCCCAGGCAGAGATCAGCAGCCAGGTTGAAAGAATGTAGAACAGCCCGATCAGACTGATAGCAAGGAAGGTTGCACGAGGAACTGTCCGGTTTGGATCGCGGGATTCATTACGGTATACCGCAGTGGCTTCCACGCCCAGGAAACTAAGCAGACAAAACAGCAGTGCCAGCCCCGGAGCTCCCGATATAATTTGCGATGGCTGGAGAAAGCCAGTGGACAGTCCTTCAGGGCCACCACCTTTTAACAGAACTGCAATATCCAACACCAGAATAATGCAAATTTCACTGATCATGAATATTGCACAAAGCACTGCTGTCAGGTTGATGTGCCGGTATCCCAGAAAGCCAACTATGAAAATGCCGGCAATTGCAAATACTTCCCAGGGAATCGTTACTCCCCAAGACTCGAACAGGTTCACAGCACCTGCAGCCAAAAGGCCATACACAGCAATCGTTTCAGCCATGTAGGCAATCCCTGCCAGAAATGCAGCCCCGGTCCCTACTTTACTTCCCAGCCCCTTGGCAATGTAGGCGTAAAAGGCACCTGCGTTCTTAACGTATTTAGTCAGGGTTGTGTACCCAACCGCGAAGAGGAGCAACACAATTGCACCGAAAAGGAATGTTGTGGGAAAGCCCAGTCCGTTACCAATGCTGATGCCGATGGGGATCGTTCCGCCCATAACTGCCAGTGGTGCCGCAGCAGCGAGTACCAGAAAGACGATTGCCCAAACTCCTAATTGGCCGTCAAGACGCCTCGTTGAGCCATCATCAGACCCCACTCCAAAATGAGATTTCCCCGACGACATTGCGCCGGGTTGCAGCGTTTGATTAGACATAGCTTTTACGTTCCATTTTTGTTGAATTCATTATTTTTAAGATTTTAGTCTAAGTGTGCTTTGTGCCTGACATCGCATTCAGCGACTGCGTCCGGCCTCGGTCTCAGTTCTCGGTTGATCAAGCAAAACCTCCCCCTTTTGAATCAACGTGGTGTCAGACCACACACAAATACTCCACAGGTCACCAGATATGTGACCAGCAGGATTTCCCGAGTGTGAATGAACAACAGGATCAAAAGGTTTCATATTTTTGTAATCCGTTTTGAAAGCCAGTTTCCTACCGGGTTATCGGCAGTCTGCGTATGTACCGTACGATACATATATAGACCATGCAAGAGGATTCTCGCAAGAAAAGCTCGTAACGAGTACTAAACCAATTGCTCATAGAATGTAGAAAGTGAGACTGTTCGCGCTGTACCAGACAGCAGCGCCAAGCCTTGCCTGGCCTAGACTGGCGATGAATTAACACAAGGCTGAAATGGGACTTTAAGGCTGCTGACCCAGCACGTGAGCCAGCGAAATTTTTTTAACTTTGTGAACCCAAACCCTTCCCCAGCGAATAAACCTCTGTGCTACAATGTACCGTACATTCGCCAAATTTAATGACGGAACATATGACAACCAATCACCGCAAGGACAATCGCGCCCGCTTGCTTCATGCTGCAGCTGATCTTTTTGCTCACCGTGGCTACCATGCAACCAGCATGAAAGATCTTGAAGAAGCTACCGGAATGGGGCGCAGCTCGCTCTACTATTATTTCTCCAACAAAGAAGAGCTGTTATTCGAAATAACTACCCGTTATCTGCGCGAACTGGTTGGTATTGGCTATACCCTTCTTGATGAAGAGCTTGAGCCAGCGGAACGTTTGCGGCTTTTTTCCCGCGCGGTTATGCGCAGCGTGGCCAATGATCTGAATGAACTGACGGTTTGTTTCCGCGAGACACACGCAATGACAGGAAGCAACCAACAGGCGCTCATGGATTTGCACCGCTCCTATGAAAGCGTGTGGGCGCGGGTTCTTCAGGCAGGATCGGACACTGGCGCGTTCACCGAAACCGACGCTATTACGGTGAAATCAGTTATTGGCATGCACCACTACAGCTACCTCTGGCTGCGCCCGGGAGGCAAACGCTCTCCTGAATCGATCGCCGATTCGTTCTGCGACCTGATCCTGAACGGACTGACAACACGCAACGCCTAGACAGGAGCTCGCACGATCGTTGCGAGCTCACACACTCTTGCCCTAGAGCCACTCTCCCCCGGCTCCCCCCTCTTGTTTTTACCTGCACTAACGTGGCTTTCATGACCACATACCGTTAAAAAATTCCCAAACTGCCAGTGCAGCCCGCACAAACAACGTCAGACGTGGCCATAGCCCTCCGATTTTTCCATTTCAGACTAAAAAACAGTTTGCAAAGTATTTTGCTTCCGGTAATGTGTGGAACGGTCGGTACACAGAATTAAGAACAATTGGTGTGCACAGAATAAGTCTGTGATACGGGAAGCTGGAGCTGCGCACACGGATATTCCACGACAACTCAAACCGAGACAACCAACACGCCCGGTGTACCAGAGAGAGTTGTTCGGGATAACTATTTAAACATTCCGGAGATATAGAGATATGGGTTACTGCAAAGCGTTCCCGCCCCTTTACTGGGCACCATCTGAAAGTCAGCGGCAAGCGACACAACTTATGCGTTTTGCCCGACAGGTCGGCTTGGAAGACGCCAGTTACGCAGATCTTCATCGTTACTCAGTGGCCTCTCTGGAAGACTTCTGGGCCGAGTTCTGGAAATTTTCCCGCATTAAGGCAAGTGATTACGATCAGGTACTCACCACACAAAATGGCAAGCGAATGATTGGTGCCCGCTTTTTCGAGAGCGCAACCATGAACTTTGCGGAAAACATGCTTGCCGGTAAGCCCGACAGCATTGCGGTAATCGAAACAAACGAGCGAGGCGTTGGCCGCGAAATAACCCTGGCCGAATTGCGCACGCGTGTTGCTGGCGCCCAACAGGCACTGCGCAAGCTTGGCATCGGTGACAGCGACCGGGTCGCTGGAATTATGCCCAACACCGTCGATACTCTGGTTATGGTTTTAGCCACGGCGTCCGTTGGAGCTATCTGGTCTGCGTGTGCACCAGAGTTTGGTATCTCAGGTGTTCTGGATCGCTTCGGGCAGATTGAACCAAAAATCCTTGTTACTGTTTCCCAATATACTTACAACGGTAAAGTCTACGAACTCGGCGAGCATTCAAACAAGATTGCTCAGGCTCTGGGCGTAAAGCAGATTATGCTCACTGATGAGGGTGAGATAGATTCACTGCCCAGTATCGAAATCACGCGGCTGAGTGAACTTGCCGCAAACAGTCCGGCAATTCCGGATTACCCACAGTTTGCGTTCAATCACCCGCTTTATGTTATCTATACTTCGGGCACAACCGGCCTTCCCAAGGGCATCGTGCACAGTGCTGGCGGTACATTAATTGAGCATATGAAAGAACATATGCTTCATTGTGATATTGGCCCTGGTGATCGCGTGCTCTATTACACGTCTACTGCGTGGATGATGTACCACTGGATGATCACTACGCGCGCCAGTGGCGCAACTCTGGTGATTTACGATGGCTCGGCAATTCCCAAGCTTGATGCCGATGGCAACACCGACACCGACATCCTCTGGCGCCTGGCTTCTGAAACCCGTACTACCCATTTTGGCACCAGTCCCAAATATCTGACACTGATGATGCAGGCTGGTTACCGACCCAAAGACGCGCTGGATCTGTCTGCCCTGCGTATGATCCTGACCGCCGGCTCACCGCTGACCGCCGATCTCTTCGAGTGGGTTTACGATGCCGTGAAGTCCGATCTGTGCCTGGCTTCGATTTCTGGCGGCACTGAAATTCTGGGCTGCTTTGTTATGGGCAACCCGGCCGGGCCGGTATACGAAGGGGAGATACAGGTTCCCGGGTTGGGCATGGCAATGGCGGTACTCGACGAGCGGGATATTCCCGTGCTCGGTCGTGAAGGTGAGCTTGTGTGCACCGAACCATTTCCGTCCATGCCTCTGTCGTTTTGGGGTGACGACGGCTGGCAGCGCTATCTGGACACCTATTTTAAAGACCGTGACGATATCTGGACCCATGGCGATGTCGCCGAATTGCGACCTTCTGGTGGTGTAGTGATCACCGGACGCAGCGATACCATGCTTAAACCTGGTGGGGTGCGCATGGGGCCGTCTGAAATTTACCGGGTTGTCGATGCTCTTGACGAAATCGAAGATTCACTCGTTATCGGCTATCCCACCAGCGGCGGCGACATGGACCTGTGGCTGTTCGTAGTACCTGCGGAGAGCAAGCCGCTGGACGACGCCGTACAAGATAAAATACGCAAGCGTCTTCGCGCCGAAGCCTCAGCACGGCACGTGCCCAAGCGGATTCTGCAAGTTTCAGAAATTCCGTACACGCTTAACGGAAAAAAAGTTGAAAAGGCAGTTCTGCAACTGATCACCGGCAAGCCGGTAAAAAATCGTGGGTCACTGCTCAATCCGGATTGTCTGGATGAGTATGTACAGTTTGCCAAGGAGATCGTATGAGCCATTGGAACTGTTCTATTGTAGGGATTGCCGAATTACCTCCCACACGGCGTACCGAGGGCGCAACGACACTGGGCATGATTGCCGACGTGGCGGCGCAGGCACTGGCGGATGCTGGCCTTGAGCCCGGCGCAATCGACGGCCTGCTGGTTGGCCCGCAGGTTGGCGAAACACCCCAGCACGTGCCGGCAACGGTTGCAGAATACCTGGGCTTGCAGCCGTCCATGAGCAATGTTGTTGACCTGGGCGGCGCCAGCGGTGCCGGTATGGCCTGGCGGGCAGCGGCGGCAATCAATTCCGGCATGTGTGAGACCGTGTTATGCGTTCTTGCCAACACCCGCGAAGCTGAAATGCCACGCTCACCCAACCGGAACCCAATCCGCGAGTTCGATACCCCTTTTGGTGCGTCCGGGGCGAATGCCTCCTACGCCATGATCGCTCAGGCACACATGCACGCCTACGGCACCACCAGTGAACAACTGGCCACTGGCGTAGTTGCGCAGCGCAAGAACGCCCAGCGAAACCCGAACGCGATCTTTCATGGCAAGCACCTTACTGTTAAAGATGTGCTCGATTCACCGATGGTGACGTCGCCACTGCGCCTGTTAGAAATCGTGATGCCTTGTGCCGGCGGCGCCGCATTCATTGTTACATCGACGAAGCGCGCCCGTATGCTGCAGCAACCGTTAGTTGAGATTGCCGGTGCGGGAGAGAAAGTCACTCATCGCGCTATCTCCGGAGCGCCGAGTCTGACGAGCGGCCCACTTAAACCATCGATTGCGAATGCCTATAAGCAGGCTGGTGTCGGCGCCAAAGACATCGATCTGCTGTCGTTCT
This sequence comes from Marinobacter sp., assembly GCA_035497695.1. Classification (GTDB taxonomy): domain Bacteria; phylum Pseudomonadota; class Gammaproteobacteria; order Pseudomonadales; family Oleiphilaceae; genus Marinobacter. The sequence continues at coordinate 1,253 of DATJDA010000013.1, read as the reverse complement.
ACGACTGCTACAGCATCATGCTGCCGGTGACGGCCGAAGATGCAGGGTTCTGTAAGCCGGGTGAAGGCGGGCGTTGGCTGACTGAACACGACTTCAGCCCGGAAGGCGACTTGCCCATGAATACCCACGGTGGACAACTGTCTTGTGGCCAGGCAGATCTGGCCGGTGGCATGTCACACATCATCGAAGCAGTGCGCCAACTGCGCGGCAATACACCAGACCGGCAGATTGCTAATGCCGAGCATGCACTGGTAACTGGTAACGGCGCGACCTTAAGTGAAGCAGTAGCACTCGTACTACGAGGAAAGGGATCAAAATGAGCCAAAAAACTCTCACCAAACCAGGGCCACATCCAACCCGTGTTTCACAGCCTTTCTGGGATGCAACGAGCCAGGGACAACTGATCGTGCAGCGTTGCCAGGATTGCGAGCGCAGCGTGTTTTATCCACGCCAGCGTTGCCCTTATTGCTGGTCAGCAAAGCTTGAATGGCATGAAGCCAGTGGCCGTGGAGTGATCGCATCGTTTATTGGTGTTTATAAGCCAGGCCATCCCGCTTTTATTGATGATGCGCCCTATATCGTCGCGCTGGTCGATCTTGAGGAAGGTCCGCGCATGCTGTCAAACGTCATTAACCGTAGTCCTGATGAGCCACTTATTGGCCAGACGGTCGAGGTGGTTTTTGAGGCTCAGGGCAACGTGACGCTACCGAAATTTCGTACCGTCAAGGAAGGTTCATTATGAGCACGCAGCATATTCCGGTGTTGCTTGATGGCATCCGGACACCTTTTGGTCGCTATTTGGGCGCGTTGCGCGACGTCTCTGCCCGAGATCTGACTGCCCATGCTATCCGTCACTTGCTGGCAAAACATAAAGACTTTGTTCATGCCGATGCCGTACTGCTCGGCAGTGTGTTGCAGGCGGGTCAAGGCCAGAACCCAGCACGCCTGGCAGCGGCTGCAGCGGGTGTCGACTGGCAAGTGCCGGCCATGACACTCAACAACGTCTGCATTGCCGGCCTGGCAAGTGTCGTTGATGCAGCAAGGCGAATTCAGCTCGGCGAAGGTGAACGCTATATCGTTGGCGGCGGCGATTCCATGAGCCAGGCACCCCATGCCCGGCTCATGCGTCAGGCCAGCAAGCGCCCCGGTCCACTCGAGTTCACCGACGTTATGATCAAAGACGGCTTGTGGTGCTCACTGACCGACGAGGGAATGGGTGAACTGTCCGAACGGGCCAATCTGGAGTTATCCAT
>DATJDA010000012.1:0-3088 GCA_035497695.1 Marinobacter sp. | reverse complement strand
GGATAACACCGATGCCGACTACACCGGCAAATATGCAGCTTCTACCTGTTACAACTCAGAAAAGGCCACTGATCTGGCTGGCACGATGCGTAACGACCGGGACTGGGTGACGGTGTTTAACATTGAGCGCATTGAAGAGGCAGTTAAAAAAGGCAATTTCATAACCCTGGGCGACTCCAAGGTTCCGGTGGTGGATGGCCGTGGCAAGTCCAGGCTGACCCGGTACGTTCCTGTGCCGAAGAATCCGCACGGCCTTAACACCTCACCCGATGGCAAGTACTTCATTGCTGCTGGCAAGCTGTCGCCCACCTGTTCGGTGATTGCCATCGATAAGCTGGACGACTTGTTTGATGACAAAATCGGCTTGCGTGATGTGATTGTTGCCGAGCCCGAGTTGGGTCTTGGGCCTCTGCACACAACGTTTGATGGCCGTGGCAACGCTTATACCACCCTGTTTATTGACAGCCAGGTAGCCAAGTGGAATATTGCCGATGCCATCAAACACTACAACGGTGAAAAGGTTAATTACCTCCGCCAGAAACTGGACGTACATTACCAGCCAGGCCATAACCACGCATCATTGACAGAATCCCGTGATGCGGATGGCAAGTGGTTGGTTGTGTTGTCCAAGTTCTCGAAAGACCGTTTCTTGCCGGTTGGCCCGTTGCACCCGGAGAACGATCAGCTAATCGATATTTCCGGCGAGGAGATGAAGCTGGTTCACGATGGTCCTGCGTTCGCAGAGCCTCATGACTGTATTCTGGTCCGCCGTGATCAGATCAAGACCAAGAAGGTCTACACTCGCGACGATCCGTACTTCGCCAGTGCCCGTGCTCAGGCAGAAAAAGATGGCGTTACTCTGGAGTACGACAACAAGGTGATTCGCGACGGTAACAAGGTTCGCGTTTACATGACGTCGGTTGCGCCTATGTTTGGCCTGAATGAGTTCAAGGTTAAGCAGGGTGATGAAGTGACTGTGTACGTGACTAACCAGGATACCATTGAGGATGTAACTCATGGCTTCTGTATGGTGAATCATGGCGTGAGCATGGAAATCAGCCCTCAGCAGACGTCCTCGGTAACGTTTATCGCGGATAAGCCGGGCGTTCAGTGGTACTACTGCAACTGGTTCTGTCACGCTCTGCACATGGAGATGACTGGCCGGATGTTGGTAGAGCCGGCTTGATTTAAGTGTTTTGGCCGGAGCTCTATATGGGGCTCCGGTTATTTCTGACTTTGGAGTAGCAAGACACTGGAAGAGCGCTTTCCAAAACACGCTGTGGATACGTCCTTGTACGCTTGGCTTCGCCATCCCTGGCTCCGCACAGTTTTGGAAAGCGCTCTTCCAGTCTCTTGCCCGAATTTGGCAGTAGCTTTTAGCTCGAGAACTTATTTGATGCACCACAATTTGCGTTTAGGGGTGGCCCTGACAGTCGCCTTGCTATCGCTGACCGTCCAGGCAGATATTCAGCAGCAACTGGATGCTCTGGAACCGGGCACTTCGTTTGAGCTTCCTCCTGAAAACCTTCCGTCTTTGGCAATTCGGGTGCCAGGGGTAACTGTGGCCTGCCGTCCGGAAACGCTCATTGATGGTGGTGGTGTGGGCAACGGGGTTGAGATTCAGGCAGAGGGTGTAACACTCACCGGGTGTCGTATTCGTAACTGGGGCACGGATCTGAATAAACTGAATGCCGGGGTTTTTGTTAAGCGGGAGGCTCGCGGCGCGATTGTGGAGAACAGCAATCTGCAGGGCACGGCGTTTGGTATCTGGCTGGATGCGGCGCCAGATGTAACGGTGCGGAACAATACTATTCGTGGTAATGCGACGATTCGCCCGAACGACCGCGGTAATGGCATCCATCTGTTCAATATCACCGGCGCGTTGATTGAAGGGAATGATATTCGCCAGACGCGGGATGCGATTTATATTGAGACGTCCAACGGCAATGAGATCCGCAACAACACCATGTCTGATCTTCGGTATGGCGTTCATTATATGTACTCCATGAATAACCGGATTGTGGGTAACACCACTCGTGGAACCCGGACTGGCTACGCGCTGATGCAAAGCAGGCAGCTTACTGTGCTGAATAACCGGTCAGAGAACGATGAGAATTATGGAATTCTGATGAATTTCATAACCCAGTCTGTGCTTAGAGGGAATGTGATTACTGGTGTTTCTTCGGGACAAACAGGTGGGGTTGTCATTGACGGCGCAGAGGGAAAGGCGGTGTTTATTTACAACTCCCTGTACAACACCTTTGAAGGCAATCTGTTTGCCAACAGTATGATTGGCATTCACCTGACCGCAGGTTCTGAAGAGAACCGCCTGTTTGGAAATGCATTTGTGAATAACCAGCGCCAGGTTAAGTATGTCGCTACCCGGACTCAGGAGTGGTCGGATGAGGGCAAAGGCAATTACTGGAGTGACTATCTGGGCTGGGATCGTAATCAGGACGGTATTGGTGATGTGCCTTACGAGCCCAATGACAATGTTGACCGGTTGTTATGGAAGTATCCGGAAGCCAAGATTCTGATGTTCAGCCCGGCGGTGGATACCCTGCGCTGGGTGCAGGAGGCTTTTCCGGTAGTGAAGTCTGCCGGAGTACAGGATTCCAATCCGTTAATGAATATTCCTCGCCAGCTACAAGCGGAGATGCAATGAGCTGCTTTCATCTTGAGAATGTCAGTTATCGGTATGCCAAAACACCGGTGTTGCGGGGTGTTGATTTGCGATTAGAGCCGGGGGAAATCCTCGGGCTGTTTGGCCACAACGGTGCTGGTAAGACCACCTGTATTAAATTGATTCTGGGGCTTATGCAGCCGGCAGAAGGACAAATCTCAGTGCTAGGTGGTGTGCCCGGTGATCCGCAGGTAACGCGGCATATTGGTTATTTGCCGGAGAACGTTATGTTCTACCCGCAGTTGACCGGTCGGGAAATACTCAGTCACTTCGCCCGTCTTAAGGGAGTATCGCTGGGCCAGGTGGAGGAGCTGTTGGGGCAGGTTGGTTTGGCAGACGCCATGGATACCCGGGTAAAAACCTATTCCAAGGGTATGCGGCAGCGGCTAGGGCTGGCTCAGGCAC
>DATJDA010000011.1:0-8767 GCA_035497695.1 Marinobacter sp. | reverse complement strand
GGTGCGCGTGGCTTAGGGTGATCCAGGTACCGGGTGACCAGACGTTGGTTAGTGCGAAGGTCATGGTAAAGCCAAGAATACCGGCACCCACTTGCTCCAGAACCACCGAGCCCAGAAGAAAACAGAAGGCAGGCATGTTCTCGATGGGCTTGTTGTTATGGTGCGCATCAAGGTAGATATGCCAGAAACAGAAGATCAGTGGCAGCGGCTCAAGGGCGCTGAACAGCGAACCCCAGAACTGCCAGAACTCAGGTGTACCAATCCAGAAGTAGTGGTGTGCGTTACCCAGCAAGCCTGAAAGCCAGACCAGCGAAATGCCCCAGAACACAGCATAACCGACGGTTTTTATGCTGGCATTGAACATCAGCACCACCATGAAGCCAACAAGACTGATATGGATGACTTCCCACACGCCCTCGACCCAGTAATGCACAACATACCAGCGGAAGTACTCTTGCAAATCCAGCCGCTCTATGAAGAACAAACCAAAGATCCACACCAGTGTCAGCGCGACGACACCAAGCCCAAGCCCCCAGTGAATTTCGGTCCACTCTGATACAGGGGGGAAGGTGCGAAGCACCACGTAGCACAGGATTGCAAAACCAACCAGAATCACAATGTCGGCAAGACGACCGGCTTCAAGATACTCCAGGCCCTCCTGGAACCAGGGCTGGCCCAGCCACCAGCCAGCAATACCCTGTTGGGCTAGCAGTTGCGTAAATACGTTCCAGATAACGACGGCAACCAGCGCGTAGAAGAGAAACTTGATCAATGCCGGAGCAGCAAGCTCGCGCTTTGATAATAGTGGTCCGATAAACAATATCGTGCCGATAAACCCGGTCAGAATCCAAAGAATACCGAGGTTAGTATGTTCAGCCCGGACAATGTTGAAGTTGAATACGCCTGCAAGCAATGTTGGGTCGATGTGCTGTGCAGCCAGAAGCAGACCAAATCCAACCTGAAACAGGAACAGAACCAGCATTAACAGGAAAAAGCGTAGGCTTAGCCTTTGAGTCTCGTATTTAATCTGGATCATTATTTTTCTCCTTCCAGGCTACGGATATAGGCAACAATGGCTTCAATCTGACCTGCATCCAGAATATTTGCGTAGGAAGGCATCATGCCGGCCGGGAATCCAGCGGCAATCTGCGCATCCGGAGCTGTAATAGCCTCTGTCAGGTAGGTGTTATCTGCTGTGACTTTTGAACCATCAGCGAGTTCTACCGTGCTGCCATAAAGTCCGCCCCAGCCAGGTCCGACCCGGGTCGATTTATCAGTAGCATGGCAGGCCATGCAGCCATTATCCTGAGCCAGTTTAGCTCCGAGCACTTCAGGGCTGATTGATGCTACAGGGGCATTGTCTGGCGCGGTGGATATGCCGCTGGCAGGTGTGCTTGTTGCAGGCATAGGCCTGGCATGGGAGAAGGTGAGCCCGGCAACTTTAGGCACAGGCGGCCAGCCTTCGGTATCCATCTCTGAGGTATATTTCAGGAAGGCTATAAGATCGCGGACCTCACCCTCCCTGAATGGCAGGTTAGGCATAATGGTAGAGTGCCCGCCGCGCCGTAAAACCCGCTCTTCTGCGGCCGGATATTTCCGGAAGTAAGCCTCTATTGTGTCGACACCCGCTTCGGAAGCGATATCGGATTTTTGCAGTTGTACCTGAACAATCGCTTTTGTTGGCCAACTACCGGCAGAAGGCAGAAACGCCTCAAGCCAGGCCGGCCCTGCGTGCGCGTAGAGTTTGGTTAGGTCTGGCCCCAGATACGCGCCGTTACCAACAATGGTGTGGCAGCCCATACAGTTATAGGCCTGGAACACGCGCTTACCCTGTACCGCTTCGTGGCCCGCGTAGGTTACGGTGTTTGGTATTACCTGGCCGCGGGAATCAAGAAAAGACAGCAGTGATAGCGCAATAAAAATAACCGCCATCAATACGAGAACACCTATGGCGGTATGTCGTTTACGTCCTTCTTCACACGGCTCGCCGGGTTTGCAGCTCATGACCGTTCCTCCTGACGTTTCGCATTTTCCAGATTGGCGATCTCTTCACGCTCTATCGCGTCGTGTTCAAACAGGGTTCGAACATTGCCAAGGAATACATAAAATACATAGATTGCCAGGACAAAGCCTACGGCGAAGTAGATCATCCACATGGTGTGCGATTCAGCCCAGTAGCTGAAGTCGCGAGACCACGGCCAAGCCAGGAAGAAACTCACAATGCTGGCGCATATGGCCAGCACAAGTCGGATAATTTTCTGAGCCCTCACTTCCGATCTTTTCACCGATTTACCCACCATAAGGCACCCTCCAGTGCGTATTATTCTTACCAGCCAAATCCATAACCTGTATTTGTAATCAATGTTATTAAGTCTTAGTAAAAAACTTAAAATTGTCAAAATAAATATATGGCGGATTTGAGCTAGAACAATAAAAGAAGGGGAGAGGTGGAGTTTGCCCGATTTTGGGCATGTAGAGAGTGTTTGTTATTACTTTCGCTGGTCGTGAACGGAGGGCTCAATGCCCAGAGCGCGGAGTTGTTTGAAATGGGATCGTGCCTGTTCAAGCATCTGCGGATCGTTATGAGCAATCAAAGCCAGGCGTTTGAATGTGTCAGCGTCAGGCGGGAGCGTTGAGGCGAGAACAATAACTGTATCCCAGTCCCTGGCTGCGGGTGGGAAGAACATAATGCCGACACGGTCAGCAGTGCAGGGCGGTGCGTCAGTCATCAGGCTGTGGGGAATGAATGCATCAGGGCTATAACTCCAGAGCAGGTCGTCCAACTCCGTGGCATGCTGTTCCGTGTCGCACAGAATGCAAACACGATCACCCTGCTGCCATGCCTTGCCTGCCAGCCTGGCAGCGTGAACATTCCGGGCTGCGGGCGTGCCCTGCGCCAGAATGTGAAACCAGTAGCGTTGGTTCGGTCTGGCTGAACCAGAAAAGCCGGCAGCAGTGCTGCCAGCTTCCGGATTGTGGTTGCCGTTATTGGCCGGCATGAGACATCAGGTAGTTGACCAGCAAAGGTACGGGGCGGCCAGTAGCGCCCTTTGCTTTGCCTGAGTTCCAGGCGGTGCCTGCAATGTCAAGGTGCGCCCAGCGGTACTCCTTGGTAAAGCGGGACAGGAAGCAGGCAGCAGTAATTGTGCCAGCCGAGCGATCACCAATGTTCTGGATGTCTGCAAAGTTACTATCTAACTGGCTCTGATATTCATCCCAGAGAGGTAAGCGCCATGCCCGGTCGCCGGTTTGTTCTCCTGCCGCTAACAATTCATCGGCCAGTTCATCGTTGTTGGCCATCAGGCCAGAGGCATGATGGCCCAGAGCCACAATGCAGGCCCCGGTCAGTGTGGCCATGTTGATGACCGTTTCGGGATTGAATTTTTTAACGTAAGTAAGCGCGTCGCACAGCACCAGGCGGCCTTCGGCATCTGTGTTGAGAATTTCAACCGTCTGTCCGGACAAAGTGGTAACTATGTCGCCTGGGCGGGTTGCTGCACCATCCGGCATGTTTTCGGCGGCTGCAATGACTGCCACGACGTTGATTTTTGGTTTGATCTCAGCCAGAACCCGCATAGCGCCAAAAACACTGGCAGCACCGCCCATGTCGTATTTCATTTCATCCATGGCCGCACCCGGCTTAAGGCTGATACCGCCGGTGTCGAAGGTGATTCCTTTGCCTACCAGTACGTAAGGTTTGTCTGTCTTTTTAGCGCCACGATATTCCATGATGATCAGGCGTGGTGGTTTGGCGCTGCCTTTGCCGACGGCGAGAATGGTGTTCATACCCATCTCTTCCATCTGCTTTTCATTCAGAATTTCCGCATTGATGCTGTCGTTTTCTTTGGCAAGGTCGATTGCTTGCTGGGCCAGCCATTCCGGGTGGCAGATGTTCGGTGGGGTGTTGCCGAGATCCCGGGCAAAGTTCATGCCCCGGCCAGTTGCAAGGCCCAGATTGAAGGCGTTTTTCAGCGTTTGGTTGGTATCCGAGGCAGTAACAATCACTCTGCTAAGTTTGCGAGGGTCTGGTTTCTTGCTCTTGAAGCCGGTAAAAAGGTAAAGCTGCTCTTCCAGAGTACGGCCGGTAAGATTCAGACGGGCTGTTTCTGATGTCACAGTGTCGGCACCGATCAAAGGGGTGTCTGTCAGAGCTATCAGGACAGATTTGGATGGGCCGTCTTTCAGTGCGTCTACCAGGGCCTTCAGGGCTTTGCTGTAAATAGCGGGTGTGCGCTCAGTGTCATCGCCGGTACCAACGACCAGGAGCCGGCTCCAGGGCTGGTCGTTCAGGGGGATCATGTTTGTAGTGGCGTTTTTGCCGCTTATGTCGCCTTCGTTCTGAAGTCTTTTGATCAGCCCGCCCAGTGCTTCATCGGCTTGCGACGTAGAGTCTGGCCAGACGCCTTTTGCTGGCAGGCCCACAACAAGACAATCGGCACTGGTACTTTTGATGGTTTTATTGCTCAGGCTGAAATTCATGACAACTCCCGTTGATTAATCTGGAATCAGTACGTTATTGGCGTTAAAAAACAGTATGCACCCAAGCATTGGGGCTGGAGAGGAATTTATCAAGGTATACGCATTCTCATTCCTGCTTCAGTTCATGATTTAAGGTGTCGTGGCTTCGCGCTGTCATTCAGCCCGAAGGTTACATAGAATACGCCCAGTTCCCTGTTTCCTCCATGCTTCAGCAAGCACGATCAGAGAGACGCTTTTGAGTATTATTTTCCGCTATTTAATTCGTCAGGTTATGATCAGTATGGTTGCTGTATCAAGCATCCTTTTGCTGATATTCATGAGCGGCCGGTTTCTCAAATACCTGGGGAGCGCGGCGGACGGTGAGATTGCGGCCGGCGTACTCTTTGCCATCATGGGCTACCGGTTTCCGGGCTTTCTGGAACTTATTCTTCCGCTGGGCCTGTTTATTGGCATTCTTCTCGCCTACGGCAGAATGTACCTTGAAAGTGAAATGACGGTGTTGTTTGCCTGCGGCGTAAGTGAAGAGCAGCTACTGCTTAAAACACTGGTTGGCAGCTTGCCGGTGATGATTATTGTTGGCGCCATGAGCCTGTATGTATCGCCCTGGGGCATGAAGCAGGTAGAGCAGATTTTCAATGAGCAGCGCCAGGCAACGGAATTTGAGATGCTTCTCCCCGGCCGCTTTCAGACCTTCGGTTCCGGGGGCCGTGTAACCTATACCGAAGGCTTGAGCGACGACAAGCGGGAGCTGCACGGTGTTTTTATTGCTGAACATAACAAGGGTGACGAGGGATTGACGATCTTTATGGCAAAGTCGGGATCCCAGCTAATTGACAACAACACAGGTAGCCGCTTTCTGATTTTGAAAGGGGGCGGCCGGTTTGACGGATCGCCAGGCCAGCTTGATTACAATATTACCGATTTTGAAGCCTACGGCCTGAAAATTCAGAGTGGTACTAAAGGGACCAAAGAACTTGAAGAGGGCGTTACTACCTGGAAGTTGATGCAATCGGACACTTTGGCAGACCGCGCACTACTGCACTGGCGTTTTTCCTTACCTCTGATCGTTCCTATCGTTACCCTGCTGGCTGTCAGGCTTAGCCGTGTAAATCCGCGCCAGGGACGATTCTTTCATTTGCTTCCGGCCATGCTAGTTTACATTACTTATCTCGGGCTTTTAATCGTGGCAAGAGATGCCATGACCGACGGCAAAGTGCCGGAATGGGTAGGTATGCTTTGGGTTCACGGGTTATTTCTTGGGCTGGGTCTCTGGCTCCAGTTTGGCCCAGCCTGGCTTTATCGTCGCCGAGTCTTAAAAGAGGCACGGGCACATGCGTAAAATTGACGGCTACATCATGCGAACCGTCGGCGGCGCGGTGTTTCTCGTTATGGTTGTGGTGCTGTCTCTGGATTTGATCTTTGCCGTTATTGGCGAGTTGGACCATACCCGGAATGACTATCAGATATTGGCGGCACTTTGGTATGTGTGCCTGACCCTGCCCCGCCGGATTTATGATTACCTGCCGTTGGGCGCCTTTATGGGGTGCCTGGTGGGGCTTGGGTCTATGGCAAGCTCCTCGGAACTGACGGTAATCCGGGCGGCGGGTGTATCACTTAAGCGGATTGTCTGGTCGGCCATGAAACCGGCACTGATTGTGGTATTGCTCGGCGTTGCCATAGGTGAGTATGTGGCGCCGCCTGCCGAGCGACTTGCACAAAGCAACAAGGCAGTGGCATTGGGCGCCGGATTGAACAAAGCGTCGGCAACCGGTGTGTGGCATCGGGAAGGTGATACGTTCATGCACCTTAATGCGGTGCAGCCGAATGGTGTTTTGCATGGTGTGTCTTTGTTTCAGTTTAACGAACAGCGTGAGCTTATTGCTGCCAGTTTTGCCAGCCGGGCTATTTATCAGGGCAAGTACTGGACCTTGCAGGATGTGAAAACAACGCGCATTGAAGAGACAGGTACCAGCCTGGTTGAGAATAAGGCACTGCGATGGGATTCCGGCCTGTCGCCAGACGTTCTTAGTGTGCTGATTGTAAAACCGGAAAATTTGTCAATGTCCGGATTGTACGCTTATTCAAACTATCTTAAGGCACAGGGTTTGAACGCATCGCGGTACTGGCTGGCATTCTGGAAAAAAACACTGATGCCCTTGGGTACTGCGGTGATGGTGCTGGTCGCTATTTCATTTGTTTTTGGCCCGTTGCGGTCTGTGACCATGGGCTTTCGGGTATTTACCGGGCTGATGGTGGGGCTGTTATTCAAATATATGCAAGATCTGCTAGGCCCCATGAGCCTCGTGTATGGTTTTAATCCGATGTTGGCAGTGCTGATTCCGATTGCGATCAGTGCGGCAGCCGGTGCCTTGTTAATGCGCCGGGCGGGCTAAGGCCGACATTGCTGACACAGGGCTTCATGTGCGTTTTTTACCAAGTTGAACCACCATGCTGCCGGAGGCGCGATCAGTAACTGAAAGCCCGTTAATTGGCAGGAACAGCGCAATAATAGCCGGAAGCGCAACAAGCAGCGTGACAGGGCTCAGGTAATAAGCAGTCAGCAATGCAACGAAGAAAACGGTAAAAGCTGTGACATAACGAATGAGTGCCTGGGTCCAGCTTATGGCGGTGCCATCCAGATTTTCAATTCGTATACGCCAGACCTGCATTCCCAGAGTTTGGCCAATGCGGGTCCAGAAATAGGCAAAGAACAGGTACAGCACTACAAACAGGGTAAATGTCAGGCCGGGGTCTGCGGATATCTGCCCCGATCCGGATTTTTGCAAAGGCGCATCCCAGTTGGCTACCCAGCCACTGGCCCAGCCAGATATCATGGTGTAAATACCGGTGGTAGCCAGAAGTACAGCAATGCAAATCATGCCATCATAAGCAACAGCCAGAACCCGCTTCAGAAAGGTTGCAGGTGGGAAAAGTTCTTCGGCATTATGAAAGCGGCGGGGCATAGCGTCTCCTGTGATATTTCACGTTTTTCCTGTTCTCAGCGTGTGCTAGAGTAGCGGATTTGCACACGCGTGTAAGTACTTGTATTCAATCGCGGACCTGGCCGGTACTTCGGCAGGTTTCTGGAAAGGTATCAAAGGGCTATGAAGACCGCAGAGTTGCGACAAGCGTTTCTCGATTATTTTAAACAGTACGGCCACACCATCGTGCCCAGTAGCTCACTGGTGCCCGCAGATGATCCTACGCTGCTTTTTACAAACGCTGGCATGAACCAGTTCAAGGATGTGTTTCTTGGCCGGGAAACCCGTGACTATACCCGAGCAACCAGTTCACAGAAATGTGTCCGTGCCGGTGGCAAGCATAACGATCTGGAAAATGTTGGTTACACAGCCCGCCACCACACATTTTTTGAAATGCTGGGCAACTTCAGCTTTGGCGATTACTTCAAGCGTGAAGCAATCAACTATGCGTGGACCTTTCTGACCGGGGAGCAGTGGCTGAACCTGCCGTCTGAAAAATTGTGGGTGACAGTCTACGCAGACGATGACGAAGCTTATGACATCTGGAATAAAGAAGTGGGGGTGCCAGCGGATCGTATAGTCCGTATCGGAGACAATGGTGGAGCCCCTTATGCCTCAGATAACTTCTGGCAGATGGGTGACACCGGGCCCTGCGGCCCCTGTACCGAGATTTTCTTTGATCACGGCCCAAATGTGGCTGGAGGCCCGCCAGGTAGTCCCGAAGAAGACGGTGACCGCTATATAGAAATCTGGAACGTGGTATTCATGCAGTACAACCGTACGGCCGACGGCGAGATGCTGAAATTGCCCAAACCATCCGTTGATACCGGCATGGGGCTGGAGCGCATAGCGGCTGTGCTGCAGGGTGTACACAGTAATTATGAGATTGACCTGTTTCAGGAGTTGTTAAAGGCGGCTTCTGACATTCTGGGTGGCGCAGCAACCACGGAGGCCAGCCTGCGAGTGGTGGCAGATCACATTCGTTCCTGTGCTTTTCTGATTGCTGATGGCGTAATGCCTTCCAACGAAGGCCGTGGTTTTGTGTTGCGCAGAATTATTCGTCGAGCCGCCAGGCATGGTAATAAACTGGGTGCCACCAAACCCTTTTTCTACAGACTTACCGGTGCGCTGGCTCAGCTTATGGGTGAGGCGTTTCCACAACTGGTGCAAAACCAGAAGCAAATCGAGAAAATCCTGCTCCAGGAAGAAGAGCAATTTGCGAAAACTCTGGACAAAGGCTTGCGCTTGCTTGAGCAGGACATTGCCGAGCTGAAAGGCCAGGTTATTCCGGGTGAGACTATTTTTAC
>DATJDA010000010.1:0-13705 GCA_035497695.1 Marinobacter sp. | reverse complement strand
AGAGCGTGTCTTAATGAGGTTTCCAGCGCCAGCCTGTCATCGAAGGCCTCGTCACTTCCCGGATCAAAGTGCCGGTAATCATTACCCCCTTGCTCCTTAATCGCAGCCATGGCGTTTCTGGCGCTGTAAATTATCGCATCCGCATCCTGACCACCGCGTGGGTACTCCGCGATACCCATACTGCATGATACAAACAGCTCCCGACCGTCTTCCATCACGATGACCGAGTGCAACTCACCGACTATGCAGTTTGCAACCTCCGAGACCTCTGCTGCGCTATGACCAGGAAATAGCACAATAAACTCATCGGCACCCCAGCGGGATACTGTATCGGCCTTGCTCACGCACTTACCTATCCTTCTCGCGTAGTTTTATGTGGGCAATTTACTCCCAGCATGGCACCCTTCCTTTTCAATGCCTGGGATAACCCCAATGCGCCGGTACACCGGCCCACAAAATCATTAACATGAAGATACGCTGAACGATCGAAATAAGAAAGATAGGGCGAGATACCACTGTGACTGACCGCCTGCACCCAAACCTCATAACATACTGAACAGTAAGGTAACGGTTATGGATTTCGTAAGAACCCCTGACGCACGTTTTGAGCGCTTGCTCGACTACCCTTTTGAGCCGAATTACGTAGATGTGGGCGGCCTGAGGATGCACTACGTGGATGAGGGGCCGGCCGATGCGAACCCGATTCTCATGCTGCACGGTGAACCCTCCTGGTCTTACCTCTATCGCCACATGATTCCCGTATGCGCGGCGGCTGGCCATCGGGTGATTGCGCCAGACCTTATCGGCTTTGGCAAGTCCGACAAACCTACGAATATCAACGATTACAGCTATCAGCAGTACATGAAATGGATGCAGACATTCATCGATCAGCTTGAGCTGAACAACATCACTCTCGTGTGTCAGGACTGGGGTTCACTTATAGGTTTGCGCCTTGCTGCCGAAAACCCGGACCGCTTCCAGGCGCTTGTGGTCGGTAACGGAATGCTACCCACCGGAGACCAGAAAACGCCACCGGCATTTCATATCTGGAAGAACTTTGCCCTGTACAGCCCCTGGTTCCCGATTGGTAAAATCATTAACGCCGGTTCGCTTCGCAAGCTGGGCACCGACGAGCTGCGGGCCTATAACGCACCCTTCCCGGGCAAGAAATACAAAGCCGGCGCCCGCGCTTTTCCGCGCCTGGTCCCGGTGCGCCCGAACGACCCGGCGAGTAATGCCAACCGCAAAGCGTGGGCCGTGCTGGAACGCTGGGAAAAGCCCCTTCTCACAACCTTCAGCAGTGGCGATCCGATTACCCGTGGCGGTGCAGCTTACTTGCAAAAGAGAATTCCAGGGGCAACGGGCCAGCCCCATATCACCCTAAAAGGTGGCCATTTCCTTCAGGAAGATTCGCCGGTGCCCTTTGCCCGGGCCATTAATAGCCTGCTGGCTGGATTGGAACAGGCACCAGAAGCTACTAACGCCGGATCGTGAGCCTGGCCTGTTGATTTTTGTCAAACAAAAGGCCGCAAAGATCTCAACAAATCCGCCGGCCTTTTTTGATGACTTTCTTTGCCAGCGACTTGGTATCACCGGATCGACAGACGACAAAAAAGTTACCATCTACCACCAACTGCTCCGCCACCCGGGCCTGCAGCTTGTTGTAAGAGAAAAAGAAACCCCTGGCTTTGAAAGCCAGAATATACACGGGATCTTCTGGCAAATACTGAACCGGTTTCTGAGCCAGCCAGACTTTTCCGACACCCCGCAGGCTTTTGAGGTTCGTTACCAACTGGTTCAGCAACTCTGGTGAGATGTCCGGATGCACGAGGGTATCCTTCGGGCCAACGCTCTCGCGCTCCAGCCCTGCATTAACAAAAATCTCCTGTTGATTCAGTGATGCCTGCCACCAGGCATCGGCCTCAGCTTCGCTGCCGTGATCCAGCAGGAAGTGATAACCAATGCGAGCGCAATCACCAAGCAGGTCCGGGTTGGTTCGTGCCAGAGCCAAGGGCTCCAGCCCTGCACTATCGCCCTGATTCAGCAAGATACAACCAAGATAATAAGCACACCCGGTTGCTTCCGGATTACGCTCCATGAACGCCCGGAACAAGGGCAGAGCCTGATCATCTGAGACAAACTCCCGCGACCAGCAGGCGTAGTTCCACAGATCATCGTCAGAGAGTTCTGCCGGGTTGCTACCCTCAAGCTTTTGCAGTTGTTCTCTGGCATTGGCGACATACTCGAAGCGCTCTCGCCAGGCATGACTGTTGCTCTCCAGCCACTGGTTATCAAAGTCCAGCATAACCTGGCGGCCACGCTCTCCCAGCCAGGCATCGGCGGCATTCACATTCGGTGCAGTCACTTCCGGCGGCGGCTCTCCCAGATTCCGGAGACGATCCCGCAGGCTTGGGTGAGTGTTGGCGTAATGAGTCTCCACCTGCAACTCTGCGCTAATGCGCTCCTTCATTTCTTCCCGGCTCAACGGATTGCGTTCCAGAAAACTGACCAGCCCTGCGAAGGGAGCATAAGGTGGCTCGGCTACTTCATCCGCATGATGGAAGTAGCTCCCCCAGTAACGATCATCGATATAAGGCGCTGTTGCGTAGACATTCACCAACGCACTCGCAGCGGTTTGCGGAGAGGTCAGTTTTGCAGATATGGCGTCTGCCTCATACTCATTATTCCGGGCAAGAGCGAAGGAGTAGGCCTCGAATTTCGGCGAGTACCAGTTAAAGAATTTGCGCATAAGCGATGCGCCCCAGGAGTCGGCATCAGAAAACGCAGACATCACCCGAAGCCAGCTCAGCCGGACCCGATAGATCCAGGCATGGAACCGGCTGTGGTTTCCGGACAAATGGCCGAACTCATGGGCAAGAACGGAGCGCATCTCCTCCGGAGACAGCGTCAGCAGCAGGGGGTAACCAATAATCAGATAGTTGCGATGCCAGCCAAACATTCCCAGCCGCGGATGCTGGACAACTGCAGCATTCAACTGGTTAGTCAGAATAACCTGGTGAATTTTCAGGGCCTTAAGCTGTTTGCTGAGCCCGTCGATTTCATCAAACAAACGTGGAAACTCTTTGCGGGTAAGCACATACCCTTCCGGAGCTTCGAACCGAACCCATAACGCCCGCAACAAAACCCAGATGGTGAGCAAAATGACGAAGATGAGCTTTTTCTTCAACAAAAAGAAAATCAGGGTTGTACTGAAAAACGCAGCAACAACCAGCCCACCCGCAAGCCCGATCAGAGCAAGCAGCGCACCAAAGATAACGACGTACCCCAATAACGAAAACAGCGATAGTTTGAACAGGTAACGGCGGGGGCTGGTGGCGGTTTCATGCTCTGCTTTGCGCACCAATTGAATGAACTCTTCCTCTGAGATACTGCTCATACATCTTCCCGGAAAAATCGAATTATCACCACCTCCCAACACCTGCAAGAGAAATAACTTGTGTTGGCAGCTCTGCTGACGACCTTACGGAATCTCGCCCGGGCTAACGCTGAACCAGGTCGCATTTCCGGGCCGCGACCCTACGCTTTTGTCAGGAACCAACACCGGATTCTGCAGCAATCTCCCGGAGCGTCTGCACCAGAACACTGGGCTCCTGTGCGCCGGAAACAAGATACTTGCTGTTGATAACAAACGCCGGCACAGAGGTTATACCCGCCTGTTGATAGGTGGCTTCTTCTTCCCGCACAGTGCGCGCGTACTGGTCTGAATTCAGCACCTCTCTGGCTTTTTCTGTATCCAGCTCCACGGCCTCAACGCACCTGATGAGAACATCGTGATCTGAAACATCCTCTGCTTTGCCAAAATAGGCTTCAAAAAACGCCTGCTTCATGGCAGTTTGCCGGCCTTGCTCACCAGCCCATTTGACTAGCCGGTGGGCATCAAATGTATTGCAGGTGAACCGCTCCTGAATTTTTTCAAAATTAATACCCAAATCCCGTGCAATTATCATCATATCGTTCTGGGTAGCCCGTAACTCTTCTTCGCTTCGCCCATACTTCCGGGCTAAAGCAGGCAGAATTGGCTCACCCTTCCAGCTGAGATCCGGGTTCAGTTCAAAAGCACGCCATTCAACCGTGAACTCATACTCTGGCGCCAACTGCTCCATGGCCTGTTTCAGGCGGCCATAGCCAATGGCACACCAGGGGCAGGCGATGTCAGAAACGATATCTATGTGTATCTTTTTCATAGCAAACCCTGCTAGTTTCTGAGTGAATCATAAGCCCGAAATATAACCAGACTTACTGCTGTAATTTACTTGTACTTATCGCAAAAACGATCAACACTCTAACGATAAACTCTTTGTCACTGTGAGTAGTATTTTGTCTGTATCTACCGATAGTGAAAATGATCGAAAAAGAAGGCATCAAGACGCACAAACTGTGACTCGCGGTGCCATGGCGAACGTTCGCATTCGCAAGCTTACCCAGATGTATCGGGCACTTAGCGAAATCAACCAAGCCATTATTCGCATGAGTGATGAGCAAGAGCTGTTTCCGCTCGTCTGTCGTGTTGCCGTTGATTTTGGCGGTGTCAGCATGGCCTGGATTGGCATTGCTGATCTGGAATCTGAGCTCATTATTCCGGTAGAGAGTTATGGCACTGGTACAGACTATCTAACGGATCTCCATATCTCAACACGCCAGGACAAACCGGAAGGCTGCGGGCCAGCGGCAACCGCCTATCGTGATAGCCAGGCTGTGATCGTAAATAACTGGCAAAACGATCCGTTAACAACGCCCTGGCATGAACAGGCCCGCCGTTTTCACTGGGGTAGTGGCTGCAGCTTTCCTATCCAGCGAAACGGGCAACCTCTGGGGGTTTTATCGGTATACCACGAGGCGGAGAATTTCTTCGATGGTGAAACGATCGACCTCCTGAACGAAATGACCCACGACATCACGTTCGCCCTCGACAACTTTGACCGCGAACGGGAGCGCCGCGCCACTTTAAAAGCTCTCCGTGCCAATGAGCAACATTTCCGGGCATATTTCGAACGCTCAATGTTTGGCATGACGGCAATTCGCCCCGACAGAAGCTTGCTGGAGGTAAACCAGGCATTTTGTGACCTGCTCGGGTACACAGCCGAAGAACTTATGGCCACGACATGGGCTGCTCTAACCCACCCCGATGACCTGAACACCAGCAATGCCTTTTTTCAGCAACTACTCGACGGCACTCTTGATGAGTTTGTCACTGAAAAGCGGTATGTCCACAAATCGGGCAATCTCATCGATGCTCACCTGGCGGTGCGAGCCGTTCGAAATGCCGACGGCAGCTTCGCCTACGCAATTTCGCTGATTGAAGACATCTCATTCCGAAAGCTGACTGAGCGACGGGAGCAAATGCGCCAGCACACGCTGGAAAAAGTCGCCAGAGGCCGCTCTCTGGATGAGATCATGTTGCAGGTTATTGAATCGGCTGAATCGATTTACCCTCAATCCATGTGCTCTATTCTTCTCATGGACGAAGAAGGAGAACACCTCCTGTGTGGCGCGGCACCGAGCCTGCCCGCAGCGTTCAACAACGCCATCAATGGCGTAAAGATTGGCATGAACGTTGGCTCTTGCGGAGCTGCTGCGTTTTCAGGAGAGCGCGTTATTGTTGAAGACATTGCCTCCCACCCTTACTGGGAAAACTATAAAGACATCGCCGCCGATGCCGGCCTTGGCTCCTGCTGGTCAGAGCCTATTCTTTCAACAGGCAATAAAGTATTAGGTACCTTTGCCATCTATCGCAAGATGCCAGGCCTGCCAGATAAACAGGAAATCGCGCTGATAGAAAGCGCGGCCAATCTGGTTGGCATTGCCATTGAGCGAATTCGTGCGGAAGAAGAACTCCATCTTGCATCGTCTATTTACAGCAATAGCGCAGAAGTGGTGCTGGTAACTGACGCCGACAGACGCATCATTGCTCTCAACCCGGCCTTTACCAAAGTTACCGGTTACACACTTGACGATCTTCGGGGGAAAGACACCACACTGCTCCACTCTGACCGCCATAGCGCCGAATTCTTTCAGGCTATATGGAAAGAGGTAGTTGATCAGGGTTTCTGGCAGGGCGAAATCTGGTTCCGCCGTAAAAATAACGAATCCTTTCCGGCATGGCTAACCATTAACGTTATTCGCAATGATAACGGGGGCACTCAACGCTATGTTGTCATGGGCTCGGACATCACCAACAAAGTCCGTTCTGATGAACTGATCTGGCGCCAGGCAAATTACGATTTTCTCACCAAGTTACCGAACCGCTATATGTTCCAGGACCGGCTGGAACAGGAAATCCGAACGTCCTTACGCCAGGGAACATTGCTGGCACTGTTATTTATCGATCTTGACCACTTCAAAGACATCAACGACTCCCTCGGCCGCCCTGTGGGAGACAGGTTGCTGGTAAAAACCGCAGGACGCATCAAACAGTGTGTGCAGGATTCCGATACCGTGGCCCGCATGGGCGGTGACGAGTTCGTCGTTATGCTGCCCAGACTGGAGAGTACGATTGACGGCGAAAAGGTGGCTGAAGAAATTATCAGTGCGCTGGCAGAACCTTATTCTATCGATGGCGAAACCATCTACGTTCAGGCCAGTATCGGCATAGCCTTCTGCCCCGAAGACGCATCAGAAGTTGATCAGTTAATCAGTAACGCCGACCAGGCCATGTATGCGTCTAAAATGGCGGGCCGAAACCGCATCAGTTATTTCACCCGCTCCCTGCTTGAAGAGGCCAAAAATCGCCTGCGGCTGTTAAATGATATGCGCTCGGCTATTGAGAAACAGCAGTTTGAGCTTCATTTCCAGCCCATCATAAATTTCGCGACCGGGCGCGTCTGCAAAGCAGAGGCATTGATCCGCTGGAATCACCCAGAGCGCGGAATGATCAGCCCGGCAGAGTTTATTCCTTTGGCTGAAGAGAGCGGTTTAATCGTTGCAATCGGCGACTGGGTTTACCGGGAAGCGGCCGTCAAAACAAAGCGCTGGTGCGAATTATGTGATGCCGAATTACAGGTATCGGTGAATATGTCGCCCGTGCAGTTTCAGAGCGATGCCCTGAACATCACAGACTGGCTGGCCTATTTGCAAACGCTCAATTTAGAGGCAAGACACCTGAGCATCGAAATTACCGAAGGCCTGCTGCTGAATGCCAGCGATAACGTTAAGGACAAGCTACTCCGATTCCGGGATGCAGGGGTTCAGGTTGCCATTGATGATTTTGGCGTAGGCTATTCAGCCCTGTCATCTCTCAAGCGATTCGATATCGACTACCTCAAGATTGATCAGTCTTTTATCCGTAATCTCGATACCGAGAAGAACGACCTCGCGCTTTCCGAAGCCATTGTTGTTATGGCTCACAAGCTCGGCCTGAAAGTTATTGCGGAAGGGATAGAAACCGAGGCGCAGCGCCTTCTGCTGCTGGATATCGAGTGCGATTACGGCCAGGGATACCTTTTCTCCCGCCCCCTGCCCGCTGTAGCATTTGAGGAGTTTCTGGTTAACTCTGTGAAGCCGGCATAAATCATCAGAGGCAAGCGGAAAAGCGATAGGGTTCACCTGCGCTTCCGCTTAAGCCTATAAAAATGTAGTAGCCCCCATTTAAACCGGACACCTTGGTAGAAGCAAAGGCCTAGGCATAGACCTAGTGCAAAGGAGTGTCCAAGGTGGAGAGAATCGAAGTCATAACCGGAGTGCAGCGCCGTCGCCAGTATTCCGCGCAAGAGAAAGCATTCATGGTTGCGGAGTGTGAGCAGCCAGTGATTCCGCCAGAATAAGGTATGTATCGTTGTTCTTCGTCACAACCTGCAAGCCTTCATCCGCCAACTGGAAGGTCGCAGACTCTGCACCGAAAAAACGCATCAGCCAGTGAGGAGAGATATGTTTAGAAGAACTCTGTGAGTTCATATCTCGTAAGGGATCATATTTTCCGCCCGCGTCGGAGGGATAGTGCAGACTGTGTCCCTACGTGTCAGCACTGTTTTTGAAAGGGAGAAAGAGCGACAGTGGCGATGAGGTAGAACCCATGCGTGTCTACGGAAGTGGGGCGAAGATCCAATTTCCCTTGGAGCCGTTTATCATGCGATCTTAAAACCTGGTTACCAAACCTAGAGAAAATCCATCAATTTCTGCCCCATCCTTATCAAAATAATTCATATATTCAACGTTGAATGTAAGCTTGTCATTGATATCAACATCTGCACCAAGACCAAAAGAAACATCTGACTCTGAATCTGACCTGCTGTAACCAGGCACTGACAGAGTAATCTCACCTCGCGTATAACCTAAAACCACATAAGGATAAAACGATTTTGCTACTTCAACGCCTCCACGAACGTAGGCACCAAACATCGTATTCAACTCTACATCCACATCGGTACCTAAAACATTTACAGAGTCATCACCTACACCAAAGCCAACTCTAATCTCTCCAGATAGATTCTTATTAAATTTTGCTCCCAAGCGACCAGCGATCATAGTGAGAGATGCGTCATCCCTTATTCCTTCTTCGGAGTAATCAACAAACGCAAAACTAGCACCAACATAGTTTTGATCTGCGAGAGCAACGCTACTTGAAAAGCAAGCCAATCCAAGAATCGTAATTAAGGAGTTTTTATACATATTATTATTTCCTTTTTGATTGTATCCAGTTATCAGGTTAATCAGCACGAGTTTGTTAATTTCTCAGCACTAGAACATTATTTATACCCAAGGCGACTCACTGAATCCTAAAAGGGCGATTTCTGGCTGCATCATCACTGCTATCATGCCGCCAAAACCACTGACTAATTGGCGTTACGTAGCATATAGCTACTCACATTAGTCCAACTTAAAGCAGCCTGCCTTTTGCATTTCCAAAAAAATGTGAAACTGCGTACTTGGTGCGGTACCGAATTGATCTACATCACAATCAGGGAATAAACGGGAAATATCGACGGCCCAGCACGCAGCGGTGTTACCTAAGCTTTCAGCCCAAAAGCCGATAAGGCCGCTCCAGCGCAGCGCGCACGTCGTTTATGGAGAATACTCTGGCGAATTCTGTGAATCGTTGCCCGCCAAACCACAACTGGACAACAGGCAGGGAAAAAATACCGCGGGCCGCACAAAGCGGGATGGCGGCGCTCTGGCAATCAATGTAAGCGGTCACCAATTTCGGGTACTCCTCACTGGCAAGCTTTTCAAGCTGAGGCTTGATGGCCTGGCAAACGCCGCACTGCGCCCCACTAAAGAGGAGAAGAACCGCAGGGGTGGAGTGCAGTAGCTCCGATAAGGCTTCTTCTGAGCAGACCTTTTTCACAGCTCAGTACCCTCAGGCTTTCCGTTCGATAAACAGTTTTATGTATAGCAAGTAGCCAGAAAACAAAAAGATCGGCGCCAGATACCAAAGATACGCAAGCCTTCCCGCGGCCATGCGGTAAAGCACAATCACAACAACAGCACTCACAATGCAGCTTGCCGGCACTGAAAATAAAGCCGAATTCAACACCGAGGAATCAAACGGCGTAGGGCGGTGAGAGGCGCCAACGGCACTGAACCCAAATGCCACCAACATAAACAGCATGTACGCCAGAAGTAACTGGCCGATGCTGCCTGCAACTACCCATCCCAGCGTCATTCGCATGCCCTTTGTCTGATAGTTCAATAAAGAAACTGAGTAGCCGAGTACTAATCCGTCAGTGATGCCCGCCCGGCCCATGTGCGTGGCCGTGCGCTAACTCTTCCGCATCTGCCGCACGCACCTCGATGATTTCGATATCAAAGGTCAACGTTTTGCCAGCCATCGGGTGGTTGGTGTCAACATCGACAAACTTAAGGCCAACCTTGGTAACGAGCACGTGGCGCCTGCCATGCTCGGTTTGTACCTGGGCGACCATTCCCGGTTTCCAGCGCTTGGCGCCCATCAAATGTTTGATCGGCACACGCTGCACGGCATCAGCCTTGCGTGGGCCGTAGGCTTTATCAGGCGTAATGGTTACGCTGAAGCTTTCCCCGGCATTGCGGCCTTCCATTGCCTCTTCAAGGCCCCGGACAATACCGCCGTGGCCATGCAGGTAGGCGTTCGGCTCGCCATCACGGGAGCTTTCAACAACCTTGCCCTGTTCATCACTCACACTGTAGTGAAACAAGACCACTTGATTCTTTTCAATTGGCATAATGCTCTCCGCTGGAATTAAAAGCTGGCCATTATAGCCAGCAGACAGGCATCAGTATCTATTCGGAGACGATTGTTTTGCCCTCTCCAGATCTGCAGGTAACTGCAGCGCCCGTTCAGCGCGCGTGAGGGCTTGGGCGGCTTGGGCGAGAGCCGCATCTCGCACGGTAGAATTGCCCATGACGGCCAGTGCACCAAGTGCCTTCTGCAGATGCACAACAACCTCAATATGGCCTGCACCATCCCGGGCAATCGCACCGAAAGCATCATCAAACAAATCTTCCAGTGAAAGTTCTGGCACCATTATCCGATCATATTGCACCGGACAAGTTTTCTTATTGACGGTCAATGGTTGAAGAATGCGTACCAGCGTTCCAATCACGTTAATGGCTGTGCCTGGATCATTAACCGCCGGAGATAGCGCCCTGCTGGCTATTTCCGAAAGCGCTATCAACCCAAAGCGTGGGTCACCGTCAAACGATCTGTTCTTGCCAATCAAAAAAGCATCACTGAGCGCGTCTTTATCAAATTCAGCGACACGATCCATACTCATATCAATAAATGCGATTGGGCGTACCGGTGTAACAAAAGCTCCCGGAAGTACAGCCACGTGCACTTGCACATTTGATTTTTCAGCCAGTGACTGCAGCGCGACCATATCAATACGTTTCAGATAGCCAACCGTACTACTAAAAAATACCTGACCATGGGAACGTACCGTTGCCACAGGCTTCCCACCGAGAGCGGGCATCTTTATACGCTGTGCAAAGGCGCTCCTGGCCGCTGCTTCCACCTTTTCCATGGTTGTAGCCATATTGCCGAGACGTGCAATTCTGTCTACCCACCGCACGAAGGTCATGATAACAATCGCAAAAACGGTCAATGTTAGTAACAGCAGTGCAAAATGCCCGGGCGCATTGTAGTAGTCATTTTCCAGGGCAATCTGCGAGAGCACACTGTAAATGAAGGCACCAATAAACACTGAAAGAGCATTCTGGGAAACACCATCAGCAACAATTAATGGAAAACTACGGGGTGTTGCCGAGGTACTGGCCCAGTTATTAGCGGTAATCATGGCACCCACTGCGAATACGGCGATGACCAGCATGCCGTTTGAGAGAACACCCAGCAGCGTTGCCAATGAATCTGGATTAATCGTAGGCACTGCGCCTTCAGACAGGTAGTTATCTGCAGCCTTCGTCAGAAAAATGCCTGAAATTGATAGCAGACACATAAACAGTGGTTTTACCCACAGCCGTTCTTTCAGGCGGTTCAGATAAAAACGGATTTTCTCGTTCATGCTTGCCCTTGTTTATGGGTAATGGCCGAGACGGCCTGAACTGTTTTTCAAAGCTATACGGCGCCCATTTAGTTCAATCGTACAAAAACCCAGCTGGTTCCGACATCATCGCACACGATGATGTCGCGATTAATCACTTCACACAAAGACAGGCTTGCTGGCAACTTATTGTGGTAACGGGCTTTCACACCCAGAGTTTTTCGATCCTGTTTAAGCAACTCGTAGGTTTGCTCCATGCGTCTGGAGAAATCCACATCGCCGCTCTCCAGAGTATGAAACGCGTTATGAAAGGCTGTGAAGCTCATGGTGTTTGCGCCAAGGCCAATGGCCAGCATTTTGACAATATAGCGATCGTAGGCGGCTGAAAGATAAGATCGCACAGCTTGTTCATCTGTGCGGTCGCCATCGAAAGGCGCTAATGTGAATCGATTACTCTGTTCCAAAACGCCATCGTCCAGTGACGCCAATGGTCGATTGACTGCAAGTTCATAAGTTGCGCTCGGGCAGCGGATGGCCTCGCCCTGCAACTGGCAGCCCGTCATTGCCTGGGAAGCACGTGATGTTGAGCGGGATTCACTCGTGGATTTCTTCGGTGGTGTGGACGTTTTGGGTTCAGAGATGGCCGAAACCTCGGGCAATGCCAAACCCAAACGCCTGGCAGGTTGTTGCAACAACAACGCCTGCACCTTTGGATCATTGCGCCTGAAATCCACTGCAGACGGCAGGCCTGCGCCTCCACCATGCTCTACAACTTCGCAATAGAGACGTTCCAGGTCCGACTGGGCAGACGCCAGACAAGCCTCATCAGCGCTGGCAATCGAAATCCAGCCTGCGGCAAATATTATGAGCAGTTGCTTTTGGTAGGCGAACACTGCAACTCCAACGGGCGTATTTATACCACTCACCATACAACGCCAACACCGGGAACAGAACCGTGATATGGCCTGCCTCAGTGGCTTACAAGCTAGTCTTTTTTGTCGATCGTGATCTCAATCGTTTTACTGCTGCCCGCAAACCACTTCTGCACATACAGGGTGCCAACGACAGGAGCCGTGCCCTCATCAGGCACCTCCTTGAAGCGCACACTGTTCTTTGTTTCTTTCTCGTACTCAAATATGACTACTTTTTTTGACATGAAATGTTCCTGATAACGAAGAACGGAAGTCTTCACGGCATCCGCCTGCCAGACTGGCTCCACTTGAATGAATTGCCAGCGGTTACCTTCTACTCGCTGCGGCAGCGGGCAAAGCATCCATACGCGCATGGATCACGGTGATTGCCTTGATTCAGTGATGCCCCCCTGCATTACCTTATAGTGGGCACAGGCTTTGTCCCGATCTCTCAACAGACGTGGGTCTTTATTGCCAAGCGCTGCCGCTATTAGCGAGTTACACTCTTGCCTCGCCAGCATTAGCTCAGATGGTGGCTGATTACGGCGGGTAATGATCATCTTAGAGTTCGCTTTCTCTTGTGCAGGAAGTGCTGCATCAGATCTGGATTTTGACAGACTTTCAGATGGACCGTACGAACTAAACGTCGAATATGTATTTGCCATGATAAAACCAATTATCACCACCAATACGGGCCCCGCTAATAGTCTAAACGCTCTTCCCCTTCTGGCCCGACGAACCGGCGCACCATAGCGCTCCGTAACAAGCCCTCTCACGTGAACAACATGCGCTCTATCAGTCGCAAACGAAGCCTTGAGCCTTCCCGATGCCACCTTCTGCCGAACTTCCGCCACCTGCTCCATACTCAACACGGGCTCTATTCGTGATTTGATATAGCGGACATAGCCCAAGCCCTGAGTAACGTTCTCCGGCATATGTGTTTTGAACGTACTACTGCCCATGAAAACCACAACCGAATGAATCTGGTGATCACTTAGCCCAAGCAGTGTTTGCAATGTCTTAACATGCTTGTAGTTTTGATGCAGAGGATTTTGAAACTTATGGTTGGACCTGAAAATCTTCTGTGTCCAGAAAGGTTGGCGAGCACTCCCGAAAATCCAGCCTTTCATATTCTTGGTTTCTACCACAAACACACCAAACTCAGAGACCAGAACGTGATCAATCTGCGTGGTTCCGTTCTCGGTGGGAAGCGTTACGTTTTTGATCAAGTGATAGCGTGATTTGTCCAGAAACAGGCGAATCGAAAGATTAACGAGGAATTCACCAACCTTGCCCTTGAACCAAGGCGATTTGATGATACCCGCGAGAATCAATAGGGGCACCAGATACCAAAGTGCA
>DATJDA010000009.1:0-10873 GCA_035497695.1 Marinobacter sp. | reverse complement strand
GCAGAATCGCGGCTGCTCCGGTTGTCAAATCAACAGCATAGAATGGAAATCTGATGATGAAACGTTTCTCACTCAAATCTCTCCTGGTTGCTACAGCCGCCGCCACAATGACATTGACCGCTGGCGTGGCTTCTGCTCAGGAATCTCAGTCGAACAATATCATGATGGGTTTTAACCCATTTGAGAGCACCTTCAGCACTGTATCTGCTCCGTCTTATATGATTGGCTTCAAGGCGAACGACAACCTGCTGCCTTTCGCATACGTAAGCATTATCGATAACAAGGCCGAGTATGGTGATGATACCGTTCTGGCTTTGGGTGGTGGCGCACGTATGTACCTGAGCGATATATCTAATCGAATCCGCCCCTACGCTGGAGGCGCCTTCGGCATTGTTAATGCTGCAGACACCGGTTTCGGCCTGGGCGGCTTCTTTGGCGCCGAAGCAATGATTACCGACGGATTCTCTGTCAGTGGTCAGGTGGGTTTAGAGATCAGCGACAGCGGCTGTACCGGCTGTGATACCAACTTCGAGCTGGGCACCGCCAACGTAATGTTCAACCTGTACTTCTAATCAATCGGTTGAATCCGGGCAGTGCGCACATCAGTTGCGCGCTGCCCTTCCCTTTCTTGTGACCCCACCGCTACACTCGATCTGACAGATCGTCCTCTTAAACAAACATGAAACTTTACTGGTTCCCCTTCATAATGTTGGCCTTTACTCGTAAATGGAGCGCACAAAATGGCCATTAACTGGTTTCCAGGGCACATGCATAAAGCCCGCAAGGAGATCAAAAAAGTTATGCCACAGATGAATCTCATTATTGAGGTTCTGGATGCGCGAATTCCCTTCAGTAGTGAAAACCCACTGGTGCCCGCGCTGCGTGGTGACACTCCATTAATCCGGGTGTTGAACAAACGGGATCTGGCCGACCCGGTCATAACTGAGCAATGGCAAGCCTGGCTGGAAAAAGAGCGGGGCGTCCGGACCATCACGCTCACCCATAATCAACGCAGTGAGGCTCTGGGTATCCTGAAACTGGCTGAGGACATGACCCCAGATCATGACCGCCAAAAGAGTGCCTTGCGGGTTATGATTCTGGGCATTCCCAACGTTGGCAAATCAACCATTATTAATACACTTGCAGGCCGTTCGGTCGCAAAAACCGGTAACGAGCCGGCTGTGACCCGAGCCCAGCAGGCCATTAAATTGCCAGGGAATATTTTGCTATACGACACCCCAGGCTTTCTCTGGCCAAAGCTGGCACCGGAAGCCTGCGGCTACCGTCTGGCAATAACCGGTGCAATCCGAAGCGCCGTACTGGATTTCGGAGACATTGCCATGTTTGAGGCAGACTACCTGTTGCAGGCCTACCCCGAGTTAGTCAAGGCCCGTTATGGCTTTCAGGAGCTGCCCGAAAACGGGCTGGCACTGATGGATGCCATCGCAGCAAAACGTCGATTTTTCAGCCGTGGAGGTGTTCCAGACTTGCATAAAGTCTCGGAAGTACTGCTCAACGAATTTCGCGCGGGCACACTGGGGCGAATTTCTCTGGAAACGCCAGAACTGATTGAGCAGGAAATAAAAGAAGCCAGTAACAATTAAGCACACCGCCCTCTTACCCCTTGGTCAAATACCACATCGGTGGCAAAAGGCCTACAATGTCAGTCAGTATTGTTAACCCCACGGCATTGTTGCTTTGAACGATGCCCAAAGGAGAAGTGTATGAGACGCGTTGTCGTCACAGGTATGGGTATTATTTCCTGCATCGGAAACTCCCTGGATGAGGTTCTTGACAGCCTTAAAACCGGAAAGTCAGGCATTACCTTCAACGAGTCTTATAAAGAGAAGGGGTTTCGTAGCCAGGTTTCCGGCACTCCGGATATAGACACGTCTGTTATTGACCGCAAGGTTCGCCGGTTCATGGGGCCCGCGGCCATGTACAGCTATCTGGCTATGGAGCAGGCTATTGCACAGGCGGGCTTGTCTGAGGACATGGTGTCTAATGATCGCACTGGCCTGATCGCCGGCTCTGGCGGTGCATCCTGTTCCAGCCAGGTAGAAGCTACCGATATCATGCGGGAAAAAGGTGTCAAGCGTATTGGGCCGTATATGGTCCCGCGCATAATGACCAGCACTGTCTCGGCCTGCCTGGCTACCGCCTACAAAATTCGCGGCGTGAACTATTCCATGTCGTCTGCGTGCGCTACCAGCGCACACTGTATCGGCCACGCTATGGAGCAAATCCAGTCAGGCAAGCAGGATATTGTCTTTGCCGGTGGTGGCGAAGAAGAAGACTGGAGCCTCACGATGATGTTCGACGCCATGGGCGCGCTCTCTACCAAATATAACGACACACCTGAAACAGCATCCCGCCCGTTCGATAGCGGGCGAGATGGCTTCGTGATTGCCGGCGGCGGAGGCATGCTGGTTCTGGAAGCACTTGAGCACGCAAAAAAACGCGGTGCGACCATCATTGCTGAGCTGACCGGGTATGGCGCCACCTCCGATGGTTATGACATGGTTGCTCCTTCTGGAGAGGGTGCCCAGCGCTGCATGCTGCAGGCTATGGCAACTATTCGTGGCAAGATCCAGTACGTTAATGCTCACGGTACCAGTACACCGGTTGGTGATGTTGCTGAGATGGGGGCTGTTAAAAACACATTTGGCGATAACATTCCGGCTATTTCATCCACTAAATCACTGACCGGGCACTCACTGGGAGCCGCTGGTGTGCACGAGGCCATTTACTCATTACTCATGCTGCAAAACGATTTCATTGCCGGTACGGCCAATCTCATTAACGTGGATGAAAAAATTGGCAACATGCCTCTGGTCGGCCCCAAAGCCGTAAGTGCCCATTTAGATGCCGTGATGTCCAACAGCTTTGGCTTTGGCGGAACCAACGCATCACTGGTGTTTGAAAAGCTCTGATTAAGGGCGAGCCAGCCTTAGATGTTGGCAAAGCCCTCTATCCGTATTAAGGTGGTACCTTGATCCAGATCAAATCGGACAATGTATTCACCATGGCACAAGTCATTCGATTTCAACAAGCAACCTCTCCGCTTAAGGCATCTTGCCAACAGTGCAGCCTGAGCAATTTATGTTTGCCGCTGGCTCTTGACGAGAACGACCTTGGCAGTCTGGAAGATATTGTCCAGCAGGGCAGAATTTTCAATCGTGGTGAGTCGATTTTCGGCCAGAACGCGCCTTTTCGCTCCTGTTTTGCCATTCGTAGCGGTGCCGTCAAAACCTTCATTATTTCCAAATGTGGAGAGGAGCAGGTAACGGGGTTTTATATGCCCGGTGAGATCGTCGGGCTAGACAGCCTTGGCCGTGATCACTATGCCAGCACTGCCAAGACGCTCGATCGAACCAGTATCTGTGAGTTTCCTGCCGATAAATTACAAGAGCTGACAAGCAAGCTGCCAGAGCTGCAACAGCACATGTATGGTTTGATGAGCCAGGAAATTCAGAACAGCCAGCAGTTGGCTATGCTAATGAGCAAGAATACCGCCGAAGAACGCATTGCGACCTTGTTGCTGTCACTTTCAACACGTTTCCAGCGCCGGCGAATGTCGGGAAGTCACTTCACCCTGCCGATGGCTCGCAACGATATCGCAAACTTTCTCGGATTAGCCGTGGAAACGGTTAGCCGGGTATTCACCCGATTTCAAAACCAAAATCTGATCAAAGCGCGGGGCCGTGAGGTTTTTCTGCTGGACATACCAGCACTTCAGACTATCACCCGGAACGACTCCGTCCAGATTTAGCATCTGCCACACCTGACACCGGGATTTATCCGGCTGATTTTTTTTCAGCATCCCGATTGTCAGGCAGTTTCAGCATTGCCAGCTCATTCACCAACCCGGAGCGCCAGGGTAACTGTTTAATACCAAACGTATTGCGGATTTTAGTACAGACAAGGGTGGTGTTCAGTGGCTCCAGGTGGCCCCACTCAGGCACCTCATCCACCACCCGGATATCTTCCGGTATGCCGGGCAAGCCAACAATCGCCAGCCCTAACTCGTACAGACTGATCTCCTCCGCACCCGCGTACTGGTATGTTCCCCAAACTTCAGCACCACAATCGAGTTGCTGAATAACGGCGGTCATCACCCGGGCCAGATCTCGCACAGCTACTGGCTGCCCTCGATAACGTCCTGGCAAAGAAAGAATCTCACCGGCCGCTGTGCTGATCTGTACTTGCCGGATAAACCGGGAAAGGCTCCACCCGGTACGTAAGATAATATGCCGGGGCAACAGTGTGCGTAACGCCTGCTCACACTCCCATTGCCAGTTGCCAAGCTCATTAATTGGCTGCCCGGGATTCGACGTTATATAACCCGTTTGCTTGCGCCCATCAAAGACATAGCACGACGATAACTGGAACAGCGCCATGCCACGATCACGGGCAAACTCCGCCAATGCAACCGGTAAAGAAAATGCCGCTTTGTGGGTTCCCTCGGGATCGTTTTCAGCAACTTCCGGATCGGCCAGCCAAAGCGCGTTAACAATTAAATCTGTGTCCTCGGGAATCCAACTGTCCAGTGCCTTGAGATTAGCACTGGCCGGATCGCTGACAAGCAACGGGCTGATACGCAAGGACGTCTCGCGCAGACGTTCCAGTAAGATTCTTCCCAGCGGGCTGTAATCGTGAACAACAAGCACATGCACGAGGATTCAATGCCTCCAAGGTATTACCAATATGACGGAACTCAGAAACCAGTCGGGCCAATGGCTTCCTGAAACTGATTCATACAATAGCACCCTGTCTGGGCTACAGGCGCCTTATATTCTTGCCGTATTACATAAAAGCATACAACAACAGGACCCAACATGCTGAAACAACAGAGCCACATTGTAGCGCCGATTTCAGACGCGCTGCGCACCCGTGCATTATATACAGTTGAGGAGCTCCGGGGACGGGGTACAGCCGACAAAGAAGCCATCGACAAGCTATTCACGCTGATCATTGAACTGACTGATGCCGGCCTGGATTTTTTCTTCCTTGAACCGCTGCGTCGCCTGAAGGCAAGCAGCATGATGATGAGCATGGCCAAAGTAGGAATCAGCGGTATGCTTAAAGGCAGTAAAATGGTTATTCACAAAGTTCTGAAAAAGCTGGACGACCGAAGCCTTATTGCTATTCTCGATTTTATTGAAGAAATCATTCATGGTCCGGAACAACCGTGATTCAACCCGACATAACTGGAGTTAGTGGTATTCCCTTGGCACTCTGGCTGTCACTCCGGTAAGCAGCTCATAGGAAATAGTTCCAGCGCAGGCAGCAACCTCATCAACGCCAACGGTCCGGCCCCAGAGCTCAACCATATCGCCTTCCTGAGCTTTGGGCGCATTCGAAAGATCTACCGCGAGCATATCCATGGAAACCCGGCCTATAAGGCGGATTCTCTGGCCATTGATCGCAGCGGGCGTATCTGTGCCCGCATGCCGCGGATAACCATCGCCATAGCCAATGGCAACCATCCCCATAAGAGTGTCTTGCCCGGCCACCCAGCAGGCCCCATAGCCAACCGATTCGCCGGCGTATACGACTCTTGTGGTAATAATCGGTGCTTCCAGCGACATCACCGGAGCAAGCTTTAACTCAGGGCCTGTTTGCCCGATCACCGGCGAGCCCCCGTAGAGCATGATGCCGGGGCGACTCCAGTCAAATAAGGGCTGCCCCGGAATAAAGTGTGCAGCAGAGTTACCAATGCTTCTTTTAAACTCCGGCCAAGGAGCCGTGCATTTTACAAAGCTGGCGGTTTGCTGAGCAGTGACGGAACTGTTCGCATCATCAGCGCAAGCAAAGTGAGTGACAAACCCCTCAAGTGACGTCCGGGCACCACACGCTTCTATCCGGGCCATAACGTCTGCCATCTCGCCGGGTCGAAACCCCAGGCGATTCATTCCACTGTTAACCTTTAGCCAGAATACCGGATAGATTTCGGCATACTCAAGCCAGCCCAACTGGTGTGACCCATGCAGCACCGGCTCAAATCTCTGTTGAACGCATATTTCAAGATCTTCAGGTGCATGCACACCCTGTAACAACACAACAGGCTGAGCGAGGCCGGATTTTCTGATAGCAAGTGCCTCTTCCAGACAGGCCACGGCAAACCTGGGAGCAACAGCGGCCAGAGCCTGAGCAACCGGCACAATGCCATGCCCATAACCGTCCGCCTTAACGACTGCCATAACCTGAGCTGAGCCGGCCCGCTCACACGCCGTCTGATAGTTCCGGCGCAGTGCATTCAGATCAATCCGTGCAACCGTACTTCGGGGCATCAGTAGTCTCCACCGTAATCGCCGTAATCCCCATGCGCCAGGTCTTCAAACTTTGTGTACTTGCCCATAAAGGCCAAGCGCAGGGTACCAATAGGACCATTCCTCTGCTTACCGATAATAATCTCTGCAATGCCCTTGTCCGGGGTATCTTCGTTATACACTTCATCCCGGTATACAAACATAATGACGTCTGCGTCTTGCTCGATTGCGCCAGATTCCCGCAAGTCGGAGTTGATCGGGCGTTTGTTCGGACGCTGTTCAAGGCTACGGTTAAGCTGAGAGAGGGCAACCACCGGACAACTCAGTTCCTTGGCCAGCCCTTTCAATGATCGGGAGATTTCTGAAATCTCCGCTGTTCTTCCTTCATTGCTTCCCGGCACCCGCATAAGCTGCAGGTAATCCACTACAATCAGACCAAGTTTACCGTTATTTTCACGGGCAATGCGCCGGGCCCTGGAACGCATTTCAGTTGGGCTCAGGGCCGGAGTGTCGTCAATATATAGCGGTTTGTCTTTCAGCAGGCTGACAGCAGAAGTCAGTCGCGGCCAGTCGTCTTCTTCCAGCTTTCCGCCCCGTACCTTGGTCTGATCAATGCGCCCGAGAGAAGAAAGCATACGCATGACCAATGCATCCGCGGGCATTTCCATGCTGAAGACCAGAATTGGAGTGCTGGTGCTGATCAGGGCATTCTCAACAATATTCATTGCAAACGATGTTTTGCCCATGGAGGGGCGGCCGGCAACGATAATAAGATCGGATGGCTGCATACCCGATGTTCGTTCATCCAGATCCCGGAAACCAGTGGTCAGGCCGGTCGTTTGTTCGCCGGACTCAAACAACTCTTCAATTCTACTCAGTGTTTTGGTCAGAATTGGATTTATTGCCTGAGGGCCAGACCCTTCCTTTACTCTGGATTCTGCAATTTTGAAAACATTGCGCTCAGCCTCATCCAGTATTTCATTGCTGTTGCGCCCCAGGGGGTTGAAAGCCGAATCTGAAATCAAACCAGAAACTTCTACCAACTGCCGAAGAATAGCCCGTTCGCGAACAATCTCGGCGTAAGCCCGGATATTGGCAGCGCCAGGGGTTTTCTCTGCCAGTTCTGCCAGATATGACAGCCCACCAGCGTCTTCAATATCACCGGCACGCTCCAGAAACTCCGCCAGCGTTACGACGTCCAGCGGCTCATTTTCGGCAGCCAACCGCTCAGCAGCAGCAAAAATAAGCCGATGATCCTGGCGATAAAAATCCGCGGCCGAAATCGTTTCCGCGATTTCATCGAATCGACGATTATCCAGCATTAAACCACCAAGTACCGCCTGCTCTGCTTCTACAGAATGAGGGGGGACTTTGATTCGACTGGTTTCAGTATCAATAATCGCGGATTTCAAATTGGGTTTGGCCATAACAACATCTTTAGCTGGATACCAAGGGTCGTACAGTTTACGAGGATTGTATCGCAATTGGGAGGGTCCGGAGCGAGAACTCAGGATAGCAGAAAGCAACGGGCCCGAAACCGTCGCCGGTTCGGGCCCATTTAATCAAGTTGGGCAGGCTTGTGCCCTGCCCCAACCTGTTGCTACAGAAAATTACTCTGCAACAATGGTCAGCTTGATGGTTACTTCAACGTCTGAGTGCAGTTGCAGATCTACATCGTACTCGCCAATGGCGCGAAGCGGACCTTCAGGCAGACGAACTTCGCTGCGGTCAACTTCAGTGCCAGAAGCGGTGATTGCATCAGCAATGTCACGAACACCGATCGAACCAAACAGCTTGCCTTCATCACCGGCTTTGGAGCCAATGGTGAATGATGCACCTTCCAGCGCCTCGGCACGTGCCTGGGCCACAGACAGCTTCTCAGCAGCGGCTTTTTCCAGCTCTGCACGACGCTCTTCGAACGCCTTCAGATTTACTTCCGTGGCAGGCACAGCCTTGCCATAAGGAAGCAGGAAATTACGACCGTAACCAGCCTTAACTTTCACCTTGTCACCCAGGGTGCCAAGATTTGCTACTTTCTCGAGCAGAATAACTTCCATCTCGTTAACCTCTTCGTGCTTTATTCAACTGGTCCGACAGGCTTTATACGCCCCCGGATATCCAGCCAGCTATCCACAAAAGCCATAACTACTAACAGAATCATCAGGCTTGGGCCCAACAGAGCCAAGGCGATGTAGAAAAACACCAGCCACCGCCCACTCATATTTTTACGTCCTACAACACCGTGCGCCAGAGCCAGACCCGCCAGAAATAACGGCGTTCCCGCTACCCAGGCCAGTAACATGGTGTTCAGCCCCAGAAACGGGCCAGCCAACATGGTCACTGCGCACACCACAGAAACGACTGGTGACAGCCTCAAAGCGTGAAATTCCTTACGGAATCCTCCGGGGTTATAAAGCCCCGCCTGCCACGCTCTGGCCAATAGGATTACACCAATACCTGTTGCCAGATAGGTGCCAGCCATACTGGCATTCATGGTGTTCCGGATAACCGTTTCCAGGTTATCTCCCAGCGCCTTTGCAACGTCTGCGTTGTATTGTTCGTAAAAACTGACACCAGTACGAACCAGCTCTTCCAGCAAGTCCGGATAGATCATGGGCAATATAAGACCCGTGACTATCGCGAGAAAACTTCCCCCCAAGAGGGCTTTATCCCACGAGCGGGTAGTTCTGAGTACCGATGCCATCAACATCACCTGGAGCAATACGGCAAGAGCCGTCGGGTCTTGCCCATACCAGCTCCAGCCAAGCGCCGGAAGCAATGCCCAGACAGCAATGTTAAGCCCCTGGCTGACGCCAAGCCTGAGTGTAACCAGGCCAACTACTGCTGCGCCAACCCAGAACAGCAAAGGTACCGCGGTTGTTACCGCCGCTACCCCGCCGGCCTGTAGGGGACCGCGCATTACATACTGTGCCAGTGCACGCATGGTCCCAAGTCCTGTTTATCTGTTACTTAGTTGTCGTGGCCATCCGAATACGGCAGCAATGACAGGTAGCGGGCGCGCTTGATAGCGGTAGCCAGCTGACGCTGATAACGTGCTTTGGTGCCGGTGATACGGCTGGGCACGATCTTGCCAGTTTCAGTGATGTAACCTTTCAGTGTGTCCAGATCTTTATAATCAATCTCTTTAACACCTTCTGCCGTAAAGCGGCAGAATTTACGACGTCTGAAAAAACGAGCCATAACGTAACTCCTCAACTCCGGTTAATTACTCTTCTTCGTCGTGAGCATCTGCACTTGCGCGCTCATCATCATCTTCGGAAGAACTACGCGGACGGTCATCTCCACTCGGACGACGGTCCTCACGGGACTCGGCAGCTTTCAACGGAGACAAGTCGGTAACAGCTTCATCGCGACGCAGAATCAAGTCGCGGATGATGGCATCGTTAAACCGGAAGTTGTGGGTCAACTCATCCATCGCGGCTTGTGAACATTCAATGTTCATCAGCACGTAGTGAGCTTTATGAATTTTGTTGATCGGGTATGCCAGGTGACGACGGCCCCAATCTTCCAGGCGATGTACCTTTCCGCCATCTTCAGTGATGACGCCGGTATAACGCTCGATCATTGCAGGCACTTGCTCGCTCTGATCCGGGTGTACCATAAATACGATTTCGTAGTGACGCATGAATTCTCCCTACGGTTTAAACAGCTTTCTCTCTGACAACCAATCCGTTACCAGACATGAAAGCAAGGAGGTAGCAGCCAAGGCTGCCGGCTTCTTTTTCACTTTATCAGCGAGGTATTACACGCCAGACCCGTGTATCAATCCGGAACTGAACACCCGTAATGCAGACAAAACAAAAACACCCCAAATACAGGGGTGCAGTATTCTAAACATCCAGGCGGGACAATGCAACGAATGTGCTAAACACAGCGCTGTCGCAGCGCTTCGTACAAGCAAACGCCGGTGGCAACTGAGACATTGAGACTGTCAACATGGCCAAGCATGGGAATGTTGATAAGCTGATCGCAATGCTCCCGGGTCAGACGGCGCATACCCTTTCCCTCTGCGCCCATTACCAGTGCAACCGGCCCTCTGAAATCGGCCTGGTACAAGGTTGCGCCAGCCTCACCAGCAGTTCCGATCAGCCAGACTCCCTGATCTTTCAGCGTGCGGAGAAACCGCGCCAGATTTGTAACTCGGACAAAAGGCACGGTTTCAGCAGCGCCGCAGGCAATTTTTCGGGCAACAGGTGTTAACGAGGCAGATTTATCTCTGGGAGCAATAACAGCCTGCACCCCCACTGCGTCCGCCGTACGCATACAGGCGCCAAGATTATGAGGGTCTGTAACGCCATCAAGAATCAGCAAAAAAGGCGGCTTATCACTGGCTGCCAACTGAGCCAGCAGGTCGTCCTCTGTCCACTCACGACTCTCACGGACCGAAGCCACAACGCCCTGGTGAACACCAGACACCCGCTCATCCAGTTTTTTCCGATGAACCACCTGCCAGCTAACGCCCAGGCCATCTAACTCATCAGTGATACTTTTTACCCGTTTATCCTGCCGGCCAGTCTGAATCCAGACCTCTTGCAGGCGCTCTGGCTCGCGCTTAAGTACAGCTTCAACGGCATGCCAGC
>DATJDA010000008.1:0-4172 GCA_035497695.1 Marinobacter sp. | reverse complement strand
CCTGAAAAGGCAGAGGCGAGCTGTCGCCTTTACCGAACAGGAAAGCTCCGCTATGGCTGTTCTGGTCGGCATAACTGAATACGCGGTTAACCGCTTGCACCATGGGCAGGGCGGAGCGGAAATTTCGGCCGAGGGTCCAGGTGCGTTCCCTGGAGCTTTTTCGAGCGTCCAGATAGGTATAGATATCGGCTCCGCGGAAGCCATAGATCGCCTGCTTCGGATCGCCAATCATCAATAAACACGTATCCGGATCGTTCTGTGCAACTCGGTATACGCGGTTGAAAATGCGGTACTGAACCGGGTCTGTGTCTTGAAACTCATCAATCAGCGCCACCGGAAACTGGCGACGAATGGTGGCAGCAAGCTGATCGCCGCGGGCGCCGTGCAGGGCTTCATCCAGGCGGGTCAGTAAGTCGTCAAAGCCCATTTTCGAGCGTTTCTGTTTCTCTGATTCCAACCGTTGTGCTAGCCAGTGAGCAGCATGTTTAAGGATGTCAGACTTGGCACTTGGCAGATTTTGACCAAAGGTAATCACTTCTGCAATCGCGGCAAAGGCTGGATGCTCCGGCGCCGGCTCCTCTCCCTTCAGTTTGGTGGGCAATACCTCCGGGGTCTGGTTCTGAAGCCCCGCTTTGTCCATGCCGGGCGGGGAGAGGTTGTCAGATGCCTGCCATTCGAGCAGGGTATCCCACGATTCGACCATCCGGTTTTTGCTGCCACCGTGCAGGCGTTTGCTTTTGTGCAAATCATCCAGCAATGCCAGTACGTCGTCTTTCCAGTCGGCCCAGGGATACGCCTTTAGCTCCTCAGCTCGTGCCTGGCGCTGGTTATGAACATGAACAATGGCGTCTTCTGCACTGTCGTCAGGGGCATTAAAGCTATCGGTTGTGGAGATCAGGTTGCGAACGGCTTTGCGCAGCTCTTCCGGGGTTTTCCAATGCTCCAGGACGTCATTCATCAGTTCGCCGGGGAGCGGATAGATAAACGTACGCCAGTAATCCCGAACCACATCATCCAGCAGGTCACTCTGGTCGGTTTCCAGGGAAAGCCTGAACAGACTGCCACTGTCGAAGGCATGTTCACTGAGCATGCGGTTACACCAGGCGTGGATGGTGGAGACAGCGGCTTCGTCCATCCATTCGGCGGCCAGTAACAATTTTTTCCGGCATTCCGGCCAGGTGGCGGGATTTGGGTAACTTTCGTTCCGAAGCTGATAAATCAGCGCCGTGTCTGATGAAGGATCGACAGTGTCAGGGTTATCGGAAAACACCCCGGCGGCCTGGGTCAGGCGGGTGCGAATGCGTTCCCGTAACTCTTTGGTGGCGGCATCGGTAAAGGTAACTACGAGAAGGTTAGGCGGTAACATTCCCTGTGCCAGAGGGTTGTCTTCAGGTTGTTGGTGGCCCAATACCAGCCGCACATACAGGATGGCGATGGTGAAGGTTTTGCCTGTGCCGGCACTGGCCTCTATTAATGTACTACCGTTCAGTGGCAGGGTGAGTGGGTTCAGGTTGTTCATCATAAACCCTCAATCTGATCTTTGGCAGACGTGCCCTGTTCTGCTTCCCACAGAGGCAGGTAAAGATCGTGCAGCAGCGCCTCAAACTCGTCGCTGGCGAACAGGTCGTCGGCGGTTTCATAAGCCGCCCGCAAATAACCGGTGTCCCGCTGCAGGGCGTTGTTATAGGCCTGTGCAGCATCCAGAACAGCACGCTCATGGTTACCTCTGAGGCTCTTGCTCTGGTAGAAAACATAAATCCAGGCAAAGCCGGCATCAACCTGCAATGGCAGAGCGCGGGTGGTGGCTTGTATCCAGCGTTTCAGGATGGTGTTCAGGTGAGTTCTGGCCTGTTCGGCCGGTAGCACGGAAAAGTGGAAGTTGCGGTCTTCTTCCTTACCGAGAATCAGTGTTTCAAAAGGTTGTTCCGTTAGCTGCCCTGCCAGATGAATTACCCAGTCTGACATCAGGTTGGCGTACCGCACCTGCCGGCTGTTACCGGATTTGGCAAGCAGGCTGTTGCGGGCTATCACCAGCCGGCACCGGTCACCATTCGGGCTCTGCCGAAGGCCGTCAATCAGGTCTGCCAGTTCAACGGTTTCATCGTTGATACTATGGCGGGTGTCAAAGGCCAGCGGTTCCGCTAAAGGCTCCGGCCAGTCTGCAAGGGCCTTCTGGTATCGGTCGAACAGGTTCGGTAGCCGCCCGGCAAGTTCCGGGCGCAATTGCTGCTCGGTAACGCCCATGCCCAGATCGCCACGGCGGGCCATGCGATCCAGGCTATTTTGCAGGCGTTCATTCAGTTCTTCCTCTGAGCCAGCTTTCAGTATGGCTTCCTGAATAAGCTCGTTATCAAGCTGCCAGCGGTCCAGCCCGTTCAGATTAAAATTTTCATTATCGGTGTCCTGGTTCTCCACCGTTTCGAAACGCACCTGTAACCGCCGCTGGTAAAAGGTGTCGATGGGCTTCTTCAGAAACTGTGCCAGATCATTAAAGGTAATCGGCTCTTCCGGCTCCTGATAGGGCAAAGCTTGCTGCTGCTGGCTATCGGTCTCGCTGCTGTGGGCGTTGCGCCATTCCCGCTCGTAGGTAAACAGACTGCGTGCCTGCAGTATCTCTGCCAGTGGTTTTGGCTGGCTGTCTTCGCCGGTGCCATTAGCCTGGGGGAAATAGGCCCGACTGAAGGGCTGTAGAGGGTGTTGAGTGGTAAGGGCTCTGGTTACCGGTGCATCAGGGTTTTCGGGCAAGTGCCACAGACTGTTCAGATGGTCTTGCAACTGAGCCACCAATACCGAGGGCGGCCGCTCGGAGTCGTCTCTTATGCTGCGTCCTACCCAGCTTATGTATAACTGCTCCCGGGCGGAAAGCAGGGCTTCCAGAAACAGATATCGATCGTCTTCCCGGCGGGAACGGTCGCCCGGCCGGTAATCATTTGCCATCAAATCAAAATCTACCGGTGGCCGGGAGCGGGGATAGTCGCCATCGTTCATGCCCAACAGGCAAACCTTTCGGAAGGGAATTGCCCGCATGGGCATCAGCGTGGCGAAGTTTACTTTGCCAGCCAGAAAACGCTGGTTGAGACCACCTTCGTCGAGGCCTTCCAGCAGGGCATCCTTGACGATATTCAAAGGCAGGGTCTGAGCATCCAGACCTGCGCCAAGTGTATCGTCCAGCCATTGTTCCAACTGCCGGCGAAACCGGTTCAGTAATAACAGGTCGCCACCTTCCAGCGTGGCAAAAAACTGCTCCAGCATGACTGAGAACAGCGCTTCCCATTGTGGCGGGGTGCGGGGCGCTTGCAGTGCCTGCCAAAGCTTTTCCAGTTGATGGATAAAATCATTCAGGCGGCCCGCCAAGCTGGCCTGTAATCCGCCAATCTCACCATAAGGCTCCACACCGGCCCAGGGTTCATCGTCACCCATGCTATAGCCGAGCAACATGGCTCTTAACCCTGCCTGCCAGGTATTACGCTCCAGGCTGGCAGGCAACGCCAGTGTTTGCCGATGCTGGCCGTGCAGGCCCCAGCGAATATTGGCACCCTCAATCCAGCGCCGGGCCAGGGGGATGTCATCTTCGGTGATACCAAAACGTTCCCGTACGCCCGGCACTTCCAGCAGGCTGGTGATTTCACTGGCCCCAAACCGGCTGCGGGGCAGCGACATGAGGGTTTCCAGAGCAATGAGCACCGGCTCATGATGGCGCTGCCCCTGATCGGAAATGGTAAACGGAATGTGCCGTTTCTGGCCAGCCTGATAGTGCCCGAATACGGCCTGAATGTGGGGTGCGTAGACGTTAATATCTGGCACCA
Source organism: Marinobacter sp. (assembly GCA_035497695.1). Taxonomy (GTDB): domain Bacteria; phylum Pseudomonadota; class Gammaproteobacteria; order Pseudomonadales; family Oleiphilaceae; genus Marinobacter. The sequence goes on along the minus strand of DATJDA010000008.1, from coordinate 366 downwards.
TAACCATCACATCCCGGGGCCGCAGGCTTGGGTCTGAGTTGAAAGCGGCCAGTAACTGATCGTGCAGGATTTCCACTTCCCGCTGGGGGCCGTGGGCATCGTGAAATACAACTGAGTGGTCAAGATTCAAATCGAGCTTGCGCTGTTCGTCCCGGATTTCCTGTAAGGGTGTCAGGTTGTAGATATCGTTCTGCAGTTGATGCAGCAGGCGGGGCGTCTGCTCTGCGCCGTGTTCTGAAAAAATATCGATTTTCTGACTGAGAGCCTGGAAACTGCCCCGGTATTCATCCGGATTATCAAATTCGTCCAGCAGGCGAATATAGTCCCGCCCCTGTTTGCCCCAGGCGGCCAGTAACGGGTTGGCAT
>DATJDA010000007.1:0-8880 GCA_035497695.1 Marinobacter sp. | reverse complement strand
AGAGGATTTCAACATGCCATATTCAGCATCCCTTCAGGGGAAGTTGCGCTTTATGCAATCGCATCAGCCTACTATCACCAACGCTTTCTGTTTTCAGAGATCATGCCGGCCCCGAATTCCAATTCCGACCCTGCCCACCTGCAAAGCCATTTATTAACGAAACGGGACTACCAAAGCCCTGAAAGGCTATCGGTATTTACAGAAAAAGGTGATATGCCATGAACGTATTCAGCCATCCTGAGTTTGACAACCACGAACAATTATCTTTTTTCTCAGACCCTGAAACCGGTCTGAAAGCCATTGTTGCCATTCACAATACATCCCGTGGCCCTGCACTCGGCGGCTGCCGGATGTTTCCGTACGCCAGTGACGAAGAAGCCTTGCGGGATGTACTTCGGCTTTCCAAAGGCATGACCTATAAATCAGCGCTGGCCAACCTGGATCTCGGTGGCGGCAAGTCGGTAATCATCGGCGACCCCCGCAAGCAAAAAACGGAAGCACTGCTGGAAATGATGGGGCGGCGGCTGGAAGGACTGGGGGGCCAGTACATTGGCGCGGAAGATTCCGGCACCAGCGTTGCGGACCTTAAGGTGATGGGCCGGCATACCCGTCATGTCGCTGGCATTACGGAGCACGTCGGGTTTGATGGCCTGCCCAATAATGGCGACCCCTCCCCGACTACAGCTTACGGTGTTTTTGTTGGCCTGAAGGCTGCGGTAAAGCACAAACTTGGTCGTGAAGACCTGACCGGGCTGAAAGTCGCCATTCAAGGCATTGGCAATGTTGGCTATCGCCTGGCCCGCCACCTGAAAGAAGCCGGCGCCGAACTCTGGGTTTACGACATTCACAGTGACAACATGCAGCGGGCAATTGATGAACTGGGCGCCAAGCCCGCTTCATCAGAAGACATTCTGCTACTGCCAGTGGATGTTATCGCGCCCTGTGCCATGGGCGCCGTGCTCAATGACATCAGCATTCCACAAATAAGGGCGCGGGTTATCGCCGGGGCTGCCAACAATCTTCTTGAACGTCCCGCTCACGATCAGGCACTGAAGGATAAAGGCATTCTCTATGCCCCAGACTTTGCCATCAACGCGGGCGGAATTATAGATGTGTTCTATGAACGCAAAGGCGCTGCGCCCGAAGAAGTGCGCGCTCACGTAAACGGCATAGGCGACACTCTGAGTGAGATCTTTATCCGCTCTGATGAAAGTGGTCGGCCTACCGGCACAATTGCCAACGAGTTGGCGGAAGAACGTTTCCGTAAACATAACATCAACACCGACGAAATCCGGGAGCCGGCGGTTCAGACAGGCTAGCCCTGAACCACTGGATCTTTGGGGCCGTAAAAATTTACGGCCTTTGCCTCCCTGACAAAAACAAATACCAAACAGGAGACAATCATGTCTGTATCACAACCAGGTGGCGCCAATAACAGCGGCGCACTTGAAGGCTCAAACGCTATCCGGGGCCTCTGGTCCTCCCGCCTTGCCTTCGTGCTGGCCGCCACCGGCTCTGCCGTCGGCTTGGGTAATGTCTGGAAATTTCCTTATATAACAGGTGAAAATGGCGGGGGTGCTTTTGTTATTGTGTACCTCCTTTGTATAGCTGTTATAGGCTTGCCGATCATGATGGCAGAGATACTCATTGGCCGGCGGGGTGGCCACAGTCCGGTGCAGAGTATCCGCGTGATTGCCGAGCGTAACCGGTTAAACCCGGCATGGCGCTGGGCAGGAGCACTGGGGATACTGACCGGCTTCCTGATTTTATCGTTCTATTCAATGATCGGTGGCTGGGCCATGTCTTACGTTGGTACTGCGGCCACCGGTCAGTTTGTGGGGCAGTCAGCAGAAGCCATCGGCAGCATGTTCTCAGGCCTGCTCAGCAATCCCATCACTCTGCTGATATGGCACACCGTATTTATGGTGCTGGTCATGGTAGTTGTGATCAAGGGCGTGCGCTCTGGCCTTGAGCGAGCTATCACTATTCTGATGCCCGGTCTGTTTATACTCCTGATTATTGCCGTCGGTTATGCAATGACAACTGGCTCATTCGGCAAAGCGGTTACCTTCCTGTTTGAACCAGACTTTTCCAAGCTCACCACAACAGGAATGTTGGTCGCCCTGGGGCATGCATTCTTCACCCTGAGTCTCGGCATGGCGGTTATGATGGCCTATGGTTCCTACCTGCCAAAGAACATCTCTATTGCCAAAACCTCGATCGCCATATCACTAACAGATACGATTGTGGCTCTCCTTGCTGGCCTGGCAATCTTCCCGATTGTATTCGCGAACGGCCTTGAGCCGAGCTCCGGGCCTGGCCTGATTTTCCAGACATTGCCGCTGGCCTTTGGCCAGATGCCAATGGGTACCCTGTTCGGAACCCTGTTCTTCATTCTTCTGGTGGTTGCTGCCTGGACATCTGGCATATCCCTTCTGGAGCCCATCGTTGAGTGGCTGGAAGAGCAGAAAGGCATGAACCGGAAGAACAGCACACTGCTTGCCGGCACAGTGTGCTGGGCGCTTGGCGTTGCATCGGTGCTGTCGATGAACCTGTGGTCCGGTTTCGCACCACTGGGCAGCATAACGATGTTTGAGGGCAAAACGATCTTTGATTTGCTCGACTTCTTTACCGCCAACATCATGTTGCCACTGGGCGGGCTGTTGGTCGCATTGTTCGCTGGCTGGGTAATGTCGCGGGATGTGGTTGAAGGTGAACTGGCGATGCCAGCACCGATGTTCCGTCTGTGGTACATCACCATACGGTACATCACGCCTGTTGCGGTAGCAGCCGTATTTATCTACGAGCTAACCAAATAACAGGTCTGACGCCTACTGTATGTATTACAACTGCACGCCGGAGAGGGCGCAATACCCTCTCCGGCGTGCAGTCAAAAAGCACTAAAGCATCCGGCCAAGACCGATTGCATCTTTTCTTTACCCAGCTTTTCCATCAACTCAATATTACGCTGTGGAATTTCATGAATGTTCGGGTGGCCTTCAATGGCAGCCTCAACGCTGGCCTCTCGCAACAGATGCAGCATCGGGTAAGGTGAGCGGTTAGTATAATTTTCGGCCGCATCAGGCTGAGTACCTTCAAACTGATAGCTCGGATGAAAGCTGGCTATCTGATAAATACCTTCCATGTTCAGATACGCTAACAAGCTGCCGGCCACGTCCAGAAATCCGTTATAAAGCGCAAAGTCCTGCAGCACGGCCGGGTGAATCAACAAAGTGGTTTCAACGTCTGGCTCGTCTTCCAGAAGCTGGAGCTCGGCATGCAGGGCCTGGAGCAGCTCTTCTTCTGTTTTTGCCTCTGTGACTGCAAACCGGACACTACCCTTGCTCAGTTCTCTACCGGCAAACGGACACAGGTTGTACCCGACTACAACATCCTCAACCCACTTACGGGTTACGTTGACTACGTTTGTTTCACCCATATCTTTCCCTTCGGTTTATGTCAGATGTGCCCCTGGCTTCGCAAGTAGTCATCATAAGTACCACTGAAGTCGGTAATCCCATCTGCACTCAACTCAATAATCCGGGTAGCCAGTGACGAAACGAATTCGCGGTCATGGCTCACAAAGATCAGTGTACCGGGATAATTTTCCAGCGCCAGATTCAATGCCTCAATAGACTCCATGTCGAGGTGATTGGTTGGTTCATCCAAAAGCATCACGTTTGGTTTTTTCAGAATCAGCTTACCAAACAGCATTCGCCCTTGCTCTCCGCCTGAAATAACCCGTACAGATTTACCAATATCATCACCCGAGAACAGCATGCGTCCGAGGGTTCCTCTCACCATCTGCTCGCCGTCCTGGGTCCACTGCGCCATCCAGTCAGTCAGGGTTGCGTCGACTGCAAAATCAGCCGTGTGATCCTGCGCGTAGTAACCAATCTCGGCACTGTCTGTCCACTTCACCTCGCCGCTATCCGGTTTATAAACGCCTGCCATGCATTGCAGCAGCGTAGTTTTACCAATGCCATTGGGGCCAATAATGGCCACACGCTCGCCGGCCTCTATTTGCAGGTTCAGATTGCTGAACAGAACATGGCCATCAAACCCTTTGGTCAGATTTTTTAACGTCACCGCCTGGCGATGCAGTTTCTTGCCCTGTTCGAAACGAATAAACGGACTAACCCGGCTGGAAGGCTTTACCTCTTCCAATTGAATCTTGTCGATCTGCCGGGCCCGGGAAGTTGCCTGCTTGGCTTTGGATGCGTTGGCAGAGAAGCGGCTCACGAACTGCTGCAACTCGGCGATCTGTGTCTTTTTCTTGGCGTTGTCTGACAGCATGCGTTCACGGGCTTGCGTGGCCGCGGTCATATATTCATCGTAGTTACCCGGGAACAACCGCAACTCACGATAATCCAGGTCTGCCATATGAGTGCATACGCTGTTCAGAAAATGCCGGTCGTGGGAAATAATAATCATGGTGCTGCTGCGAGCAACAAGAACACCTTCCAGCCAGCGAATAGTATTGATATCCAGGTGGTTGGTAGGCTCATCCAGCAGTAACACATCCGGATCGGAAAACAGGGCCTGGGCCAGCAACACCCGCAGTTTCCAGCCAGGCGCCAAAGCACTCATGAGCCCGTTATGCTGGTTCAGGGGAATATCCAGACCAAGCAACAACTCTCCGGCACGGGATTCAGCGGTGTAACCATCCATCTCGGCAAACTGAACTTCCAGATCAGCCACGGCCATACCATCTTCCTCGCTCATTTCAGCAAGGCTATAGATGCGGTCCCGCTCTTTCTTAACAGTCCAGAGTTCTTCATGGCCCATGATCACGGTATCTATAACCGTGCAATCTTCGTAGGCAAACTGATCCTGGCGTAATTTACCCAAGCGGGTGTTTGGGGCCAGCATGACATGACCAGCCGAGGGCTCCAGATCATTGCCAAGTATTTTCATCAGCGTGGATTTACCACTGCCGTTAGCACCAATCAGACCGTAACGGTTACCGTTGCCGAACTTGGCAGATACATTCTCGAACAGGGGCTTGGCCCCGAATTGCATGGTGATATTGGCAGTAGAAATCAAGAAACAAACCTATAAGTGTGAGGGCCGTCATAACGGCTGACGAAAGAAAGGCCGCATTGTACAGGTTTAATGGAAGAATCGTGAGCAGCAGAAACACCAAGGTGCGGTATGAGCATTGCCGGCAAAAATTACTTGCCTCTATCCCGCAGTGCGGGCAGCATCTCTACCCTGAAGTACACATTCATTTTTAAACGACAGAGATATTGACTATGGCACAGGCAACCGCACGTCACATTTTGGTAGACAGTGAAGCAAAATGTGAGGAGCTGAAAAAAGCCATCGAGGGTGGACAAAGCTTCGCCGAAGTAGCAAAGCAGCATTCTTCCTGCCCTTCTGGCCGCAGCGGCGGCGACCTGGGTTCTTTCGGCCCAGGCCAGATGGTTCCCGAGTTTGACCACGCTGCATTCAACGGCGAGCTGAACACCGTGATTGGCCCAATCAAAACCCAGTTTGGTTATCATCTTCTGGAAGTGACCAGCCGCAGCTGATTACGCCCCGCGAGTCGGGTTTAGCCACCCGACTCGCAGCATATCACTCCTTACCGCCTTCTTACTGGCTGCTTGCGGGTGCTGGCATAAGAAACCGTGCCACCTGGCTGCCAACCGATTCTATAGGATCCGTAATGGCTTTCTGAATGCTGGATGTGACAACCCTGGAAAAAGCCAGGCCCGCCTTACTTTCAAGAAAATCTACATACAACGCCAATTCCTGATCACTGATCTTCTCGTAAGTATACAGGTAGCTGTCGTAAACCTGCTGGCCAACCACACCTCTGAGCGCACCACGCTGGCTCTCAATACGCTTGCGCAGTTGATCGTAATTCACTGAGTCCGGGCTAAAGGCCGCCATTGTGGTTGCCAAACCCAGTTGTACAGCAACCGTTGTATCCACTGCGCTTTCGGTAGCACGGGAAGCGCGATCAAACCGATCAAACATCTGGGCTCGTTTGGTGCCCTTGTACTTTTTATTCAGCTTGGGAGCCTGAGCTTGAATATCCTGCCAGGCTTCGGGTGAAGAGGCAGCAATTTCAGCAGCAGATATCTTTTTGGCAACCGGTGTGTTGTACCAGCTTGCCACGGCCTCGAGTTGCTTGTCGGTGAGTCCTTTTTCAAGATCTTTTTCAATTTGCTGCTTAATTGAGGCCGCGTTAAAACTACTACTGACCAGATGGCCAACAGTATCCGCAATCATGGGCGGAACCTGCCCACTCCGCTTTAGTCCGTCACGAATACCCTGGCTCATCATGGCCGGATACTGAGCCACAATATCGTCGATGGGTGAAGCCGCAAGAACCTGCCGCGCACTGGGCGCTGCGCAAACAGACCCGGCCATAAAAAGAGCAACAATTAAAAGAGGTTTAACTAGGGTACCAGGCTTCATCTACTTATCATCCGGTTATGTACATGCGCTGTTTATGACATGAGCGACCCGTGTGCAGCAAGCAAATCGGGTACTTTGGAGATGAAGGTTTGGTAGGAAAGGCCAGAAAGTTGTGGCAAAAGAGAGCGCGGAAGAGCAGTCGGCGGCGCAGGACCCGGCTTAACGTGTGGCGCGCTCGCGTGAAGTGGTATGGCCTGCCCATACTGGGGCTGCTGGTTGGTACCTGGGCCACCCTGCGTTTCAGCCTGCTGGCGCCAGACCCGCCAATAAACACTGACAATTTGTGCGAGATTTTTCGGGAGCACCCCGTTTGGTACGACTACGCCAATAAGTCACAAAGCCGCTGGGGCACACCCATTGCAACCCAGTTAGCATTTGTTTACTACGAATCGTCTTTTCGCAGCCATGCCCAACCACCCCGAACACGGCTTTGGGGACTTATTCCCTGGACACGACCAAGCACAGCTTACGGCTACGCGCAGGCTCTCAATCCGGCATGGCAGGAGTATCTGGATGCAAACGGCGATGGCTGGTTTACAGTACGAACAGATCTGGAGCACGCGTTGGATTTTGTCGGCTGGTACAATCACCTGACCCATAATGAACTTGGCATTTCCCTGAACAACCCGAGACAGCTGTACCTGGCCTATCATGAAGGCCGCGGTGGCTATAGCCGCAGAACCTTTGATCATAAGCCAGACATAACAGCACTTGCCAAGCGGGTGCAGAATCGCGCTTTCCGGTACGATAATCAGCTACAGACCTGCGAACAGGAATTTCAGTGCTGGCGCTGGTATCAGTTCTGGCCATTCTGTGGTTAATGCCATCAAGACGCCGAGCTGATTTCAATAACCGACTCAAGTGCCTGAAGCCGCCCCAGGATAAACTCCATCACAATTCGCACTCTGGCCATCTGTTGCGTGTCCTGGTTAACGTGCAACCAGAGGTCCACGCTCTCACCATCCAGCGGCTCAGACAACCGGCGAAGCTCTTTGGCACTTTCACCCAGATAGCAAGGCAACACCGCCAAACCGGCTCCGGCCTTAGCCAGGGAATACATGGATTGCAGGCTGTTACAGCGGACCAATGATCGGACATTTTTCAGTTGCTTGCGATACCAGCGGCCAGTAGCAAGATGGCTGAAGGTTTCATCCGGGAGAATCCACAGGCAGTCCTCTGGATGATTTTCTATATCCAGGTTCCTGTGGCGCCGGCAATACTGGGTTGATCCATAGACCGCAGACTCAATAGCCGCAATCCGCGCACCCTCCAGCGTTGCCTGAGGCTTGTTTTCCGGCCGCAGGGTGAGATCTGCCTGCCGGTGACTAAGGTTGGCAACATCGTTATCTGTCAACACTTCCAGCTCAATGTCTGGAAATATTCGCACCAGGTCAGCCAGAATCGGGCTCAACAGTTCATCCATCATGGAGTCTTCAGCCGCCAACCGCACCTTTCCAATCGGAGCCGCATCCCGGCCAACCAGCTTCCTTTCAAGATTCTCTATAAAAATCGACAGTTTTTCGGCTTCCCGAAATGCTGTTTCACCAAGTGGTGTCAGTTGTAGCCCGTCTCGGTTACGTTCAAAAAACTGCACACCCAACGACTCTTCAATCTGGTCAAGCCGACGCAAAACCGTCGTTTGGTGCACACCCAGTAATTCTCCGGCCTTAGCGAGTGTTCCGCCTATTGCCAGAGCGCGTATATAACGTAGATAGTCCCAGTCCATAGTTACTGCATATTTGCAACGTGAATACGGATCTTAACGTATTTAAACTGCGAATAAGAACGTTTAGAATCCATAGTAAGTTAGCGATAGACCATCATTTAATGTAATCCATCAGAAAAAGGAGGAAGGCGCTATGACACACAGACATAACGCAACCGTTCAACCGCTGCCGTCCAGTATCCTCCACAACAGTACTGAGATCAGGCGTCAATACATTCGCGCTGCATCGAAACAGACGGCGCAATTTATCAGCCGTAAGATTCATTCCTGGCGTCGAAAAGCTAAAGTCGTCAGCCCGGACATGACGCAAATGCAAGGCGGTCACTGAGGCGCACAAGGTTTTTGCGCGCCAGTTATAACACCTGCATAGCGTACCCGTACAGAAACGTTAAAGGTACGGATAATTAAAAACGCCGGTGATTCCAATTGGAATCACCGGCGTTTTACATTCAGCAGCCCGAAATTTTCAGATACCGGTTGTTTAGCGCGGCTCAATAACGACGTTATCAAGGAACAGGTTGCTACCTGCCGCAGGGCCATACACATATAACAAAGCCCGGCGGACACTGCTCAGATCAACCTGAACCGTACTGCCAAACTTATGCCAGCGATTGCCGTTCAGCGCCTTGTTGGCAACATTCAACCAACGATACTGCCCCTGGTGATCTTCAACGTAAAGCCATGAGATCAGATTATTGCTGGCATTATTAGCAATCCAGATATCCGCT
>DATJDA010000006.1:0-1985 GCA_035497695.1 Marinobacter sp. | reverse complement strand
ATCGCGCAGATAAATGAGGCCTTCAGCCAGCCCGGAAGCTGCGTGGTGGGCTATAACAGCTTGCGTTTTGACGATGAAGTAACTCGCCACACCCTTTACCGCAACCTGCGCGATCCCTATGCACGGGAATGGCAGAACGGGAATTCCCGGTGGGATATTATTGATATGGTGCGGCTGACCTATGCGTTGCGCCCAGAAGGTATTAACTGGCCCCGCAAAGAAGACGGCAGCCCAAGCTTCCGATTGGAGGAGCTGACCGCAGCAAACGGCATTGCCCATGAAAGTGCCCACGATGCCATGTCTGATGTTTTGGCAACCATTGCACTGGCCAGGCTTATTCGGGAAAAACAGCCAAAGCTGTTTGATTTCGTGCTGCAGAACAAAGACAAACATTCCGCAAGGGCGATGCTCGATACAAGAGGCATGAAGCCGGTTTTTCATATATCCGCCAAGTACCCGGCAATACGCGGAAGCTGTGCTTTAGTGGCTCCGGTGGCAGAGCACCCAACCAATAAAAATCTGGTGATTGTTTACGACCTTCGGGAAAACCCCACGGAGCTTATTAACGCCTCGGCGGAGGAAATTCGTGGGCGGGTGTTTACACGCCAGTCTGAGCTGGGTGAGGGCGTTAGCCGGTTTCCGCTGAAAGGTGTGCAACTGAATAAATGCCCGGTATTGGCACCGGCCACCATGTTATCGACCCTCCCGGCAGAGCGCCTGGCTGAGTTGGCCCTTGATGGCGATACACTTCGGGCAAACCTGGCGCTATTACGAAGTGCCAGTGAGTTACCGGCGAAAATCGCCCAGGCCTTCGATCAAACCTACGAAAGCGATCTGACCGACCCGGATGAACAGCTCTATGCTGGCGGATTCATCAGTAATACCGACCGGGAAAAGCTGAATTGGTTGCTGCAACAGCCTGTGGAAACCTTGGGCGAGCACGCTGTTGAGTTCGCCGATGAACGCCTGGAGGAACTGCTGTTTCGCTATCGGGCAAGAAATTACCCGCACACCCTGAACGGCGAAGAGATGGAACGCTGGGAAATATTCCGCTCTGACCGGCTATTGAGGCCAAAGAAAGGCTGGCGCTCTCTCGAAGCCTACGGCAACGAACTGCAGCGATTGGCAGCCGACCCTGAATTAACACCGGTAAATCAGCATATTCTGGAAGAGTTGCATTTGTACGGGGAATCGCTGATTCCGTACGTTTGACGTGGGGAAGAAGGAAGTAGGCTTTACAGGCCGCTGCCGTACCTGCACGCCCTCTCCCCCGGCCCCTCTCCCACAAGGGGTGAGGGGAGCAAAAGCACCAGGCTCCGAGGCAGCGCATTAGCCCCTCTCCCCTTGCGGGAGAGGGGTTGGGGAGAGGGGGCCGTCCAAAGGCACGCCTCTGAAATCACCGCCTTCTCTGAAAATAAACACTCAACCCCTGCCCAACCAAACTCTGCACCTCGCTCCCCAACGCTTCTGCCTGAATCTGCTTCTGCACTGGCTGGGTCGCTAAACTAAGGCCGTCGGCATCGCGAGCTTTTATCAGTTTCCATTCCACCTCATTACTTACCATAGCCATCAGCTCTTTAAGCTGAGCCGGGTTTTGCGGTTTGAACCACCGGCTTTGGCAGCCTCCAAGGCTGTAGAAACCTTCATCGGTGATCAGTTCCTGCCATGTTGTATCTTCACGGTTGATGAGCACCATACGGCGTAATTGCAGTAAAGTCGTGCGGGTAGGCTCAAGCTTGTGCTGTGCAATCAGTTTGTGAATGTGCCGGTCTCCCGTTGTTTGTCCGGCAATGGCTGTGTTCATGTGTACCACCGCGCCGCGGCCTGCGGCATCATTCACCAACGCTGCAAGAGACAGTTCAGTCATGGCTGGCGAGGGCAGGTGGCCCACCTCAACCCAGTGAACCTGATGGCCATCAGCCACAAATCGCTGGGCGATAGACCAGGGCCAGAATACGATATTGTCCAGGCCGGTATTGCCGGCA
>DATJDA010000005.1:0-4119 GCA_035497695.1 Marinobacter sp. | reverse complement strand
GGAATGCCAGAAGCGCATTGATAAACCGGCCCTTGTTATAAGATAGAAAGAATAAAAGTTAAATATGGTTTGGGCCAGATAGAAACTCCTGTCAATTCTGTCCCCACATTCCTCCAGATGTTATCATCCCCCCACAGAACCTGGTTAGCCTGCTTTCACTGGACAACTGCCCCCATGCATTATTCCGACCTGCTTCCTGAAATCCTGGCCATCGCCGATGCGGCTGGAGTGCGGGTGATGGACGTTTACAATTCCGACTTTGACGTGACCTACAAATCTGACCACTCTCCGGTTACTGCTGCTGATCTTGCAGCCAATGACGTGATTTTGGCGGCTTTGCAGAAACTGACGCCGGACATTCCTGTTTTATCTGAAGAAGCCGCCAGTGCTCCTTGGAGCGAGCGAAAGAACTGGAAGAAGTTCTGGCTGGTAGACCCCGTGGATGGTACCAAAGAGTTCACCCGGCGTACTGGCGAATTTACCGTAAACATTGCGTTGATTGAACAGGGTGAGCCGGTACTTGGCGTTGTGACTGCGCCCGCACTGAAAGAAGCGTTCTGGGGAGCGAAGGGGGAGGGAGCCTTCAAGCGCGACAACGCCGGAAAAATAAGTGAAATCCAGATCGCAGAGCAACCATCTAAAACCCGTATTGTCGCCAGCAAAAGCCACTTGAACGATGAAACAAAAGCATTTATCGATAAGGCCGGTGATCATCAGCTAGTGCAAGTTGGCAGCTCTTTGAAGTTCTGCCGGATTGCAGAGGGAGCGGCCGATGTTTACCCCCGCCTTGGCCCAACCAGTGAGTGGGATACCGCCGCTGCCCAAGCTGTGCTGACAGCCGCCGGTGGCAGAGTAGAAAAGCTTGACGGAACACCACTTAACTATGGCAAAGAAAATGTGCTTAATCCCCATTTTATAGCCGCAGGTGGTTGGCAACCATGACCTGGTACGCGCTTCAACATAAGCCTGCGCAGGGCGATAGGGCGCTGGCTCACCTGCAAAATCAGGAGATTGCGTGTTTTTATCCAAAGATTAGTGTGGAAAGGATCAAAAACGGCAAAGTAACCCGCAAGTTAGAAGCTCTTTTCCCCGGATACCTGTTTATAAACCTAGAGCAAACTGATCCCGCTTGGGCAAAGCTCCGATCAACCCGTGGCGTTATACGGGTAGTTGCCTTTGCTAATAAACCTGCGGCCATTCCGGATAGCGTTATTCAGCATGTAAAGAGTAGCCTGAGCACCGTTTCAGAGCAGGGCGGTATCAAGTCCGGCCAAACTGTGCAGTTAAACGAAGGGCCGTTTGAAGGTATAAATGCAATTTTTCAGTCTTACGATGGTGAAGAGCGGGCCATCGTTCTCATCAGCTTTATGCAGAGGCAGCACAGGTTAAAAGTACCTGTTTCAGCCATAGATCGGTAACTTAACAAACTTTCACGGTCGATAACTGTTTGATATCAAATATGTAGTACTTTTGTGGCTTGTGTGCCGCGAATGATGGCGTACAATCGTTGCGCTTGGATAAAGACGATTTATTTACCGACAGGGATGCACCGTTGGGACTTTGTTTAATCCCCCCCCTCTTGATTTTGTATTCCCTGTCGCATAACAAGTGCTAATAATTCATGACCTTAAAACACTGGGCCCTGGTTTGTGGGGCGGTAGCGTGCCTGAACAGTATTTCGATCAGCGCGGCCCCCTGGATTGACCCAGGCGATGCACGGGCAAGATTCGCGGCTCAAAAGCTGGCAGACCGGGGGCACCTCGATCGCACCGTAACCACCTGGCCTTTAATGTGGAGTGCTGTGCACAGTGGGTTGGCCGAAAGCGCGGCTGACGACTACCGCTCTGTTGGCATGGCGTCAGCCTATCTGCGCTTTGAGAAAGAGCGGCAGGCAAATCCCGGATTCAGGGCCGAGTACACCCTTTCTGGCAGCAGTGAGCCTACTGCAATTAACGGCTTTTCTGGCGGTAACACCAGCAAAGCCGAAACAAGCTTCAACGTACAGTGGCAAGGTGAACACTGGGCGCTGGGTGTTAGCCCGGCCTATGCCTACAAGCCTGAAGATGATGAGCGCTGGCGTTTTGATGGCAGTTATCTGGCAGCTACTGCCGGCAACTGGGTGTTTGGTGCGGGTGCAATAGACCGGTGGTGGGGGCCTGGCTGGCAATCCAGCCTGATTCTTTCCAACAATGCACGCCCAATGCCCGGAGTGTGGATTAACAGAGCCGATGCGGCAGCACCGGAAAGCGCCTGGCTTAACTGGATCGGCCCCTGGCAGTTAACTTTGTTTGCCAGCCACTATGAACATGAACGCTATATACCCGATACCAAGCTGCTGGGCATGCGCCTGACCGTACGGCCAGTAACCGGGCTGGATATAGGCTTCTCTCGCGCCATAATGGTGGGCGGGGGCGACCGCCCTGAAGATGGTTCTACCCTTTGGAATGCGTTTATTGGCCGCGATAACGGCCAGCTTGGTGAAGACGACCCTGGCAACCAGTTAGCGGCTGTTGATATACGGTACGGGTTTCCCATCGGCGCCCAATCCATGGGGCTTTACGCGCAAATGATGGGCGAAGATGAGGCCGGAGCATTCCCGGCCAGAAAGTCCTGGTTGCTGGGTTCAGACTGGACCTCACAGTTTCTTGGTAGCGATCAACAATGGTTTGTTGAGTATGCAAATACTCTGGCTGATGATTTTATGGGTACCGCCAGGCCGAACATTACCTACGATCACTCCATCTATAAGTCTGGGTACCGTTACTACGGCCGTGCACTGGCAACCAGCTTCGATGGTGACGCTGAAGTTTTAACCGCCGGACTGTTTAACTTCTTCGATAATGGCAGCAATGCCAGCATCAACGTCAGTTATGCGGATTTGAATATTGATGGCATCAGCAGGACTGCTGTGCCAGATAAAGATATTTTCTATACTGTGCCCGCAGGGCACCAAAAAGCATCGGTGGTGAATATAGGGTATGGCACCCCATTGCTGCATGGCTGGCTTGATCTTAACCTGCAGGCAACGGATAAAAAAATCGATTATATCAGTGGCACAAAAGACCAGCTGTCTTTAAGTGCGCGCTGGCGATATCGATTTTAGCGAGCATAACTAACGGGCACTGCAGCCCTGAAAATAACATTTCCAGATTTTGACAACTTGCGGATAATTTAACGCGTGACTATTAAAAACGTACTTTTGGCTTTGGCGTTGCTCTTACCGTTTACCGTACATGCGCAGTCCATCACACCGGCACAAATTGAGCAGTTTAAATCGCTCCCGAAGGCGCAGCAGGAGGCCTTGGCGCGCCAGTACGGAGTCGACCTGAATCAGTACTCAAAATCGGGTCGGGCGAGTACAGGCCAGCAGGCACAGCCTGTGATTCATCCGCTCACTGATTTTGATGTTGAGCGCAGCCAGCCAGATGACGACAAAACAAAAGAGCAGAAGAAAAAAGATCAGGAGTTTTCTGAAAAAAACAAAGGCCTCAAACCGTTTGGGTATGACTTGTTCGCGGGTTCGCCGTCTACCTTCGCGCCAGTAACCGAGGTGCCGGTACCGGCTGAATACACTCTGGGGCCAGGCGACGTATTAAAGGTGCAGCTTTGGGGTAGCCAGAGCCTGCGCCTGGAACTCACGGTTTCACGGGATGGTACCATAGAGTTCCCCGAGCGTGGGCCAGTGTCTGTTGCAGGGCTTACCTTCCAGCAGGCTCGCGAACAGATCAGCCAAATTGTCTCTGAACAATACATCGGCGTGAAAGCCGCTGTTTCTCTTGGCGAGCTGCGGAGCATTCGTATTTTCGTACTGGGTGAAACCAGAACGCCCGGTTCTTACAGTGTTAGTTCCCTCTCCAGCATTACTAATGCGTTGTATGTGTCTGGCGGCATAAAAAACACCGGTTCACTTCGTAACGTTCAGCTTAAGCGTGCGGGCAGGCTGATAACCACGCTGGACCTGTATGACATGTTACTGCGTGGTGATACCTCCAACGATGCCCGCTTGCAGCCAGGTGATGTGATCTTTATTCCGCCCGTAGGCCCACGAGCAGGAATAGACGGAGAAGTGTATCGCCCTGCATTGTATGAGATTGATAAAAACACCGACTTGCAGGCATT
>DATJDA010000004.1:0-19759 GCA_035497695.1 Marinobacter sp. | reverse complement strand
GGTTGATACACCAAAAATTGATGAGCAGGCTTGAAAAGCTGATTAAAGTGCCAATATAGCCAGTAAACCGAACGCGCGGAGCTAATTTCTCCGGGAAAGTATTTAGAAGAATTGGAGTCACTCAATGAGCAAGATTATCGGAATTGACTTAGGTACCACGAATTCCTGTGTGGCCATCATGGATGGCGGCAAGGTAAAGGTTATTGAAAATGCCGAGGGTGATCGTACCACCCCGTCTATCATCGCATACACGGATGACGGTGAGATTTTGGTAGGACAGTCTGCAAAGCGCCAGGCGGTTACCAATCCCCAAAATACCCTGTACGCCATCAAGCGTCTGATCGGGCGTCGTTTTGATGATGCCGTCGTTCAGAAAGACATTAACATGGTGCCTTACAAAATTATCAAGGCCGATAATGGCGATGCCTGGGTAGATATTAAAGGCCAGAAAATGGCACCGCCACAGATCTCTGCAGAAACGCTCATGAAGATGAAGAAAACTGCAGAAGATTATCTTGGGGAAAAGGTCACTGAAGCCGTTATTACCGTACCTGCGTACTTTAATGACAGCCAGCGACAGGCAACGAAAGATGCGGGCAGAATTGCCGGCCTGGAAGTTAAGCGGATTATCAATGAGCCTACCGCTGCCGCTCTTGCCTACGGTATGGACAAGAAGAGTGGCGATCGCACCATCGCGGTTTTTGACTTGGGCGGTGGTACATTTGACCTGTCGATTATCGAAATCGCTGACGTTGATGGTGAGCATCAGTTTGAAGTTCTCGCCACCAATGGCGACACCTTCCTGGGTGGCGAAGACTTCGACATGAAGATCATTGAATACCTGGCTGATCAGTTCAAGAAAGACAGCGGCATTGATTTGCGCGGCGACTCACTCGCCATGCAGAGGCTGAAAGAGTCTGCTGAGAAGGCCAAAATCGAGCTTTCTAGCAGCCAGCAAACAGACGTTAATCTGCCGTACATTACCGCCGATGCGTCTGGCCCCAAACACATGAACGTAAAGCTGACTCGCGCCAAGCTGGAATCGCTGGTTGAGGAGCTGGTTCAGCGCTGCCTGGAGCCATGCAAAGTTGCTCTGAAAGATGCAGGTATGAGTGCATCGGAAATTGAAGAAGTTATCCTGGTTGGTGGTCAGACACGTATGCCGCTGGTTCAGGAAAAGGTAAAAGAGTTTTTCGGCAAAGAAGCCCGTAAAGACGTAAACCCGGACGAAGCGGTTGCCATGGGTGCTGCTATCCAGGGTGCTGTTCTGTCTGGTGATGTAAAAGATGTGTTGCTGCTGGACGTAACACCGCTGACTCTTGGCATTGAGACCATGGGTGGTGTGGCCACTCCGCTGATAGACAAGAATACAACGATTCCAACCAAGAAATCGCAAACGTTCTCGACTGCAGATGATAACCAGACAGCCGTAACCATTCACGTTGTTCAGGGTGAGCGTAAGCAGGCAGCACAGAATAAGTCGCTGGGCCGTTTTGACCTGGCGGACATTCCACCGGCGCCTCGTGGCCTTCCACAAATCGAGGTGACTTTCGATCTCGACGCCAACGGTATTCTGAACGTGTCTGCGAAAGACAAGGCTACCGGTAAAGAGCAGTCTATCGTGATCAAGGCATCTTCGGGCCTGAGCGACGATGAGATCGAAAAAATGGTACGCGATGCGGAGGCTAACGCCGATGAAGATCGCAAGTTCGAAGAGCTGGTGAAAGCGCGAAATCAGGGCGATGCCATGGTTCACGCGGTTCGTAAAACTCTGAAAGATGCTGGCGATAAAGTGTCTGAAGATGAGAAAAGCTCTATCGAAACTGCTGTTCAGGAGCTGGAAGAGGCTCTGAAGGGTTCGGACAAGGATGATATCGAAGCCAAGACCCAGAAGCTGACCGAGATGTCTGGCGAGTTGGCTCAAAAGATGTACGCAGACCAGGGTGATCAGGCACAGCAGGCTGGCGGGCAGGAAAGTGCCCAGTCTCAGCAGCCTGATGATGCTGTCGACGCTGAATTTGAAGAAGTTAAAGAAGACAGCAAGCAATAATTCTGACGTATATCAAGTAGTTGGAAAGCGCGGGCGGCAGCCCGCGTTTTCCGCGTTTAAAATACAAGGTTTTAGAGCATGGCCAAGCGTGATTATTACGAAATTCTCGGTGTTTCCCGGAGTGCGGACGAAAAAGAAATAAAGCGGGCTTATCGCAAGCTTGCAATGAAATACCATCCGGACCGTAATCCGGAGGATGCTGACGCCGAGAACAAATTTAAAGAGGCCAGCGAAGCCTATGAAATATTGGCAGATCAATCCAAGCGCGCTGCTTACGACCAGTTCGGTCATGCCGGTGTAAGTGGCCAGGCCGGAGGCCGGGGCTTCGGCGGCGGCGCCAGCTTTTCCGATATCTTCGGTGACGTATTTGGAGATATTTTCGGCGGAGGGGGTGGTGGTCGCGCCCGAAATGCACGGGGTGCAGATCTGCGCTACACCCTGGAGCTGGATCTTGAAGAAGCCGTAAAGGGAAAGACCGTTCAGATTCAGATTCCTGGTCACCGGGAATGTACCAGGTGTGATGGCAGCGGGGCTGAAAAAGGCTCCAGCCCGGAAACGTGTGGTACCTGTAAAGGCATGGGGCAGGTTCGCATGCAGCAGGGCTTTTTCACTGTTCAGCAGGCGTGCCCCACATGCCGCGGTTCCGGCCAGGTCATTAAAAACCCCTGTAACGAATGTCATGGTCAGGGGCGTGTCAGAGAGGAAAAGACCCTGTCCGTCAAAGTGCCGCCGGGAGTTGACACCGGAGATCGCATTCGCCTGTCTGGTGAAGGTGAAATGGGCGCGGATGGTGGCTCTTCAGGAGATCTCTACGTGCAGATATCTGTGCGTGAGCATTCCATATTCACACGGGATGGCCGCAATCTTTATTGCGAAGTGCCAATAAGTATTGTTGATGCCAGCCTCGGTGGTGAGCTTGAAGTGCCAACACTTGATGGCCGGGTGAAGCTGAAAATCCCAGCGGAAACCCAAACTGGCAAGCTGTTCCGGCTGCGCAATAAGGGCGTTAGTCCGGTGCGCGGTGGTGTCGCCGGGGATTTGTTGTGTCGGGTAATTGTTGAGACTCCGGTTAATCTGACCAAGCGCCAGAAAGAACTGTTGGTGGAGCTTCAAAAAACGCTGGACGCAGACAGCGGTACCAATCATGCGCCGAAGAAAGCTACCTGGTTCAAGGGTGTGAAAAGCTTTTTCGATGAAATGAAATTCTGAGGGCAGAGCACATGAGGGTAGCCATTATTGGCGCCGCCGGGCGTATGGGGAAAATCCTGATCGAGGCTGTTGATGGTACCGAGGGGCTTGAACTCGGTGCGGCGGTAGTAGATCCGAAAAGTAGTCTCATTGGTGCTGATGCAGGCGACATGATTGGCATCGGAAAAACCGGAGTCAGCATGGCGGGTAGCCTGCAAGACGTTGTGAATGACTTCGATGTGCTTATTGATTTCACCTTTCCTGACCTGACTTTGGAAAATGCCAGTTTCTGTAAGGCCAATAACAAACTTCTCGTTATTGGAACTACCGGAATGTCCGATTCCGAGAAAGAGCAGTTGGCCCTGATTGCCGAATCGGTACCCATTGTGTTTGCGCCTAACATGAGTGTTGGTGTGAATGTTGTGTTGAACCTGTTGCGCACCGCGGCAGAAACCCTGGGTGATGACTACGATGTGGAGATTATCGAGGCGCATCACCGGCACAAAAAGGACGCCCCTTCCGGGACGGCTCTGCGCATGGGTGAAGTGGTTGCGGAAGCGCTTGGTCGTGATCTCAAGGAGTGTGCTGTGTATGGCCGTGAAGGCTTTACGGGAGAGCGGACGCGAAAAGAAATCGGCTTTGAAACCATTCGCGCGGGTGATGTAGTCGGAGATCATACTGTGCTGTTCGCTACTGACGGTGAGCGGATAGAGATTACCCACAAGGCAAGCAGTCGGATGACCTTTGCTAAAGGGGCGATGCGTGCAGCGCTGTGGCTCGGTAGCAAACCAGCCGGGCTTTACGATATGCAGGATGTGCTGGCGCTCAAGTGAAGGCTGTGTTCAGGCCCGCCGGTTACAATAAGTGATTTTACATGGACAAAATCCCACAGATTCTTTACAATAAGTCAGTTTGACTGCACCAAGCGTAGCTTTGATAAGCGTCAGGGGGATGAGATTTCCCTGGCCACAAAAAAAGCGGGACGGAGTTTTAACTTCCTCTCGCTTTTTTACGACCTGAATTTGCGCTTGCGTTCCTGTTCGTGACAAATCGAAACGCCATCCGATGAGGATACAAGCCTTGAGCACACCCGCAATCCTTGCACTCGCAGACGGAAGCCTGTTCTACGGCACCGCCATTGGCGCCGACGGAGAAACCAGTGGTGAGGTCGTATTTAACACCTCTATGACCGGTTATCAGGAGATTCTCACCGATCCGTCCTACTGCCGCCAAATCGTAACCCTGACTTACCCACATATCGGAAATACCGGTGTTAACGATGAAGACGTTGAGTCAGACCGTATACAGGCAGCCGGACTGGTTATCCGGGACCTGCCGCTGATGGCCAGCAACTGGCGCAGTACAGGAACTCTGGATGAGTACCTGCGAAGCAATAACATCATCGGAATTGCGGATATCGACACGCGTCGTCTCACTCGGATTCTTCGTGATAAGGGCTCCCAGGGTGGTGCCATCCTTGCAGGCGAGAATGCGACTGTCGAGCGCGCTCTGGAATTGGCGAAAGCATTCCCGGGTCTGAAAGGTATGGATCTGGCCAAAGAAGTAACAACCAGCAAGATCTACAACTGGACCCAGACTGAATGGGCTCTGGGGGCTGGCTATGGCGAGCTGGCTGATTCCCGGTTCAAGGTTGTCGCGTGGGATTATGGAGTGAAGTACAACATACTGCGCATGCTGGCTTCCCGCGGCTGCAGCGTTACCGTTGTGCCTGCGCAAACTCCGGCCTCGGAAGTTCTGGCCATGAATCCGGACGGCGTGTTTTTGTCCAATGGCCCTGGTGATCCTGAGCCGTGTGACTATGCCATTGAAGCCCTGAAAGAGGTGCTCAAGACTGAAATGCCAGTTTTTGGTATCTGCCTTGGTCACCAGTTTTTGGCGCTGGCCAGTGGTGCGAAAACCATGAAAATGGCTCAAGGGCATCACGGTGCTAACCATCCGGTTCTGAATGTTAAAAATGGCACGGTAATGATTACCAGCCAGAATCACGGCTTTGCAGTAGATGAAGCCACGCTTCCGGCTACGCTGGAGGTGACGCATAAATCCCTCTTTGATGGAACATTGCAGGGTATTCGCCGTACCGATAAACCCGCCTTCGGTTTTCAGGGCCACCCTGAAGCCAGCTCTGGCCCTCACGATCTGGCTTCGCTGTTTGATGAGTTCATCCGGCTAATGGAAGCCCGAACAGCTTAAGAACCGGCATTACGGGTAGCGTTACACAGAACATGGCAGTGCCAGGTTTTGCGCTGCAAGAATTTTAAAGTTGCTGACAGGTATAACACGACATGCCAAAACGTACCGATATCAAAAGCGTCCTGATCCTTGGCGCAGGCCCGATTGTGATCGGGCAGGCCTGTGAGTTTGACTACTCCGGAGCCCAGGCGTGTAAAGCGCTTCGTGAAGAGGGCTACCGGGTTATTCTGGTCAACTCCAATCCCGCAACCATTATGACTGACCCGGCCATGGCTGATGCCACGTACATTGAGCCGGTTACCTGGGAAACGGTTGCCAAAATTATTGAAAAGGAAAAGCCGGATGCGTTGCTGCCCACTATGGGGGGGCAGACGGCGCTTAACTGTGCGCTGGATCTGGAGCGTCACGGTGTTCTGGCCAAGCACGGCGTTGAGATGATCGGTGCCAACGCAGACACCATTGATAAGGCCGAAGACCGTGACCGTTTTGACAAGGCCATGAAAAAGATTGGTCTTGAGTGTCCGCGTGCAACCATTGCTCATACAATGGAAGAGGCTTGGGCCGTAGCTAAAGATATCGGTTTCCCATGCATTATTCGCCCGTCGTTCACTATGGGTGGTTCTGGTGGTGGTATTGCTTATAACCCCGATGAGTTTGAGGAAATCTGTACGCGGGGCCTGGATCTGTCACCAACCAACGAGTTGTTGATTGATGAGTCTCTGATTGGCTGGAAAGAGTTTGAAATGGAGGTGGTTCGCGATAAAGCGGATAACTGCATTATTGTCTGCACCATTGAAAACTTCGATGCCATGGGCGTACACACAGGCGACTCCATTACCGTAGCGCCCGCTCAAACGCTGACAGATAAAGAATATCAGATCATGCGTAATGCCTCACTGGCGGTTATGCGTGAAATAGGTGTGGAAACTGGTGGGTCCAACGTCCAGTTTGGCATCAACCCGGTTGATGGCCGCATGGTGGTTATCGAAATGAACCCGCGGGTGTCTCGCTCATCAGCACTGGCCTCAAAAGCGACAGGCTTTCCGATTGCCAAGGTCGCAGCCAAGCTGGCCGTAGGGTACACCCTTGACGAACTGCGTAACGAGATCACTGGTGGTGTAACACCGATATCGTTCGAGCCCAGTATTGATTACGTTGTTACCAAAATTCCTCGCTTCACCTTTGAAAAGTTCCCGCAGGCTGACGCCCGTCTCACCACGCAAATGAAGTCGGTAGGCGAAGTTATGGCCATTGGCCGTACGTTCCAGGAGTCTGTTCAGAAAGCGTTGCGCGGCTTGGAAGTTGGCTCCGACGGCTTTGATGAAAAGCTGGATAATCTGGACTCAGTCGATGCACGGGAAACGCTGATTCAGGAGCTTAATGTGCCAAGTGCTGATCGCATCTGGTACATGGGTGACGCCTTCCGCGCCGGAATGACTGTCGATGAGGTGTACCAGTACACCAATGTTGATCCTTGGTATCTGGTGCAGATTGAGGACATTATCCGCGAAGAGCAAATGCTCAAGTCCGCCGGCAAGGCTGATCTTGATAAGGCCACCTTGTACCGCCTCAAGCGTAAAGGTTTCTCTGATGCCCGCCTCGCCAAGCTGTTAGGTATTTCAGAATTTGGCTTCCGCAAGATGCGTCATGGGTTTGATATTCACCCTGTCTACAAGCGTGTCGATACCTGCGCTGCAGAATTTGCATCTTCTACCGCTTATATGTACTCCACCTATGAAGAAGAGTGCGAGGCGAACGTCAGCGATCGTGAAAAGATCGTTGTTATTGGTGGTGGTCCAAACCGGATTGGCCAGGGCATAGAGTTTGATTATTGTTGTGTTCATGCCGCATTAGCCATGCGCGAAGACGGCTATGAGACAATTATGATCAACTGCAACCCGGAAACCGTATCTACTGATTACGACACGTCGGACCGGCTGTATTTCGAGCCGATTACCCTCGAAGACGTATTGGAAATCATCAATATTGAGAAGCCCAAGGGGGTTATTGTTCAGTTTGGCGGGCAGACACCGCTGAAATTGGCGCGAGATCTTGAAGCTGCCGGTGTTCCGATCATTGGTACCAGCCCGGACGCTATCGATCGGGCTGAAGATCGCGAGCGTTTCCAGCAGATGATTACCCGTCTGGGCTTGAGACAGCCCGAAAATGCCACCGTGCGCAGCCACGAGGAAGGCATCCTGGCGGCCAAGGAAATTGGCTATCCGCTGGTTGTTCGCCCGTCTTACGTGCTGGGTGGCCGGGCGATGGAAATTGTCTATGATGAAGTAGAGTTGGCGCGCTATATGCGTAGCGCAGTGCTGGTATCGAATGACAGCCCGGTTCTGCTGGACCACTTTCTCAATGCTGCCGTTGAGGTAGATATTGACGCCATTTCCGACGGCAAGAATGTTGTTATTGGCGGTATCATGCAGCATATTGAGCAAGCAGGTGTTCACTCTGGAGACTCTGCGTGCTCGTTGCCGCCTTACAGTCTGCCCAAAGAGGTGCAGGATGAAATGCGTGAGGCCGTCAGGAAAATGGCCATTGAGCTTGAAGTTGTCGGCTTGATGAACGTGCAGCTTGCCTGGCAAGATGGCAAAGTATACATCATTGAGGTCAATCCCCGGGCCTCACGTACTGTACCCTTTGTCTCCAAGGCCATTGGCGCATCACTGGCGAAAGTGGCAGCGCGGGTGATGGTGGGTAAAACTCTCGAAGAGCTCGATTTCACTCAGGAAATCATACCGGGCTATTTCGCAGTGAAAGAGGCAGTGTTCCCATTTAACAAGTTCCCGTCGGTGGATCCCATTTTGGGGCCCGAAATGAAATCGACCGGTGAAGTTATGGGGCTGGGTGACAGTTTTGATGAAGCCTTTGCCAAAGCTGCACTTGGTGCTGGCGAAAAATTTACCGCTCGTGGAACCGCGTTTATGTCGGTTCGCGATGTAGACAAGCCGGGTGCAATCAAGGTTGCCCAGGGTCTGATCGACTCTGGCTTCAAAGTGATTGCGACTACCGGAACGGCCAAAGCGCTGAGAGAAGCAGGTATTGAAGTTGAGCGAGTGAACAAGGTTCGGGAAGGTCGTCCACATATTGTGGACGCCATCAAGAACGGTCAGGTTCAGCTAATTATTAATACGACCGAAGGCCGTAAGGCAATTTCAGACTCGGCCCAGATTCGCCAGTCTGCATTGCAGACAAAAGTGATCTATGCAACAACGTTGGCGGGTGGTGAGGCATTTTGCCGGGCTATCAAGTTTGGCCCGGAGCGCACCGTACGCCGCCTTCAGGATCTCCACGCAGGAAAGTGAGAAAATGTCTCAAAGGGTACCGATGACAAAGTTGGGCGAGTCGCGCCTACGTGAAGAGCTTCAAACACTGAAGTCTAAAGAGCGGCCGCGTGTTATTGCGGCCATTGCCGAGGCCCGTGAACATGGCGATCTGAAAGAGAATGCCGAATACCATGCTGCCCGCGAGCAACAGAGCTTCATTGAAGGGCGAATTCAGGAGATCGAAGGCAAGTTGTCCGCCGCTCAGGTCATTGATGTCACTGCAATGGAAAATACCGGCAGAGTGATTTTTGGAACGACCGTGCATCTGTTGAATATGGACACAGAAGAACAGGTTGTGTACCAGATTGTTGGTGAGGATGAGGCCGATATCAAGGAAGGAAAGGTTTCTGTTTCTTCACCTATCGCCCGGGCGTTGGTGGGAAAGAATGAAGGCGATGTTGTTGTTGTTCGGGTGCCATCTGGCACCGTGGAATATGAAATTGAAGAAGTGGAATATATCTGAAGAAGTAAAATGAGGGTCAGATCAGCAAGGATCTGGCCCTTAGGTTTTCGTTCTCACCGAACCCGAAGAAGATTTGAAAGCTTTGGGTTCGGTGTTTTTGCCCGCCGCAGAATGACTGCAATTTTCCCAATCATCTGCACCAGTTCTGCTTTGTTTGATGCGCATAATTCATTAATGGTTTCCTGGCGCAGGTCCCTGTCAGTGCTGGCCACCTTTATCTTGATTAATTCGTGATCATTGAGGGCGCGCTCCAGTTCTTCCTGAACGGCTTCAGATAAACCCTTCTCGCCAATAATGATGATTGGCTTAAGGTGGTGGGCAATGGCCCGGTATTCCCGGCGTTGTTCGGGTGAAAGGCTCATAATGAGATCTCTTTATGGGTACAATTAAGAAAAGGTCAGCGACGAATTCGCCGACATGATCGTATAATCGGCGGATTGTAACAGATAGTGCTCTGGCAAGAATGGTCGTTAATACATACTGACCAAGCCAAGACGGACATGGCAGGCAAGTTTCTGGAGGTTTGATTTGGCTCGCTCGAAGTCCAGTGCCCGATGGTTAAAAGAACATTTTGACGATGCGTGGGTAAAAAAATCCCAGGAAGATGGTTATCGTTCCCGTGCCAGCTATAAACTCATAGAGTTGCACGAGAAAGACAAACTGTTCCAACCGGGGCAGATAGTGGTAGATCTTGGTGCTGCACCTGGAGGCTGGTCGCAGGTGGCGGCTAAGCTTGTGGGTGATTCAGGTGTAGTCATCGCCAGCGATATTCTGCCCATGGACCCGATTGCCGGCGTTGACTTCCTGCAGGGTGATTTTACAGAAGATAAAGTGTTTGAAGAATTGCTCGCTCTTTTAGGTAATCGTCGAGCTAACGTTGTAATTTCAGATATGGCACCCAATATGAGTGGTATGGCTGCCGTTGATATGCCGAAAGCGATGGGTTTGGTTGAACTGGCCCTTGATATGGCAAAACGGATTTTGCATTCCGACGGTGTGTTTGTTGCCAAAGTGTTTCAAGGCGAAGGCTTTGATGCACTGCTTGCAGATATGCGGCGCAGCTTCAGCTCGGTTGTAAGTCGCAAGCCGGATTCGTCTCGGGCAAGGTCCCGGGAGGTTTATCAGGTGTGTAAAGGTTTTCAGGGCTAAACTCGGGTGCGCTGCTTTGCGGTCGATACGGATGGGCCGCTTCTGGTCGGCAGACGTACAATTAGTGTAAGGTGTCGGAAAAGGTGTTGGTTCCTGCGCGGACGGCTCTTCAATTCATAGGTGATGATCCTTGAACGATATGGCAAAAAATCTGGTTCTCTGGCTGATTATAGCCGCTGTACTACTGATGGTGTTTCAGAATTTCACTCCAGCCACCAGTGGACAACAAGTCAATTATTCCCAGTTTGTTGAAATGGTCCAGCAAGGGCAGGTCAACAAAGTCACTATAGATGGCCTGGAAATTCAGGGTACCCGTGGTGACGGATCCCAATTTCAGACCATTCGTCCGCAGGTTGCTGATAACAAGCTGATGGATGATCTGCTGGCGAATAAAGTAACGGTTATTGGTAAAGAGCCGGAGCGTCAGAGCTTGTGGACCCAGTTACTGGTAGCTGCTTTTCCGATACTGATAATTATCGCTTTGTTCGTATTCTTTATGCGACAGATGCAGGGCGGTGGCGGCGGCAAAGGTCCGATGTCATTTGGCAAAAGTAAAGCGCGACTGATGAGTGAAGATCAGATCAAGACTACTTTCGCAGATGTTGCCGGCGTTGATGAAGCTAAAGAAGATGTCAAAGAGTTGGTTGATTTCCTTCGGGACCCAAGTAAATTCCAGCGGCTTGGCGGAACCATTCCAAAAGGCGTTTTAATGGTGGGGCAGCCCGGTACCGGTAAAACCCTGCTTGCCAAGGCTATTGCCGGCGAAGCAAAGGTGCCCTTCTTCTCGATTTCCGGCTCTGATTTTGTGGAAATGTTTGTTGGTGTGGGTGCATCCCGGGTACGGGATATGTTTGAGCAAGCCAAGAAGCAAAGCCCGTGCATTATTTTTATCGATGAAATTGATGCGGTTGGTCGTCATCGTGGTGCTGGTATGGGGGGTGGTCACGATGAGCGTGAACAGACACTGAACCAGTTACTGGTAGAAATGGACGGCTTCGAAGGCAACGAAGGCGTTATTGTTATTGCCGCGACTAACCGCCCGGATGTTCTTGACCCCGCACTGCTGAGACCGGGTCGGTTTGACCGTCAGGTAGTTGTTGGCCTGCCGGATATTATTGGTCGTGAGCAAATTCTGAAGGTGCACATGAAAAAAGTGCCTTTGGATGAAACTGTTGAGCCTGCACTGATTGCCCGCGGCACGCCTGGATTTTCCGGTGCTGATCTGGCCAATCTGGTCAACGAGGCTGCGTTGTTTGCGGCACGTCGTAATCAGCGCCTGGTTTCTATGGAAGAATTTGAGCTCGCCAAAGACAAGATCATGATGGGCGCCGAGCGCAAATCCATGGTGATGAGCGAGAAAGAAAAGCGAAATACGGCTTACCACGAATCTGGTCACGCAATTGTTGGCCGGCTGATGCCTGAACACGACCCCGTGTACAAAGTGAGCATCATCCCCCGCGGTCGTGCTTTGGGTGTCACCATGTTTCTGCCTGAAGAGGACAGATACAGTCACAGTAAGCGATTCCTTATCAGCTCAATCTGTAGCTTGTATGGCGGGCGTGTGGCTGAGGAGCTTACGCTCGGAATCGATGGCGTAACGACAGGCGCCTCCAATGATATAGAGCGTGCCACCAGCCTGGCGAGGAATATGGTTACTCGCTGGGGGTTGTCAGAAAAACTGGGGCCGCTGCAATACGATACAGACGCCGAAGAGCCATTCCTTGGCCGCTCGGCAGGACAGGCACAGACCGTGTATTCGCCTGAAACTGCCCAGCGTATAGATGAAGAAGTGCGGCTTATTATTGATGAGTGCTACGAGACTGCCAGGCAGTTGCTTATTGATAACCGGGACAAGTTGGAAGTGATGGCCGACGCGCTGATGAAGTATGAAACCATCGACCGCTTCCAGATTGATGACATAATGGAAGGTCGCGTTCCCAGGCCTCCTAAAGGCTGGGGCGATAATGGCCCAACCGGAGGTGCGAAGGCTAATGAGCCAGAGCCGGCAGTTAATACAAAAGACACAGATGGCGGACGTCAGCCTGGTGTCGGACGGCCCGCTGGCGAGCACTGAGCACTTGTACGTTTTGTAGCCAGATCACTGCGCCGCCCGGCATCCGGGCGGCGCTTGTTTTTGTTGTGTCGGCGTGTGTTGCCGCGGGATAGATTAACTATGGAGATAGATTTTTCCGGGCGAAGGCTGGATATGTCCCGCTGTCATGTTATGGGCGTTCTGAATGTTACCCCGGATTCGTTTTCAGACGGCGGGCAGTTCAATGATCCAGCCGCCGCCTTGGCCAAAGCCAGACAAATGGTCGCAGATGGCGCGGCATTCATCGACATTGGTGGTGAATCGACCCGGCCTGGCGCAGCGTCTGTTTCGATCCAGGAAGAGTTGGATCGGGTTTGTCCCGTGGTAGAAGCGATTGCCCGCGATCTGGATGTGGTTATCTCAGTGGATACCAGCTCACCACAGGTTATGTCAGAAACCGCGCGCCTGGGCGCCGGACTTATCAATGATATTCGTGCGCTCCGCCGTGATGGTGCGCCGGAAGTCGTGGCGAAGGCAGGCATTCCCGTATGTCTTATGCATATGCAGGGTGAGCCGGAGTTCATGCAGAAACACCCCGCGTACCGCAATGTGTGCCGCGAAGTAAGCGCATTTCTCACCGAACGGGTCAGGGCAGCGGAGCTGGCAGGTGTTTTGCCACAGAGCATCCTGCTGGATCCGGGTTTCGGTTTTGGCAAAACGCTGAGCCATAATCTGACACTGCTCAAATCCATCGAACAGTTACATGTTCTAGGACATCCTTTGCTGGTGGGTTTGTCTCGAAAATCGATGCTTGGCGCCATTACGGGCCGCAGTGTTGACGAGCGCTTGTCAGCAAGCCTTGCTGCCGCAACAATCTCGGCTATGAAAGGCGTTAGCATTATTCGTGCGCACGATGTGCGGGAAACTGTAGATGCTGTCAAGGTAGTGACGGCTATGAGGGAGGCTGGATAATGCCCGGAAGAAAGTATTTTGGTACAGATGGCATTCGTGGCCATGTTGGGGAGTTTCCAATTACTCCGGAGTTCATGCTTCATCTGGGCTGGGCAGCCGGGCAGGCATTCAAGCGGAAAGGGCAGCGCAACAGCGTGCTGATTGGCAAGGATACGCGCCTTTCAGGTTATATGTTTGAGTCGGCCCTGGAGGCAGGGCTGTCAGCAGCGGGCGTTGATGTAAAGCTTCTTGGCCCAATGCCCACGCCCGCTATTGCCTATCTCACCCGCACCTTTCGGGCATCTGCAGGTATTGTTATCAGTGCCTCGCATAACCCTCATGGTGATAACGGCATCAAGTTCTTTTCGTCGGCCGGCACCAAGCTGGACGATGCACTGGAAGCTGAGATTGAACGCTGGCTGGAAAAGCCAATTCAGGTATGCGACTCCATAGATCTCGGGAAGGCATCGCGAATAGATGATGCGCCGGGGCGTTATATCGAGTTTTGTAAAAGTACAGTGCCCAATGAATTCACCCTCGAAGGCATGACGATCGTTCTGGATTGCGCACATGGGGCGACTTACCAGGTGGCACCCAAAGTCTTTCGCGAACTGGGCGCCAATGTAATCGTAGTAGGTGGTAAGCCTGATGGCCTTAACATTAACCTGAACGTAGGTTCTACCTGCCTTGAGACACTCCGGCATACAGTACTGGAGCAGGGTGCGGACCTTGGTGTTGCCTTTGATGGCGACGGAGACCGTGTGCTCATGGTCGATCGTGACGGTTCGGAGGTCGACGGCGATGAACTTCTTTATGTCATTGCCTCCCAGCGCTTTGCAGAAGGTCGTCTCAAGGGCGATGGCGTCGTTGGTACTCTGATGACCAATCTTGGCGTGGAGCTGGCACTGAAAGAGCTTGGTATTGGATTTGAGCGCGCCAAAGTTGGCGACCGCTATGTTATGGAGCGATTACTGGCGAACGATTGGGTACTTGGTGGTGAGGGGTCTGGTCACATGGTGATCCGTGATTGCACGAGCACCGGTGATGGCATAGTTTCCGCACTGCAGGTCCTGCTTGCTCTTTACAAATCGGGAAAAACATTGACGGAGGTTCGCCAGGGCATGACTAAATTCCCGCAAACCATGATCAATGTTCGTGTTGCCAGACGCTTTGATCCATTCAGTTGTGAGGAGATTGCAGTAGCGGTTCGCAGGGCCGAAATGCAACTCGGCGAGACCGGAAGAGTACTGCTCCGCGCATCGGGCACTGAGCCATTGATTCGGGTAATGACCGAAGGCCGGGATGCTGCAGAAATATCGCGCATAGCGCAGGAGTTGGCGCGGGTAGTAGAGAAATTTGCATCTTAGTTTGTCGTTTTCAGGCGGTTGTCTGCCGGGAGGGACTGCTGTATAGTTCGCCCTCCCTTACATTTGGGAGCTGATATGCGCCGTAAGATCGTAGCCGGAAACTGGAAAATGAACGGGTCGAAAGACCTTGTGCAAAAGCTGGTGGGTTATGTTCAGTCTGAAGCCCGGGCTGTTGGCAATGGCGTGAGGATTGTCGTTATTCCTCCCGCAATATATGTCAGAGATGCTGTCGCACTTGCCGGCGATGATCTGGCGATTGGAGTCCAGAATGTGAGTCAGTGGTCCTCTGGGGCGTACACCGGAGAGATCTCTGCAGAAATGGCAAAAGACCAGGGCTGTGATTACGCTCTGGTTGGGCACTCGGAGCGGCGACAACTGTTTGGAGAGTCCGACGAATTGGTTGCTGAAAAGGTTGTGCGCCTGATTTCCTCTGGTTTGACAGCGATTATATGTGTAGGGGAAACTCTTGAGGAGCGTGAGTCAGGCAAGGCTGAGAGTGTCGTGGCTTCACAGGTGCGGCAAGGGCTGGCTAACGTAGCCGGTGATCAGTGGCAGCATGTTGTTGTTGCTTATGAGCCGGTTTGGGCCATAGGTACGGGTAAAACAGCGACAGCAGACGATGCTCAGGCAATGCACGCTTCTATTCGCAAAGTGCTTGTAAATATGAACGCACCAGCTGAAAATATTTCAATACTTTACGGCGGTAGTGTAAAAGCGGATAATGCAGCCGCACTTTTTGTCGGGCCTGATATAGATGGCGGTTTGATCGGCGGTGCATCGCTGGTGGCAGAAGATTTTATGAGCATTTGCCGGCAACTGTCGGCGAGTGCCTAAAGTTCAAGATTCGCGAGAACTGTTATGGATTGGATAGAAACACTGATAGTTGTTGTGCACGTGGTTATCGCGGTTGGATTGGTGGGTTTGATCCTGATCCAGCAGGGTAAGGGTGCAGATGCAGGTGCCGCATTTGGTGGCGGAGCCTCGCAGACGGTTTTTGGTAGCCAGGGTAGTGGCAGTTTTTTAACCCGCGTTACCACAGGCCTGACTATCGTATTTTTCGCGACAAGTTTTTCATTAGCGGTGTTTGCGAAACAGCGCGCTGAAGTGGCTGGTGAGATTGGCGTTCCGGTTGTTAAGGAATCCAGACAGGCACCTGCAAAAGCGCCGGCAAATACTGACGCAGTAGCGCCTGCTAGTGAAGCCGGCAGCGGGGATTCTGATCTCCCCGAGCTTGAGTAAGATGTTTGCCCAAGTGGTGGAACTGGTAGACACGCTATCTTGAGGGGGTAGTGGCGAAAGCTGTGCCGGTTCGAGTCCGGCCTTGGGCACCATATTGAAGAAGAGAAAATGGCTTGGGTTTTCGAGCCGCTTTCTTTGGTCAGTCCTTGACCAGTCCGATCGGCGTCTCTATACTCCGGCGGAGATTGAGGTCCGATGACGGTCATTATGAGAGTTATTGGGTTTTTGGCAGGCCAGGTGTCTGTCAGCAAGAGGCGGTTTATTGTTTTGCTTCTTGCGAGTTCTTGCAACAAAAAGCCCCGTTTTTGTAGGGGCTTTTTGATTAAGGGGCCTGGCGCATCAGGCTCTTGTGCATAAAAAGGGCTGATTAACAGCCCTTTTTTTGTTTTTGATACAGGTAAATCTGAATAGGGAGATGGCATAACTTGGCAGCAAAGTTTAAGCAACTGGAAGACATTCTGCGGCCTGTTGTTGAAGGTCTTGGTTATGAGTTCTGGGGACTTGAATATCGTTCACGGGGCCATCAGTCCAGGTTGTGTATTTTTATTGATGATGCTGAAAATGGCATCAGCGTTGATGACTGCGAAAAGGTTAGCCGTCAGATCAGTGGCGTAATGGATGTGGAAGATCCTATTCAGACCGAATACACCCTGGAGGTTTCATCTCCCGGGCTGGATCGACCCCTGTTCCGGCTTGAACAGTTTGAAGAGTTTGCCGGCTATCAGGTACAGATTCGTCTGCGTATGGCTTTTGAAGGGCGTCGAAAATTTCAGGGTCTGATTAAGGGTATTGAGGGTGATGATGTGGTGGTGATCGCTGACGGGCACGAGTATCTATTGCCATTTGACAGTATTGACAAGGCAAACATTATCCCCGTTTTCAAGTAAGTACATTCAGAAAATCAGTGGACGCACAGTTTATGTTAAGGGCAGGGCAATCCGATGAGTAAAGAGATCTTGCTGGTAGTTGAAACGGTCTCGAACGAAAAAGGTGTCGAGAAAGAAGTAATATTTGAGGCAATTGAGCTGGCCTTGGCCACTGCCGCCAAAAAACGTTACGACGATGAAGAAGCGGATATCCGTGTCTCTATTGATCGCCGCACCGGTGAGTACGAAACTTTCCGCCGTTGGTTAGTAGTTGATAACGACGCTGTACCTGCGTTGGGTACCGAGCTCACCATGCAGGAAGCTGAACAAATTGATAGTAAACTGCAGCCGGGTGATACTCACGAAGAGAAAACGGAATCTATCGAGTTCGGGCGAATTGGAGCCCAGGCGGCCAAGCAGATTATTTTCCAGAAAGTTCGCGAAGCTGAGCGTACCAAGATTGTAGACAGCTACCGGGATCGGGTTGGCGAACTGGTGTCGGGTACTGTCAAGAAAGTGACCCGTGATAACGTCATTGTTGATCTCGGTGGTAACGCAGAAGCGTTGCTGCCCCGTGAAAATCTGATTGCACGGGAAACCTTTCGCATGGGCGATCGGGTAAGATCGTTGTTGCTAGAGATTCGTACTGATCACCGGGGCCCGCAACTGATTCTCAGTCGCTCGGCGCCGCAGATGCTGATCGAACTTTTTCGGATCGAAGTGCCCGAAATCGCGGAGGAGCTCATTGAAATTCGTGGTGCGGCACGTGATGCCGGCTCCCGTGCCAAGATTGCGGTAAAAACCAACGACCGGAGAATTGACCCTGTCGGGGCCTGTGTTGGTATGCGCGGATCCCGTGTGCAAGCCGTTTCCAACGAACTGGGTGGTGAGCGTGTTGATATTATCCTGTGGGATGACAACCCGGCCCAACTGGTTATCAACGCCATGTCTCCGGCCGAGGTTGCCTCTATAGTAATGGATGAAGATCGTCATACTATGGATGTTGCCGTAGCTGCAGACAACCTGGCTCAGGCCATTGGTCGGAATGGTCAGAATGTACGCCTGGCGACAGAGCTGACAGGCTGGACTCTGAATGTGATGACCGAAGAGGAGGCTGGTGCCCGTCAGGAACATGAACATAGCCGTCTGGTTGAACATTTTATAAGCTTTTTGGATGTTGATGAGGAGTTTGCCGGCATTCTGATTGATGAGGGCTTCACCTCCATTGAAGAAGTGGCATATGTGCCAATGGAGGAAATGCTGTCGATTGAAGGTTTTGATGAAGACACAGTCAATGAGCTACGTCGTCGGGCCAAAGATGCCCTGCTGAATCAGGCGCTGGCTAGTGAAGAAGCGCTCGAAGGATCAGAACCGGCGGAGGATCTTCTCAATATGGATGGCATGGACCACGGCCTGGCGTTCACGCTGGCTGGTATGGGCGTGCGTACTATGGAAGATCTGGCAGAGCAGTCGGTAGATGACCTGCTCGATATTGAAGGTATGGATGAAGAGCGTGCAGGACAATTAATTATGACCGCACGCGCCCCCTGGTTTGAAGACCAGGCTTAATTCGGGAGGAGACCAGTATGGCTGAAGTAACGGTAAAACAACTGGCCGAAGATGTAGGCGCTCCCGTGGATCGTTTACTGAAACAGATCGTGGAAGCTGGCCTTACGGCTCGTTCTGGTGACGATGCTGTGTCCAGCGATGAAAAGCAGCAGTTGCTGGCTTATCTGAGGCGGAATCATAGTGACGGTGATGGACCTCAAAAAATCACCTTGAAACGCAAAACGACCACAACGCTGAAAGCCGGTAAGACAAAAACAGTAAATGTAGAGGTGCGTAAACGTCGCACCTATATCAAGCGGGCAGAAACGCAACCGGAAGTAGAGGCTCCCCAGCCTGAAGTTGTTGCAGAAAAGCCAGAACATGAGCAGTTGCCGACAGGCGATGTGCCAAACATTTCGGCTGAGTCGACACCACAGGTAGAGACCGGGCGGCAGGCACCTGCAAAAGAAGATCAGCCAGAAAAGCTGGCACAAGAGACGCCGGTACCTGCTGCAAAAGAAGCGCCGAAAAAGGTATCTGAGCCAACACCGGTATTGTCTCCGGAAGATATGCCTCTGCCACCCCCTGAGGAAGGTGAAGGTAAAGAACGGAAACCCAAGAAGAAGAAAGAAAAAGTTCGTGAGCGCGGTGATGACGAGACTGAAGACGGTAAGCCGAAGAAGAAGTCGGCAGGGCATCGTGGCCCGCGCAGCCGTCCGGTAGAAGACCAGTTGGTGGTTTCTGACGACGACGAAGACACCACCCTGCGCAAGCCATTGCGTGCGAAAAAGAAACCTAAAGAAAAACGTCATGCCTTCGAAAGGCCAACCAAGCCAATGGTCAGGGAGATAGAAGTTCCTGAGGTAATTACGGTTGGCGATCTCGCTCAGCGCATGGCGGTGAAGGCTGCCGATGTCATCAAGGCACTGATGGGCATGGGCGTAATGGCCACCATCAATCAGGCACTGGACCAGGAAACAGCGGTACTGGTGACTGAAGAATTGGGCCACAAGGCGACAGCGGTCAGCGACGATGCGTTTGAAGTAGATGTTCTCAGCAAGTTTTCTGTTGAAAGTGAAGGTGGCAAAAAGGTCAAGCGCGCGCCGGTGGTAAGTGTTATGGGGCACGTTGATCATGGTAAAACCTCCTTGCTGGATTATATCCGTCGCACCAAGGTCAGATCTGGTGAGTCGGGAGGCATTACCCAGCACATTGGCGCTTATCATGTAAAAACTGCTCAGGGTATGGTGTCCTTCCTGGATACGCCGGGCCACGCTGCATTTACTGCTATGCGGGCACGGGGCGCACAGTGTACAGACATCGTTATTCTGGTTGTGGCTGCCGACGACGGCGTTATGCCGCA
>DATJDA010000003.1:0-4259 GCA_035497695.1 Marinobacter sp. | reverse complement strand
GCAAACTGCACCTGCAAATCGGCTGAGAATATCGCCATACTGGATGAAACAATAAAGGACTCCGTCTATGCATATACGTCCAATAGCTCATAAGGACCTGGACACACTCTACGAGATTGCCGTTGAATCTGGCCCTGGGTTTACCTCACTGATGCCAGACCGGGACGCACTGGCCCGAAAAATTGAACACTCCATTGACAGCTTCCATCGTGATATCTCCCACCCCGGAGACGAACACTACCTGTTTGTACTGGAAGATGAGCTCACTGGCGCCATCATGGGTACCACTGGCATTGAGGCCTCTACCGGCCACACTCGCCCGCTTCATCACTTCCGGCGCAACTCAGTTGTCCGGCATTCCCGTGATCTGGGCCTACGCAGAAGTATCGAAACCCTGACCCGCTGTAACCATTACACCGGTTACACAGAAATATGTTCTTTATACCTTCGCCCTCAGTTTCGTCGTGCCAACGCCGGCAAACTGCTCTCCCGGGTTCGTTTTGTTTTTATGGCAACCCACCCGGAACGATTTTCCGATACGGTGATCGCTGAAATGCGCGGTGTCTCGGATGCATCTGGCCAATCGCCATTCTGGAACTGGATAAAAACCCACTTTGTGGATATGGAATTTGCAGAGGCCACCCGCCTGGTCGGGGCCGGTTATACCGATTTCATTAATGAGTTGATGCCATTACATCCTCTCTACACCAGCCTGATGAGCAAAGAAGCCAGGTCGGTGATCGGACAGGTGCATCCGCAGACTCGCCCAGCCCTGCACATACTTAAGGCAGAGGGCTTTCAGTATAAAGGTCTGGTTGATTTGTTCGACGCAGGGCCAACCCTGGAGTGCGCCATGGCCAACATTCGTAGCGTACGAGATTCAGCGTCTTATAAAGTGGCAACACATAGCCGCCACTTTTACAAACACGCTGAGCTTCCCTCTAGAGCACCACTGCTGGTCGCCAATACCAAAATATCTGATTTCCGGGCAACGGTAGTGGATGACGCCCAGGCATGGCTTAACCCGGAGCGCCTTACCTTGCCGGCCAGTGTGGCTGATTTGTTAGGCCTGAGTGACTCCGGCATTGTCCGTGCCCTGCCCCTTGACGGTCAACACCGGCGCAAACCTGACAATCTGGAGCAGCCTCAACCGGAGATTCATTACGCACGCTGATCACAACGCCCTGTTTGAAGAGCTTTGGCAGACAGGATTTTTAAAAGCACAGACACGGCCTGTTCGTTATTCTTGCATACAGAACTTCCCATAACAGACTACACTTTTCTCTAAAGCCTGTGGCTAACGGGCCTTGGACTAAAAACCAACTTGTGGTGGGAGGCTGACCGTGACGCACTTTCTTTTTCGTCTGTTTGTTGCTCTCGGTGTAGCTATGATGGCTACAGCCGCATATTCCCAGACCGACGTGGGCGAGGGTGAGAAGCTTACCCGGCAGGGAGATGGCAGCGGAGCACCGTGCATTGCGTGTCACGGTGCAGATGGCGGTGGCAACGAAGTCGGCGGATTCCCTCGGCTGGCTGGCCTGAATGCCGGATATCTTGCCAAACAAATGTTCGATTACAATGCGGGATTGCGTATCAGCGCGATCATGCAGCCTAATGTCGACAATTTAACGGAGCAGCAAATCCAAAACATTGCGGCCTATTATGCCTCTTTGCCTGCTCCCCCATCAAAAACAACCGGCACGCCCCCTGGTGCCCAGGTCGCGCTCGGTGAGAAGTTGACAAAAGAAGGTGACTGGGACAATTACATCCCCCCATGCGCCGCCTGCCACGGCCCCGGAGACAGGGGAGTCGGTTCCGCATTTCCAGCACTCGCAGGTCAACATCCCCTCTATATTCGCCAGCAATTAGAGGCCTGGAAAACTGGCCAGCGCAAGAACGATCCGAATCAACTCATGGCCGCAGTCGCCGGCCGCATGTCAGCCGAGCAGATCGCGGCGGTTGCTGCCTATCTTGGCAGCCTGCCAGCCAGCGCGAAATAAAAGGAGGCACACATCATGAAAGCCCGTTACTTGCTTGCTCTGCTCGCCGCCCTTCTCATTAGCGCACCTATGGCATTGGCAGAAGCTACCGTGCCGGTAAATCTTCCAGACTTCAAAGATGGCCAATACATCCATAAGGCACCCACGCTCGACGATCTGAAGAACGATGCCAGCATCCATCCCGAACTGAAGAAAGTGATACTCAAGGGTCGGGATATGTTTATGAATACTCAGCAGTACCGGGGCAAATATGTTTTTAGCGACCTGAGCTGTAAATCCTGCCATCTTGGAGAAGGCCGGCTAAACTGGTCTGGCCCGGTCTGGCCGGCGGTGACGACGCTTCCGGATTTTCGGGGAAAAAATCAGCACGTAAACTCGCTTGAAGAACGGATAGCCGGCTGCTTCTCCTTCTCCATGAACGGTACTCCTCCCGCCTACGGCAGTGATGACATGCTCGCTATGGTGGCGTACCACACCTGGCTGGCGAAAGGCGCGCCGGTTTACGAAACAAATATTGGCGGCCGGGGTTTCAGCTCTCTCGGCCAGGTACCTCCAAAACTGGATTATGATCGGGGCCAGGCTATCTACCATAAAGATTGCGCCATCTGTCACGGGGATGATGGCCAAGGCCAGCACAAGGATGGCACGGTCGTGTTCCCTCCTCTATGGGGTGACAACTCCTACAACTGGGGAGCCGGCATAACGCGCATTTTCACAGCGGCATCGTTCATCAAAAACAATATGCCTTTGGGTAAACCCGGGACGTTAACCGACGATGAAGCCTGGCAGGTCGCAAATTTCATCAACTCTCAAGAACGCCCACAAGATCCCAGGTACACGGGGGATGTTAAGGAAACCCGAGAGAAATTCATCAACTTCCACAAGTACACAAACTACGGGAAACTGATAAACGGAAAATTACTGGGTGATCATTCCAACACTGGCAGCAAACCTTTTCTGAAGCCGGATGCACTTCAGCCCCGGGCTTTTGACTGATTTTGCGCCACTAATGAACTTCACCCAAAGCCTGACAATAGCCAAAGCGGATCACAGCCTGACTCTGGCCGATGGCCGAAAACTTGCCTATACAGATCTGGGCGACCCTCAGGGGTATCCGATTATTTTTGGCCACGGCATGCCGGGCTGTCGACTGGAGGGGCATTTTTTTCACAGTCAGGCCAAGCGACACGGCTTTCGGATTATAACTCCGGACCGCCCTGGAATTGGCGGCTCTACCTACCAGTACCACCGCATCTTGCTGGACTACCCTGATGATATCCGTGAACTGGCAGACGCACTTGGGCTAAGACGCTTTAGCCATGTGGGCTGGTCCAGCGGTGGCTCAAGAACGCTCGCCTGCTGCTATAAGCTACACCAGCGAATAGATTTAGGTGTATGTTTGTCTGGTTATACCAACTTTGTTGAGTATGAAGGTACCCACCGGCTGATTGAAGCAACCCGATGGCCGGGACCACAACTGGCACGCTTCAGCCCCGGACTTATGCGACTGCTGGTAAACGTTGTAGTATGGTTTTCCAGGCGTAATCCTGGCCTGTATATGCGTGAGGCAGAGCAACTGGTGAGTGAAGAGGACCGGCGTTTGCTTCAATATTTTCTTGCCGAGGAATTATTTCGACAAGACCAGATGGAGTGCCTCGCCAGCGGAGGCAGAGCAATCGCAACTGATCTGTTGACCGAATTGGTCGACTGGGGATTTCGCCTGGCGCAAATCCGCACGCCCGTACTTGTCTATCTGGGTGAACAGGACCCTTTCATACCGGTGGATTATGCCCGTCATCTGGTAAAAAACCTGTCCAATGCACAATTGACACTAATGCCTGAAACCGGCCACCTTTACCCGCTGGCTGGAGAATTCCAAAACTTATTATTCAAGCGGATCTGGAAACACCTGAACGCTCTTTGACACAACAAACAGAGCCTGCCTTATGACTTCGGACGTCAATATTATCTTACTCGGCTCAGTGGCCAGCCTGCTCGCAGGGCTAGCCACCGGCCTTGGTGCCCTGGCCGTATTTTTTGTAAAAAACGTGTCTGATCAACTACAGGATAATCTGCTGGCCGGAGCCGCAGGGGTTATGCTGGCGGCTTCCTTCTTTTCGCTGCTACTACCGGGGCTTGAGCATGGTGAAGCCATACTGGGTTCAACCTGGGCGGCTTCACTGCTTGTTATTTTTGGCATTTTATCCGGCGCGGGCGTTCTGTACGTTCTCCACCAAAGACTGCCCCACGAACATTTCA
>DATJDA010000002.1:0-5165 GCA_035497695.1 Marinobacter sp. | reverse complement strand
GGAAGCAACCTTTCAATACCGCGGGCAAGGCCGGTATCTACCGGCACTATGTTGTGCAAGGCACTGCGGGTAAGACGAAGGTCCTGATGGTGGTACGCATCAATTACCGGTTGGTCGTTCATGGCTGCGTGAATGGTGGTTGTGCTGCCCTGCTCAATGCCAAATGCCTGATCCAGAACCTGAATAACCGGCACCAGGCAATTAGTTGTGCAAGAACCTGCAGACACAATGCGATCGCTGCTGTTGAGATCTTCTTCGTTAATACCGTAAACAACCGTGCGGTCGACATCCGGCTCGGCGGGCTGGGAGAACAGCAGACGCTTCGCGCCGGCCTGCAGATGCCGCTCCGCTGTTGCCCGGTCTGAAAAGGCACCAGAGCACTCAAGAAGCAGATCTATGTCCAGCTCCTTCCAGGGCAGCCCTTCCGGATCTGAGTGGCGGAGCACTCGAATTGAGTCTCCGCACATCAGCAAATCCTGCCCCTGCACCACAACATCTCCATGGAAACGCCCATGGGTGGAGTCGTAACGGGTCAGGTGCGCGATGGTTTCAATCGTTGCCAGTTCGTTGATTGCCACCACCTGAAGACGTTCGTGAAAACCGTTTTCATAAAGCGCACGCAGCACGCACTGGCCAATCCGGCCATAGCCATTAATTGCTATGCGAAAGCGGGCTGGATTTGTCATTATGCGTCCAGCAATTCGGAAGCAACTTCCAGAATATTCTCCACGGTGAAACCGAACTCTTTAAACAGCTCGCCCGCAGGTGCGGATTCACCGAAGGTTGTCATGCCAATCACACGGCCATCCAGACCAACGTACTTGTACCAGTAGTCTGCAATGGCGGCTTCAATGGCGATCCGGTTGGTCACTTCCAGTGGCAGCACCTGTTGCTTGTATTCCGCGCTCTGGGCTTCGAATACGTCGGTAGATGGCATGGATACCACACGAACCTTCTTGCCCTGCTCACGCAAACTGGTTGCTGCATCCTGAGCCAGGCCCACTTCCGAACCCGTTGCAATCAGGATCAGGTCTGGCGTGCCTTCGCTGTCTGACAAAATGTAAGCACCCTTGGCAATGTCGGTTACCTGCTGTGTGCTACGTGCCTGGTGCGGCAGGTTCTGGCGAGAGAAGACCATGGCTGTCGGGCCATCTTTACGCTCCAGAGCGGCTTTCC
Organism: Marinobacter sp.; assembly: GCA_035497695.1. Lineage (GTDB taxonomy): Bacteria > Pseudomonadota > Gammaproteobacteria > Pseudomonadales > Oleiphilaceae > Marinobacter. The sequence goes on along the minus strand of DATJDA010000002.1, from coordinate 3,989 downwards.
AGGCAACTGCAGATTCAACCGCGTCCGCCGGGCGCCAGGTGCTCATGTTCGGGGTTGTGCGCAGGCTTGCCATTTGTTCAATCGGCTGGTGGGTTGGGCCGTCTTCACCCAGCCCGATAGAGTCGTGGGTGAATACGTAAATAGCGCGCTGCTTCATCAGTGCGGCCATGCGCACGGCATTGCGGCAGTATTCCATGAAGATCAGGAAGGTAGCGCCATAGGGCACAAAGCCGCCATGCAGGGTGATGCCGTTCATAATGGCGGCCATACCAAATTCCCGAACGCCGTAATGAATATAGTTACCACTGGCGTCGTCTTTGGTCACAAACTTGGTGCCACTCCAGATGGTCAGGTTTGAGCCCGCCAAATCGGCAGAGCCACCCATCAGTTCCGGCAACATCGGGCCGTAGGCATTCAAAGCGTTCTGTGAAGCCTTGCGGCTGGCAATGGTTTCGCCTTTGTTCTGGCATTCCTGAATGTACGCCTGGGCATGTTTTGCAAAATCCGCAGGCAGGTCGCCGGCTACACGACGCTTGAACTCAGCAGCCAGTGCTGGCTCGGCTTTCTCGTACGCGGCAAATGCCTTGTCCCACTCAGCCTGAGCGGCAGCGCCTTTTTCACGACCATTCCAGGCAGCGGCAATATCCGCAGGAATTTCAAATGGCCCGTGGGACCAGCCCAGTGCTTTGCGGGTAAGTGCAATTTCGTCTTCGCCCAGCGGCGCGCCGTGGCTGTCTTCTTTACCCTGCTTGTTGGGAGAGCCGAAACCGATGATGGTTTTGCAGCAAATCAGTGTTGGCTGCGTGGTATTGGCCCGGCCAATTTCAATGGCGGCGCGAATGGCATCTGCATCGTGGCCATCAACGTTGGGAATCACCTGCCAACCGTAAGATTCAAAACGCTTGGGTGTGTTGTCGGTAAACCAGCCTTCAACCTGTCCGTCAATCGAGATGCCATTATCGTCATAAAACAGGATCAGCTTGCCCAGACCCAGTGTGCCCGCCAGTGAGGACACTTCGTGGGAGATGCCTTCCATCAGGCAGCCATCGCCCAAAAAGGCGTAGGTGTAGTGATCAACAACGTTATGGCCGGGGCGGTTGAACTGCGCCGCCAGTGCTTTTTCGGCAATGGCAAAACCGACTGCGTTGGCAATGCCCTGGCCAAGTGGGCCAGTGGTTGTTTCAACGCCCGGAGTGTAACCGTATTCGGGGTGGCCGGGAGTTTTTGAGTGAAGCTGGCGGAAGTTTTTGATGTCTTCAATAGAAACGTCGTAACCGGTCAGGTGCAGCAGGGAATACTGCAGCATGGAGCCGTGGCCATTAGAGAGCACAAAACGGTCGCGATTCGCCCACTGGGGGTTGGCAGGGTTGTGGGTTAAATAATCATTCCACAGCACCTCGGCGATATCTGCCATACCCATGGGCGCACCCGGGTGGCCGGATTTGGCTTTCTGAACCGCATCCATGCTCAGCGCGCGAATGGCGTTGGCGAGATCTTTACGAGATGGCATTTACATTTCTCCAGTGGTTTTCAGGGCTGGCAGGGCAAACCCTGATGCTATAAAAGGGCCGATATCAGGCTATTCAAAATTGAGGCGCGTATTTTCGCTGATAAAGGTGTGCCGGGCAAATCTGCGTGGCGATATTGTCGGAATACCCTACTGTGGATTTCCGAAACGACTAATTTTGAAAAATGATAAATCTATATCAAAATTTATTGATATAGGTATTGATCGGTCATCAAAACCCACTTACACTCCGCAACCATGACAGCCATAAATGCACATACAAACGAAGCATGCTCTGTAGATGCCCTGGCCCCGATCTTTAAAGCCAGTGGCGATCCTTTGCGCCTGGAGATCCTGCGGGTGCTTCGCAGGGACACCTTTGGGGTGCTTGAGTTGAGCCAGATGTTCGATATGCGCCAATCTGGCATGAGCCATCATTTAAAGGTGATGCACAAAGCTGGTCTTCTGGAATCTCAGCGTGAAGGCAACGCTATTTTCTATCGCCGGCCACTGCACCTGGAGAACGACAAACTGACCGGGCAAACCGTTCGCCAGATCTTTGAAACGGTAGACAGAGTAGCCCTGCCAGAGCATTTGCAGAAACGCATTAAAGAAATTCGCACCCAGCGGGCAGATCAGTCGCAACTGTTTTTTGCGCGGCATGCCGAACAGTTCCGAGAGCAGCAGGAACTGATTGCTGCGTTCAATCTGTACGCTGAGCCAGTTGCCGAATTATTGCGTAAGCGGGCGGCCAAACAGCCGTGGCAAACCGCGCTGGAAATTGGCCCGGGTGAAGGGGCATTTTTGCCTGTGTTATCAGAGTTATCCAGCCAAGTAACCGCTTTGGATAACAGCCGGGACATGCTGGCCAAAGCCACACGCACCTGCATTGATGAAAAGCTTACCAACGTGAATCTGGTTGAAGGCGTAACAGACACTCTGCTCGCCCGCGGCGATGCGTTCGACCTGATTGTGGCAAACATGGTGTTGCACCATGTGCCCAGCCCGGCCGACATGTTTCTGGATGCCGCTGCACTGATGAATAACAACGCGTGTTTTGTTGTTAGCGAGTTGTGCCGTCACGATCAGGATTGGGCAAAAACGAACTGTGGCGACCTCTGGCTGGGGTTTGAGCCAGAAGAGCTGACAGCCTGGGCTTCAGAGGCCGGACTGCTGGCGGGAGAGCAACTTTTTATTGGCCTGCGCAATGGTTTTCAACTGCAGGTCCGGGAATTCTGGAAAACAAGCATTCAGCTCTGAATATGAATCGGGTCGAAATCAGATTCGAGGAATATCAAAGTTTATTGATATAGCATACGTATTTTTACGTATAACCTACAAACACTTACAATTCGGCCTCTTGCACCTGTCATTTCCGGCCAAACTGGTATGAATCTGAAGCGCTCAAAAAGGAGCTTAATATGTCTGACTACAATATCTTCACATCCGAATCCGTTTCCGAGGGCCACCCGGACAAACTGGCCGACCAAATCTCTGATGCGGTTCTGGACGCCATTCTGGCCGAAGACCCACAAGCCCGTGTTGCCTGTGAAACCTTGGTAAAAACCGGTGTGGCCATTATTGGCGGTGAAGTAACCACCAACGCCTGGGTTGATCTGGAAGAACTTGTTCGCGGCGTTATCAAAGACATTGGTTACACGTCTTCCAAAGTAGGCTTTGACGGCGACACCTGTGGCGTTATCAATATTATTGGCAAGCAGTCTGTTGATATTGCCCAGGGCGTGGATCGCCAGAAGCCGGAAGATCAGGGTGCCGGCGATCAGGGCCTGATGTTCGGCTACGCCAGCAATGAGACAGAAGTGCTCATGCCTGCACCAATCACCTTCGCCCACCGTTTGGTAGAGCGCCAGGCTGAAGCCCGCAAAGCCGGTTTGTTAACCTGGCTGCGCCCGGATGCCAAGAGCCAGGTAACCTGCCGCTATGAAAACGGCAAAGTGGTCGGCATTGATGCGGTGGTTCTGTCTACCCAGCACGATGAAGACGTTACCCAGAAAGACCTGACCGAAGCGGTAATGGAGCTGATTGTTAAACACGTGCTGCCGGCTGATCTGCTGCACAAAGATACTCAGTTCCACATCAACCCAACGGGCAAATTCGTTATCGGCGGGCCGGTTGGCGACTGCGGCCTGACTGGCCGTAAAATCATTGTCGACACCTACGGCGGTATGGCTCGCCACGGGGGCGGTGCTTTCTCTGGCAAAGACCCGTCCAAGGTAGACCGTTCTGCCGCGTACGCTTCCCGTTACGTTGCCAAAAATATTGTCGCGGCAGGCCTGGCAGACAAGTGCGAGATACAGGTTTCCTACGCCATTGGTGTGGCACAGCCTACGTCAATCTCTCTGAATACCTTCGGCACCGGCAAAATCAGCGACGAGAAAATTATTCAGCTTGTTCGTGAGTTCTTTGATCTGCGCCCTTACGCCATTACCAGCATGCTCGATTTGCTGCACCCCATGTACCG
>DATJDA010000001.1:0-1767 GCA_035497695.1 Marinobacter sp. | reverse complement strand
CTACAAAGCCTGTTGTCCGTTCCATGATGAAAAAACCCCATCATTTAACGTACTACCGGAAAAAGGGTTCTATCATTGCTTTGGTTGTGGCGTCAGTGGCGATGCCATCAGTTTTGTCCGGGAGTTCGACGGACTTGGCTTTACCGAAGCCGTTGAGGAATTGGCAAAGCGAGCCGGCCTGGAAGTGCCTTATGACCAGGCGGCCAAGCAGGAAATTCAGCAGGCAAGAACACTTACTGACGCTTTGGATTTTGCCAGCCGATTCTATCAATCAGCACTGAATAGCCAACAGGGAATTTATGCCCGGGACTATCTGAAGCAAAGGGGGCTGGACGATACTATTATCCAGCAGTACCAGATTGGTTATGCCCCCGCGGCCGGAACAGCATTATTTGATGCGGCCAGCGGAGATATCCGGGGACCACTGATTGAAACCGGCACCGTATCGAATAAATACGACCGCCCCAGAGATCTGTTCCGTAACCGGATAATGTTTCCGATTCGTAACAGCCGTGGACGAACGATTGCCTTTGGCGGACGGGCACTGGGGGACGACAAAGCCAAGTACATTAACTCTCCGGAGTCGGATGTATTTCACAAAAGCCGGGAAATTTATGGGCTGTTTGAAGCAAAACAACAGCTAAAACAAGTTGACCGGCTGCTTGTGGTAGAAGGCTATATGGATGTTATAGCCCTCGCCCAGAATGGCATTCATTATGCAGTTGCAACGCTGGGCACAGCGACCAACCAGGACAGTCTGACAGCATTGCTCAGGCAGGTCAGACACATTGTGTTCTGTTTTGATGGTGATCAGGCAGGCTTCAAGGCTGCCGATCGTGCCATGGAAAATGCACTGGAACTTATGGCCGACGGGATGCACCTGCAGTTCCTGATACTGCCAGAAGGCGAAGACCCGGACACACTGGTGCGAAAAGAAGGCCAGGTTGCTTTCCAAAAGCGCATAGACAGCGCCACTCCTTTGTCGAGGTACCTGTTTGACCGACAAAGTGAAGGCCTGGATTTGCAACTCCCGGAACATAGAGGAGAGCTAAGGGCGCGGGCTGAGGCACTGCTGGGAAAAATGCCCAGAAGCACCCTCAGGGACGCAATGTGGCACGAAATGCTTCGTTTGTGCAGTGGGCGCAATCAGTGGCAAAACCACCAGCAAGGGCAGCGCGGAAAGTGGTCTGGCGATCGTAGACAGCGAATCAACGAAGAGCGTATTGACGTCAAGCTCAGCAAAGACAGCATTCTGTGCCTGGCTCTGCTGGAAGCGCCAGAAATGGCCACAGAAGTTGTTGAGTTAGCCAGAAGTTCGCGCCGGTTTAACCGGGCTCGCGATTTTGCCGACTGGATACTGCAACAACAAGTGCAGAATCGCAAAGCACTGGTACGCCATCTGGCGCTCGATAACCAGGCGCGGGAACGTTTCTACCATTTATTTGATGATATTGAACACATTCCCACCCGGGAAAGCACACTCGCAAACGCGCGGGAAATACTGGCTCCTGAAAATGAGACAAAAATCGTCCAGCGCAGGCTGGCCATGGTTCGCAGAGGAGAGATCAATCTGAACAATCTCTCAGATGAAGAGCGGAATGAACTGAAAAGGCAGCTCACGCTTAATCAAGAAGCGGGAGATACCACTTGAAACTTGTTGCACTGGCCACCATCTAACCATTCGGTGGCAGCGCAACCGAGCGACAGCTATAATTGCTGTTTAACTTTTTTTCTTTTTGTTACGGGCTCACAGGGTGTTTATGTCAG